>JAKDQI010000152.1 GCA_030454995.1 Pseudolactococcus plantarum | reverse complement strand
AAGTGATTGTATTAAAAATTAAATGGAGTATTGTTTGATATATTTTTTAGAATTTCTTTTTTGAAGTAATATCTCAATAACCCCAGTTATGCCACCAATTCATAATTGTTATACTTCCTTTCGTTATTATACATTTATTGTATCAGTATAAGTGTTTACCGTTTTATACTTATCATGTTTGGTAGCTAAAACATCATTAATAGTTACCTAAGAATTAATCAAGCAAGTGAATTGAAGAACAAATTTATGCACCAAATAAAGTTATATAGACTTGAGCCTTTGACACTGCTATTTCCTTGAATTTCTCCAATAAAAGTCACAAATTTGAACGAAACAGATAAAAAAATCAGTCCGATCTATAGATGGACTGATTTTTTTGTTGATTATATTCATCAATTTATTTAACGTAAAATCCTCTATGAGAATGGTAACCATCAAAAATACGATATTCCAAAATGCTGACCACCTTAATAATAGATATATTTTTCATAGAACTCGTCTCCATCATTCCTTATGATTAGTATAAAACTACCTCCTTTTAAAAGAAAGCCATAAGCTAATCACAAATAAAATTGTTAATAAGGCAGTCAAACACTGAAACTCGGGAAAATCTAGTTTAAGATAAGGAGTATTAACATTTTATAAATAAGCAAAGTATTGATCGGTTTAGACTTCTACTAACTGCCATCATGACAAGTTCAATACACTGTCGACACGACTATAAACACGCGGATCATGTGTAGCGATGATTAGTGTTGTCTCATCTCCGACTAGACTCATTAAAATATCGATAATTTCTCGACCTGTGTCGTCATCTAGAGCACCTGTCTCCATTGCAAATCGATTAGCGATGCCAACTGCACCCAAATTTTTCAAACTCTGAATGTCGTCCTGAACTGCTTTCAAAAGGTCAGGGCTTTTTCTTTTTATATTGGGCAAATTTCTTAAAAATATGTATCGAGATTTTTTCTTCCATGTCCCACTCATTAACAACTTACTAAGCTCTTTTTCTATATTCTCAGCTCGTCTATACCACCCTTAGCAATCAGATACACATAAAGATTTATCCCTGTTTTTTTGACGATTTCACTATTAAAAGCGATAATTTGAGTCAATTCATGACTTGCTAACATATCTTGTCCCAAATCATAAACTTCTTCCTGGTCTAAAATTTCTAAACACATACCAAAAATATTGATATCAAAAAATGTCCAATACGGGATAGTTAACCAATAGGTTTCAAGAATTTTTTTCTCAGAACTTGTGACCAAATTCTCGCGAGATATATCAAGGATAGCTGATTTAACTAAAATATTGAAAATTTTATCCATTTTCATTCTAGCTTTTGGCTTTATCAACCCTTTTAAACCTGTTATATCACTTACCATAACATACGACATAATCTTTTTACTAAAAATACCATAGTGGCTTGGTTCAATTGACCTCAAAGCAAAAAAATTCAGTTACAGTCATATTTAGTCCATTTATCGCAGCCAGAAATCTATCAGCAGAAAGCATATTTTCTCCACTTTCAAAACGGGATAGTTGTGACTTATCAAGATAGTCACTAGACTTCGCAACGTCAGCCAGTGTATAGCCCCTTTCTTTTCGAACTCGCTTATAATATACGCCAATTTCTAGTGTCTCAACAGCTAATTTTGACATTTCTATCTCCTCACAATAAAATGATATCGTTTATAAATAAGAATTGAAAATTTTAAAAACAGTCTTTCTATCAATTGCACGCCTTTATCATGAAATTATCATTTTATTTACAAAATAAATCAAATGCCATAGTGATTGAAACTTTAAGATGGGGTAGAGGGTAAATTAATGTCTACCGACATGCCAAAATTACTTACTTTGATGTTATAGTCCTAAATTCACTATTCCTCCAATAAACTATCATACTTTTTAATAAATCATAATTACCTAGATAACACCATAATCCCTTGATATTATTGGGTTCATGGAGTATAATGAAGCATAAAGAAATGGAGGAATATCATGGCAGAAGTAGAATCTTTTCAGCTTGATCACACAAAGGTCTTAGCACCTTACGTTCGTTTAATTGGTGCAGAAACTGGACCAAAAGGTGATATCATCACTAATTTTGATGTGCGTTTAGTACAGCCTAATGAACAAGAAATTCCAACAGGCGGTTTACATACGATTGAGCATTTGATGGCTAGCCTGATTCGCGATCGTATCGATGGCTTGATTGATTTTTCACCATTTGGTTGTCGGACAGGTTTCCACATGATCATGTGGGGAGATCACGATTCTGAAACGATTGCTAAAGTAATCAAATCTTCTCTTGAAGCAATCGCTACTGAAATCGAATGGTCTGATGTCCCTGGTACAACTATCGAATCTTGTGGTAATTACCGTGATCACTCTTTATGGACTGCAAAAGAATGGTGTAACCTCATTCTTGAACGTGGTATATCATCAGACGCATTTGTTAGAAAGGTTGTTTAAACTATGACTAAGACCCGAGCTCGCCTTAGCCTTTTGAGTACTACTGCATTATTAACAGCACTTGCCATCCTTATCCCGCAAGTCATGCCTAAAATCGTCATCCCACCTGCTAGCTTTACGCTCGCAAGCCATGTTCCGATCATGATCGCCATGTTGATTTCACCACTCGCAGCCGTTGTCGTCTCACTAGGCTCAGCACTCGGTTTCTTAATTTCTGGTTTACCTATCGAAATTACGTTTCGTGCAGCAACACATGTTATTTTTTCCTTGATAGGCTCAACTTTCCTTTGGAAGCATAGAGAATATACGCATGGTGTTAAATTTCAAGTATTTAATGTTGTGATTGCACTCATCCATACCTTAGCTGAGACTGCCATCGTGTATCTCTTACTAACTGTTGGCTTTACGCATCTTGATGGTAGAAATCTAGGCTCACTTCTTTTAATATTAAGTGTTGGTGGCTTTATTCACTCTCTAATTGATTTTAATATCGCCATGTTTATCGCACGCGCGGTTAATAAAGTTTATCCGCTCGCCATATTCAAAAACGATAAATAGCAATCAAAAAAATTAGGACCAAAATCCTAATTTTTTTATTATGTCATATAAAAAAACTGTTTATAGCTCAAATCTGAGACCGTAAACAGTTTTTATTTGATTATTTTTCAGTAAGTGAAGCCAAACCTGGCAATACTTTACCTTCAAGAAGTTCCATAGAAGCACCACCACCAGTAGAGATCCATGAGAATTTATCAGCATAACCAAGATTGATTGCCGCTGCTGCAGAATCACCACCACCGATGATTGATTTAACACCTGGTTGTTTAACGATAGCTTCCATC
>JAKDQI010000151.1 GCA_030454995.1 Pseudolactococcus plantarum | reverse complement strand
AACTGATACGAGATGATAAAAAAATAGAATTATCTTTAATTTCAGAAGATTTTTTAGAAAAATTTGAACATAAAATAGCTAGTACTTTGGAAACGTTGAAAGTATTAGAAACTAAAAATCAAAAAGTAAGAGACTTATGACGGTTATAGATGATAGATAAGGTTTTAGGTAATGCAAGACAAAATAAAAAATAAGATAAACTATTTAACACGTTGGCTTGTTTTTGGCATGATGATCATACCAGCAGTGCTACCATTTCCAAAAATGCTCACAGTGGAGAGTATGACAAATTTTGGGAATACAAAAGCGGCAACGCAAAGTCTCAGTGATAAAACTTGGTCTAACATCCCCAAATCTGCAGTGAATGTCAAAGCGATACAATCATATACTGATTTGGGTCTAACTGTTAAGGGACCCAAAATTCCTGCTAAGACGCATTTAAAAATTATAGGTATATCACCCACGGCCATAAGCTTAGCAGATGGTCGTTTTGTTGCAAATACGCAAACAGATATTATTTCTGATGTTATTACGTCAATGAAAGATACCAATCAAATAGTGTATCTGATATCAGACTCAGAGATACTGAAAAATCCGTTTACAACTTTTGACAATGAAAGTTACAAAAAGACGATAAAAGGTGATCGTTTCAAAGTAAGTAAGATAGCCACAACAAATTGGGGAACTTATTACGGGGTATTGCTTGATGATGGCAAAGAAGGCTGGATTAGTGCTGATCAAGTAACAACCAAAAACCCTAAATTAGATGCTGTACAGACAATGCTCAATCAAAAGTACAATCGAGATAACCTGTCAATATATGTAAAAGATATTGACAGCGGATTTACATCTGGTGTCAATTCCTCTAAAATGATGTATTCAGCAAGTTTGAGTAAGTTGCCAATTCTTTACTGGACACAAAAAAAGATTAACGAGGGTAAAATTAGTCTTTCAGATCAGTTAAGTTACAACGTGCTAGTCAATTCATTTACGGGTGCCTTTCAAACTGAAGGGACAGGCTTTCTACCAAAAATTGCAGATAATCAGTCTTATAGTTTGTTAGATCTGATTAATCGTACTGCAAAAAATTCAGATAATGTGGCAAGTAATATGATTGCTTATTATGAAACGAACCAGTTTTCAAATGATTTCCAATCAGAAATTACAACAATTTCTGGTCAGAGTTGGAATCCAGTCGAGAGAGAAGCTTCCTCAGAAATGGTTGGACGTGTACTAGAGGCACTTTATCATGAAGGTGGTGTAAGTTTTGATGCTTTAGTAGGGACGGATTTTGATGCACAAAGAATTCCGGCTAATTTACCTAAAACAGTAAAAGTCGCACATAAAATCGGAACCGCAGATGAATTCAACCATGATGCCGCTGTTATATTTGCTGATACGCCATATATTTTAGTGATAGAAACGAGTAACAGTACAGGTAATGACGTATTGGCAGACATATCAAAAGATGTTTACGAGGTGATGAAGTGACAGCATATCAAAAGTTTTTAACTGTCATTGGTGAGGCAGGGTACTTTGATCAACACAATCATGTGCTGATTGCAGTTTCTGGCGGTATTGATTCAATGACTTTATTTGATTGGTTGTTTGAAGCTAAAGATGCACTAGGGATTAACTTAAGTGTTGCGCATGTGAATCATAAGCAAAGACCAGAATCAGATGTTGAAGAAAGCCAATTAAGCAAAAAAATGAAACGTTTAGGGATACCTTTTTTCTCTGCAGATTATGTAGGTGCTTTTTCTGAGGAAAAAGCAAGAGAGTTTAGGTATCAATTTTTTGAGACGATTATGATAGAACATGCTATTTCAGCATTAGTGACTGCACATCACAAAAATGATCTGATAGAAAATTTTTTGATAAGACAGATACGAGGCTCTCGTTTACGTCATTTGACAAGTATGAAATCGGTCCAATCTTTTGGACTACAAACTGCACATTTACAACTGATTAGACCTCTTTTATCTTTTGAAAAGTCAGAGTTTGAGACGACAGATTATTTTGAAGATGCATCTAATGCTGAGAACACTTATTTGAGAAATCGTGTGCGAAACTTGTATTTACCTACTTTTGAAAAAGAAAATCCAAAATTTTCGGATCATTTGGCAAGTTTGATAGCAGAAATTGATAAGGCGATGACTGTTGTGAGTTATAGTGCTAGAGCTTTTTCTGGGGCTGAAAAAATTGATTTAATCGAATTTGGTCGTGAAATATCTGAGATGCAGTATTTTATTTTACAAGAGTATATCAGTCAGTTTCCTTTATTAGAAGTTTCAAAAGCTCAATTTGATGAATTACTATACATCATTAATCGTGAGGGACAATATTTCAATGCTATCTCAGCTCATTATAGTTTTGTAAAAGATCGCTACTACTTTTATATCGAAGAAAGCTCAAATACGACTGAATTTGAAACATCCCTGACACCATTTGTAGAGGGTAAGTATAGTCAAATCGACCTGCCTGAACAAGGGCAGATAATGATTAGAAAACGTGAATCTGGTGATCGTGTACAAGTAAACGGTATTGATAAAAAAATACGTCGATACTTTATTGATAACAAGATTTCACTAAAAAAACGCGGGAATCCACTGGTAGTTGTAAATGATCAAATTTATGGTGTATTAGATGTTCTTGTTACTGATTTGAGTAAATCGCTGAAACATGCTAAAATAAAAAGAACACTTTATTATAGGGAAAAGAGATAGTGCAGCCATGTTAGAAAAAACAATTAAACAAGTTTTAGTAACTGAAGATGAAATTAGTGAGAAATCACGTGAAATCGGTCGTATTTTAACTGAGGAATATAACGATAAAAATCCTCTTATGGTTGCCATTTTGAAAGGGTCAGTACCTTTTTTTGCAGAGTTAACCAAGCGTATTGATACACATATTGAGATGGATTTTATGGTTGTTTCAAGTTATCATGGTGGTACAAGTTCATCAGGTGAAGTCAAGATGGTCAAAGATTTGGACACATCTGTTGAGGGTCGCGATATTATTATCGTTGAGGACATCATTGATACCGGCCGAACACTTTTATATTTAAAACAATTACTACTTCATCGAAAAGCAAACTCAGTGAAGATTGTGACACTCGTTGATAAACCAGAAGGACGTGTTGTTGAGATTGAAGCTGACTATGTTGGGTTTAGTTTACCAAACGAATTTTTAGTTGGGTTTGGTCTGGATTATGATGAACATTTTCGTAATTTACCTTATATTTGCATTTTAAAAGAAGAAATTTATCAAGATAAAGATTAAGTTTTCTCTATGAGATTCATTGTCTGAATGACTTTAATATTAATATC
>JAKDQI010000150.1 GCA_030454995.1 Pseudolactococcus plantarum | reverse complement strand
CGATCAAATCGTTAGCACTTGGCAAGCAGATAAATCTCCGCTTTATCCCTATCAATCAGGCTCAATGGGTCCTGATGAAAGTTTCGATTTACTAGAACAGTATGACACGAGTTGGGTTTGGCAACCAGACCACTGGTATCGTGAACGTGGTTTGTTGAAATAAAATCATATATTAAAATGCCTGATCACAATCATATGATCAGGCATTTTTTGTTGATTACGAATCTGTTTTCATATCATCTCATAGCATACTTTGTATCATCAAAGTATTTTTTGAACTGTGTGTTATCCAAACTTGAGATATTTCATTTATGACAACTTCTAGACTTTTAGTTGACTGGTTCAGTTTTGAATTAGAAATGTCGAGCGATGCACTAATCAAATCTGAAAGTCTTTACTTTATAGAAACCTTCGCAACGGTGTCTTGATGTGCTACTTTATTAGAAGCGACTAACTCAATACTTGAATACTGATCTTGATTTGTCAAAATCACGAGGATATCAGGCTCTTTGTCAAACTCAGCAATTTTTTCTAAATCGATTAGAGCAATTTTCGTGTCAGCTGTCACAGTCTGATTTTCTCTAACCAAAATTTCGAATGGTTCACCTTTCAACTCAACTGTATCAATGCCAAAATGAAGCAACACTTCAACACCCGTTTCAGAAACCATGCCTAAGGCATGCTTAGTTGGGAAAATGTTTGTGATGACCCCGTTTACTGGGGCATAAATTTCTTGACTTTCAGGAAAAATAGCAAAGCCATCACCAATCATTTTTTGTGAAAAGACTGGGTCATTAACAGTTTCAATCGCCTCTACAATCCCATCAACCGGGGACATAATTTGTAAACTTTTCGATTTTTTTGAGAAAAACATTTAGTTTGTTCCTTTCTAGAGAGTCAGATCACAGATCAATTTCATAAAAATTATTCACAACAGTATCGGATACTGCTTGAACTGCTTCAGAAGCATGCGCAATGCAAATGGCATAATCAGAACACGCTAACATATCAATATCATTTTCAGAGTCTCCAACTGCGACTACCTTTAATTCATGACTTTTTTTTACAAGTTCAATTGCCTTACCTTTTGTGATGTTTAATGGTGTAATTTCAATCCGTTCAGGTCCAGATTGACAAATTTCAACTGAGTCAAATTTTGTTTTTAGCATCTCCAAAATTTGTATGCCTTCATCTTGATTTGGCCTAATATTGATTTTATAAATTCTCGTGTTTTCTAAGGCTTCTTTGACATTTGGCGGTAAGTGAAATGACATATTCCAACTTTTGGATAAGTTTTCAGAAGAGTATGTGCCAATTCTCGCTTCACCATCCAGAGCATCAAACTTAATATGATGTTCCACCAAAAACGCAATGATTTGATTTTTTAGAGTTTCATCTAATGCTGTGTCTACGATTTTTTTTCCAAAGCTTTCAACAATAGCACCGTTAAATCCGATTTTTATATCAAATTTGATACCTGTCTGTTCTTCGATATAGGTGATTTCTTTTAGGCTTCGACCAGTTGCAACACCAATCAACATTTCTTCCTGCATTTTTTTCATTTTTAATATATCCGCTGGTGACACAGAAATACTATCCTTAACAAAAGTGCCATCTAAATCGGTGATGATTATACTGTTCATTTACTATTCCCCTAATCCAAGAATACTTTGAATCTCGATTTTAAGTTGGTTGGCGTATCCACCATAAATTGATTGCATTTGCATCCCACTTTTGGTGAATCCCATAGCTTTAAGCTGATTAACAATTCTGTCTTTTTCCACTAGATCTTCGTCTTTAACATTAATCCGCAAGCGCGTGATACACGCATCAACTGCAGAAATATTTTCCTCACCACCATGAGCTTCAATCAATGCCAGCGCATGTTCGTGGATTGGTGGCATATTATTTTTTTGATCCCGATCTTTTTGTGTTTTGACACCAAGTTTAGCTCTGACTTCATCTTTACCGTGCAAGGCAACAGTTTCCTCATCGTCCTCACGACCTGGTGTTTTGAAATTGAATTTTTTTATGACAAAACTAAAGACTAGGAAATACATAATAAAGCAAGGAACACCAAGAATGAATAACCACCACCAATGTGTTCTAGGACCTTGTAGCACACCATAAATCAAGTAATTGATTAAACCATGTCCAGTTGGTGTTAAGAAGGCAGCGCCAGCCATATTTGTAATAACCATCGTAATACCCACTAAGACAGCATGTACACCGTAGAGTGCTGGTGCAACAAACAAGAATGTGAATTCAAGAGGTTCAGTTATACCAGTTAGGAAAGACGTCAAGGCAGCTGCTAGTAGTAAAGAACCAACCATTTTTTTCTTTTCAGGTTTAGCAGCCATGTACATTGCCAATGCTGCACCTGGTAAACCAAACATATTATAGACAAATTTACCGCTAGAAAATCTTGTAATCATTGGATCAATTGGTAGTTTACTTTGAAGTGCTGCCATATAGGCATTAATTGTACCTGCATATTGATGGCCATCGATTGTAAAAATGCCACCTAATTCTGTTGTCCGGACTGGCCAGTTCAAACCATGATGCAAACCAAATGGCAGTAAGAGACGTTCAATGACACCGTAGGCAAAAGTACCAAAATAACCTGATTTAAGAATTGCGAATGATAATGCTGTAATACCAACTTGAACATAAGGCCAAATAAAGAAGAAACCAAGTGCAACAAGTGCCATTGCTGGAATTGTCAAGATCGGTACCAAACGCGGTCCACTGAAGAAACCAAATACTTGTGGGACTTGCATCTTGATGGCTTTTTTATGGACTAAATAAACTACGATACCTGTGATAATACCACCGAATACATTCAGGTCCATTGTCTGAATGCCCAGAACATTCGTCTGCATATGCAAACTCATCAGTTCTTCCCCATTTTTAGCAGCCTTATCAACTAATTGACCACTTACCGAGAGTAGGTAGTGAAGTGTATTATGCAAAACTAGAAAACCCAATAAACCAGAAAGTGCAGCAGAACCTTTTTCTTGTTTTGCTAAACCAACGACAACACCAACCGCGAAAATAACCGGTAAATTATCAAAGGCAACTGAGCCAATCATGGTAATAAAACCCATGATAATCTGTAGTGTTTGATTTGCCATCCAAGGATGCATCTCAATTGTGCTAGAATTTGTAAACGCTGAGCCAATACCTTTTAATATACCCGCTGCCGGTAGTACGGACACAGGCAATAAAAAACTTCGACCGAATGTTTCAAACACATTAACTAAACCGCTTCTTTTTTTCATGGTAAGAATCTCCTTATTTTTATTGAGTTTTCTAGAACACCCATCTGGTTT
>JAKDQI010000149.1 GCA_030454995.1 Pseudolactococcus plantarum | reverse complement strand
ATTGTATATTACTCATTCATTCCTTTTAGTTTTCTCTGAAGAGATTTCAGTTTCCTAAATATAGATCTCGTTTTCTTATCCACTGTTGGATATACGACATTTTCTGAATCTGAAACCCCAACTTGTCGGCTTGTTTGATCAGCAACTATTCTTTGGAGTTCAAATCCTGTTAATGGTTGCGATTGTGATAATCTAAAATCAAACCTATTAGCCCAACTTGCATAAGGTAATAAATTTGTAAAGCTTTGAACGATGAGCACAGTATCTTGATTTGCTATTTCCATGACCCTATCAAGCTCAATAGCTAATAGTTTCTCAAGCGCTTGTGGCTTGTACCAAAGATTTGTAGTGTTACTTTTGATATACACATCTTGTTTTTTCAAATTTTTTTCATTATTTGGATAGATACTATTCCATAATTGTGCCATAACCGGCCAAGTACTATCTGAATTCGACTCCTCAACACCAGAAGACAAATCTGATAACACTAAGCCCACGCTATCATTAGCTGATAAATAGGCCATAATCTTGCCAGCAGGTTTCAATAACACATCAACTGTTTTATCAAAATCTGATAATTCAAAGTGTCCAGCAACTGGATAACAACTTAACGCTTTATGTATCTGCTGCCAAGCCAGGATGTCATTTAAGTGGTCATCAACTAAAACGACTTTTTTTACTTTATGATCAAAATAACGACATATTTCTGCACTAGATGTAGTCAAATATAAATCATAATTAGATAAATATAAATCAAAATCGTTAATCGCACGTGTTACAGCATCAATATCTTGACTATGTATATGAATGCCAACTTGTCGCTGAGTTGATTTTAAACTTTCAAATCGTAATACTTTAGGGCGTAACATATAGTTTCTATCTGGATAATCTGCAAAAGTCATATGATCAACGATCAAATCAGTTGGGTAATCTGATACTCTCATGATATCCATAAAAGTAGCTTTTATATCATTTTTTTCTGCATTGTGAATAAAGGCTTTCACTTTAATAAAGGGTACACCATGCTCCAGTAATTTTGTCAAACCGAAAATTGAAAAATCTGAATTCTGCATAGCAGATATATCTTCATTTTGCGTATTAAATAGTACACTATAGTTAAAACCAGCTTGGCAGAAATAATCAGTGACTTGCGTTTCATACTCTAAAATCACACGATTAACATCGTCATATTGCTGAATATTTCCCCAAAAAGCTTCAAAGCTTGGATGTAAGACAATATTTTGATTGAACGTCATAAAATAAGATTGAATATGTGCTTTTAAGTTATGCTCACTCCCACCAATATCAGCTACATGTGCTCGATTATCTGTAATCCCCCAAAAATCAGCATCTGAGTTATCCATTTTTGTGAGGATACTATTAAAATCAAAAATAGGACCAAAAGTCGTATCATTCATAATGGTAACCGTATCGAATTGTTTTACAGTATCAAAACCTAACTTAACCATACCATCAGACCAGGCTTTAAAATCAAATCCGACATTTTCACGTTGCAAAAAATCATCAATAGGTAATTGTGCAACTGACGATGCTGCTAAGTTAGAATTTGATATCAATACAATACGATCATAGCTTTTTCTCAATGCATTTAATTGGAAAATAACATGTTGAGATAACGCATCTTCACGATTATAGTGGACATAAAGCAAAAGCCTTTTCATTTATTTTTTTCCTTCTATCAAGTTTTTAATATAAAATTTAGACCGTTGCTCAATCTGATCTTTAGTTTTTTGATACCCGTATTTTTCTATCATCGTTTGTTCTCCAGAAAATAGGTTAACGCCAAGTCCAAGTTGTTGTTTTTCATTTTCTATTTGAGCACCTAAGGCGACTAATGTTGTTGGAAACATATCCATGTTAGAAAACTGTCGATTTTTATTAGTCTCCGCTATAAGTCCTGTATTCATGAACAAATTGAATACCGTACGGTCGTAACCTTTATCTAGTGAGTTAACATACCGCTGATCCATAGTTAAATGATCTCCAGATACAACAATTGTTGTGTTATCGTACCACGGTTGTTGTTGGCACCATTGAATAAATTGCGCAATCATAGTACTTGAGTGAAAGACAACATTTTTATATTGCATATTTGTCAAATTTTTTTCATCACCATAAGTATAACCATTTGGAAAATGAGTATCTGATGTCAGCATAGAAAAATTAAACGGCGTATCTTTTTTGGAAATATCTGTTAACATATTTTTGGCAAATTTGAAAAGTTTTGCATCTTCAAATCCCCAATTTTGTGCATAATTACTCGGTATCCATTTGTTTTGAATGGCTTGTGGCCATCCTGTAATTTGATAATCACCATGTTGTTGCAGATAAGAAGCACGCCCACCAAAATCTGGAGTTGAGCCCATTAGAAAATAATTTGTATAGCCATTTTCTTTAAGTATTTCACCAAGACTTTTAAGTCCAGGTAACATATTTTTGATTTGCTTGCCACCAAAATTTTCTCTCACATCATCTTGTGTGTAATTACCACCAAATTTTAAAGGTAGACCTGAGGTTTGTGCAATAATTCCAGCTGCAGTGTAATCCATGCCTGGTAATTGCTGTTGTCCGCCAAATTTTTGTGTATTAGAAAAATTAATACTATTTGGATCAACATCCATTAAAGGCTTCAACAAATTAACTGATTGATCTCCGCCTTGATCCTTACTAGCATAAGAAGTTTCTAAAGATTCCACAAAGATATAAATCAAATTTCTTTTCTCTCCCGAAAAAGAAACAGTCGTATCTTTAGTATTCACTATATTTTTTCTGACAAATGTTGAATCCGAAAAATAATTAACAATTTTTGACCATCCAAAGTGTTTTAAGCCATAAGTTGTAGAAGCTATCAGTAACAAGAGAACCATCATAACTTGTATGAATCTTGAAGTCCTTTTATGAAGCGATATTACATTTATTTTATAGATGAAATGTAAGATAAAGTAAAATAAAATTGAAATCAAAATAGAAGGAATCAAAACATTATTGATAAATGTATATATGTTTGTTTTATCAGTCCCTTCAGCATTAGCCAGTGTATACACAATTTGGTCAACATTAACATCTCCAAATATGTGAATCAACCAATGCGACCCCAAAACTAGCATACTGGCAATAAATCCTGTCCAAGATAGGATTAAGGGGTAAATCTTGATTTGAAATTTAAATTTTATAAAGATACGTTTAATCACATACGTCACAACACCAACAACAATTAAATAGATGAGATAGTGTCTCTTACCTGTTGTCTGTGGATTGAGCGGTGTGAAGAAAAATAATGCAACACACGCCAAAGTATTCGTGACTGTTGATATAAATACTGCCATACCAATTCGATTTGATAGTTTGATTCTTTTGGTACTATTAA
>JAKDQI010000148.1 GCA_030454995.1 Pseudolactococcus plantarum | reverse complement strand
CTATAATATTGATCACTCACATTATAAACTGTGAATTCTGAACCATTTAAAGGTTTACCACCAAAGTCACTCATCACATCACCTGTATTTTGTTTGTTAGCAGGTGTTTTTCCTTCATCAAAAATACGTTTGTTGATTGTGATATTCGTATTTTTTACATCTACATTATCATCAGCTGAAACGATATGCTGATTTGACACAAAAGCGGTTGTTAACAACAAAATTGTTGCTAAAATCACTTGTAAGAATTTGTTTGGTTTCATATTTTTCTCCAAAATTTTCTATATAAGCTTGACAATAATTGACAAAGACTTTAGTTTATGACGGCTTTGGCTTACGTCGGTTATACCAAAAGCTAACTGCTATGATTACGACAATGCCACCCAAAACAACCATTACCGACTTAACTTCACCTGTATCAGGTAAAAAAGGGAAATGAGGTGGTTTCGGATTTACCGGGTTTACTGGTGGGATAACTGGTGTTTTGACTGCTGTATTTTTAGGATACAGATTTATCGTTGTCAAAAATGATGTTTTATCAACAGGATTCGCTACTGGTAATATAACCAACATCGGTGTTGCCGTCATCTTGACTTTACCAGCATCTTTGTCAGAGATCTGCTTCTCCAGTATCAGATAAGCACTGTTTTGAGAAGTAGGTTGAACACTAAATCGTGCAACACCATCATCTCCATCGCTTGAAACCGTCACAACTTCCTGACTTGTTGGCTGATATGGCTTTATTTCGGCCAATAGGCTAGCCTTATCAGTATTTGTGACGTGTTTCATAAGCGCCTCTTTAGATGTACTTTTTAAAGCATTTGACACATAACTAGTGACATCATAAACATCGAAAGTGACACCATTCAACCCATATGTTTTATCCGAATCAATCACACCTGAATTGGGATCATTAGGTGTAATCACTAACCCATTATCTTTAATTGTTTTTAAGTCTCCACTATCTTTAAAGACACTTTTATGTAAGATAAAGGTAATCGGTTGTTCATCTGCTGCTATTTTCTGAGCATTTGTAAAGGTTATCCCAAGAGACGTGATTAACAGCAACAGTAACAGATGACTTTTGTTATGTGGACCTTTAAGAAGTTTATGATGACGTAGACGTCTATTACGATAGTAGAAGATACCACCGATAATCGCAACTAATCCCATAAAGATAAGACTCGCTATAAAATAGCCTGTCCGACCAGAGCCACCTGTACTAGGGAGAATACCTTTTTGCTGATTTTTAACGATTAGTTTAATCGTATAATTATCAGCAGAAATAGGCTTCCCATCTTGTGTAACAGATCCATTCTTGGCAACAGTGATGATAATCGGCTGACTTAAAATAACATAACCATCTGGTGCTTTCGTCTCAGTTAACGTATACGTACCAGGTGTTAAGTTTGCAAATGTAAAGATAGCACCTGTTGAATCTGTATTAATACTGAACTCTTTACCACTCGAATTTACCAGTTTAAAACTAGCACCTGCAATATTTTTACCATTGCTATCAGCTTTTGTGACCTGTAAATTTAAGGGTTTAAACTGTTTTGTATTTTTATAAGTCATGTCATCTACTTTAGTCCCATCATAACCATTAACAGCGACTTCCTCAGATACACTATAGTTGAATGCGACACCATTTGTATTATACTTAGGTAACGATAAACTAGGTTGACTAGTTGCATCTACTGCAAGTTTTGAGACACTTGTCGTCCATGTATCATTGCTGGACGTACCTTGGATAGTGGCAAATCCTTTTTGCCAGGCATTGTTTGTTACAGTATTGTTTCGTGTGATACCATATGTCACTTGAGTTGGTCGATTGGTTTTAATCCCATCATACTCTTCCCAAATCTTCTTTAGGTTAAGTGTGATTCCAGGGGCCTTCGCAGATGGCACACCAAAATCAACTTGATAATCAGGAGTTTTGATATTTGGCATCAGCGTCGTACGACCATTCATCTGATACCAATAATCTGGTTTAAAATCATTGGTCTCAGTATTTAAGCGAACTTGGTAATGAAATTGAACTTCTTCACCTGCACCTAAAGACATATCTGACACGTTTAATTGATTACTCGTCATATTCGTCGTAGGTAATTTCACAATTGACTTAGTCCCAATACTTTTCACATCGACTGTACCATTATACTGAAATTGTGATCCTAGAGGATCTGATATCGTCGCATTGTTGACCGTATCGAATTCACTGATCACATTTTGTGCACGATCTTGTAGATATTTTTCGATATCATTTGCTGAATTAGCATCTTGATAGAGATCCTGAGATGCTAATAATTTCATATTAGACAAAACTTGCTGGCGCGTCATGTAGGGATTACTACTATTATTGTAATACCCATTGTCTTGGTCTAGTTGAATTCCTAAGGCATGAAGAATAACTCCTTTATCCTTCGAAATTTTAGCCTCTCCTAAAGTTGCTGGCCATGTATCTTTAATCAATATTGAACCTATATTATAAGGTGATTGAAATTGGGCTGTATAGCCCGGCTTATCTATATAATTAGAAAAAGATGTTCCGTAAAGAGTACCACCATAATTTTGAGCTGCAGTCACTTCGTAAGCATATGTTGGTACACCATCTGTTAGCAAAATCATCATCTTCTGATTTTGACTACTATCTTGATCTAACATCTCAGTACCTTTGCGAATTCCTAACTGAGTGAAAGTCCCACCTTTAAATTTCGGACTTATTGCATTATTTAGCGCAGATATTTGCTTTTGATTAGATACCTTGTTCATCGGAACAGAAAGATATCCAGTTCCAGGAGTTACAGAATCATATCTTGGACTTGAAAAACCGATTAAACCAACATTCACATAATCACCAATCCCAGCGTTTGTGATTTGTTGTAAAAAACTAGATATCCCAGATCGTACAGCGGCAGCTCGATAAGGTTCCATAGAGCCCGACATATCGACAACTAAGACGATATCAACCGGTTTGATATTTTTTTGATCGTTACCTCTGACATTTAGATAAACATCATATAAGCCTGGTGTTGCTGTTTCTTTAGCGTACTTACGCATGGCAAACTGTGCAGCACTCCCCGTTCCACCATATTCTATATAAGAAGTGCTCCTGTTACTAGGATCACCACTCCATGATTTGTTGCCATCCCATTGATTTGTGGCATTGACATTACCTTGATGGTTAATGACTGTCTGATTTCCTGCTGGGATCCAACTATTAGTCGGATATATTCCTGTCGCATCAGTTGTATATTGCGGAACTATATTAGGACCAGCTGTTAACATTTCAGTCTGGGATTGAGTAGCAGTTGACTTACTTGCTGAAGTCGACGCCATTGTTTGACTTGCTTGGGAGTTCGTCACTGAATTTGATGTAGTTGAAGCTGTACTTGAACTTTGCGTTGCACTAGAACTGGATTTTGTTGAAGC
>JAKDQI010000147.1 GCA_030454995.1 Pseudolactococcus plantarum | reverse complement strand
CACTTTTTTCCTCAATCTTAAAATTCTCTTTAAGGGCATCAAGTAAAGTCTGGTCCTTAATAATTGTGATTTTTTTCGTTTCATCGACTTTTTTGTCATTTTCAAAATCCAGCGTAATAGTTGCTGTATCCTTAGAGGCAGTATCCTTTTTAGGTGCTTCTGCTTGCTTACCACAAGCTGCCAAAGAAAGGGCAAAGCCAGTTGCCACTAAAACCGTCACGGTTTTCTTGAAAGTTAAAATTTTCATAATAATCAGATCTCCTTATTTTATATTGTACTATGTTTTATGGAGATGACAAAACAAAAGGTTCTTTTCAATGTAATATAATGTGTGTTATAGTTGCAATTGAATGATATTAACGCCACAGTTTTCGATATCTTTTAAACTATTTAGATCAGCAAAGGTGTCAGTGATTAGATAATCAACATAGGATAAATCACAACTTTTGAAATTAGCAGATTTCCCAATTTTTCGGTAATCTGCGATACAAACAACGATACCTTTGGTTTGCTTGACAATGACTTCATTGATTTTAGCTTCATGTATGACTGGAGTTGTCAAACCACGATTAGCAGAGATACCGTAACAACCAATGATGGCAATATCGGCTTGAATATTTTCAAAAAAAGCTTGTGCAGCTTGACCAATCAAGGCTTCTTTAGGGAAACGGACCTCTCCACCTGATAAGAAGACAGATGATTCGGAGTTGTGATCAAGTGCTGCGACTTTGACGTTGTTTGTAATGATCGTCACTTGCTTATCGATGAGATATTTTACAGCATCAAGTGCAGCGGAAGAGGAATTGATAAAGACAGTATTGCCATTCTTGACAAAAGAAGCAGCTGTTTTAGCCAAAGCTTCCTTAATTTGTTCAATCTCTTGGTTATCATATTTATCGATTTCAAGACCAGTTGTTGAAATTTTGGCCTTGCCATGACTCCGAATGACTTTTCCCATCTGTGCGAGGCTTGATAAATCCCGCCTAATGGTTGTTTCTGATGTTTTCAAGAGTATGCTAAGTTCTTTGGTTGTATGTTCCTTGCCATTTTTCATTATTTCAATTAATTCTTTTTGCCTAGCTTGGATGTTTAGAATAGAGTTTTTCAAAATTTTGTCTCCTATTTATACTGTGTGTTTAAATTTTACGGTTTAAGCTCATATGTTCTTTTAAGTACAGTATACTCCGTTTGAAAACGCTTTAAAAGACGGAAGTTACAAAAAAACTGCAATTCGATCATAAAACAGATGAATGAGCATAAAAGGCTGTTTGAAAGCGCTTCCTTATTTGTTGTGATAGTTTTGTAAAGGAAATATATATTAATTCATCATAAAAATAAGGAGTATTTTCAAATGGCAAACAAAATCACGGAAGTAACAAAAGAATCTTGGGTCCTTTCAACTTTTCCAGAATGGGGGACTTATCTGAATGAAGAAATTGAAGCAACAGTTGTGAAACCGGGAACCGTTTCAATCTGGTGGTTGGGATGTACGGGGATTTGGTTGAAATCAGAAGGTGGGACGAACATTCTCTGTGACCTCTGGTGTGGGACTGGTAAACGGACACATGGGACAGGTAAGATGGTCAAAGGTCACCAAATGATGCGAATGAGTGGCGCTCTTAAACAACAACCTAATTTGCGGACACAGCCATTTGTTATTGATCCATTTGAAGTAAAGAATGTTGATGCTTTGGTAGTAACACATATTCATTCCGATCATTTGGATATTAATACAGCGGCAGCGGTCAATCAAAACTGTCCTGATGCCAAATTTATCGGACCACAAGAAGTAGTTAATATCTGGCTAAAATGGGGCGTACCTGCTGATAAGACAATTGTTGTTCATCCAGGAGATGAGGTTGAAATTGGAGATGTCAGGCTGTTGGCATTGGAAGCATTTGACAGAACGGTATTGGTAACTGAACCGAATCCAGAAGTGATCTTAAAAGGTAAAATGCCACAGGATATGAACGAATTGGCAGTGAACTATCTTTTCCAAACAAGTGGTGGAAATGTTTATCATGCAGGAGATTCACATTATTCAAATATGTTTGCAAAACATGGTAATGAGCATACAATAGATGTTTGTTTAGGTGCATATGGTGAAAATCCCCGTGGGATTACGGATAAAGTGACGTCAGTTGATATGCTTCGGATGGCAGAAGCATTGAATGCCAAAGTTGTCATTCCAGTTCATTATGATATTTGGGCTAACTTCATGGCAGATCCAAAAGAAATTACCGAGATTTGGAAGTTTAAAAAAGATCGGCTCAATTACCAATTTAAACCATTCATCTGGCAAGTAGGTGGTAAATTCACCTTCCCAGATGATAAAGATCGCTTGGAATTTAATTTTGACCGTGGCTTTGATGATGTTTTTACAGTTGATAATGATACGCCATTCCCATCATTCTTGTAAGAAAGAGCAGGTGATATTATGGAAGGAACAGAGATGCTAACCTATTTTCAGGAAAAAGATTTAGTCAGAATTTCTGATCAACGGCCGGCTAATTGGGAGGAAGCGATTCGGATTTCTTGTGATAATTTAATCGAAAAAGAAATCATCAATCAAATTTATGTTGATGAGGTGGTGGCAGCTGTTCACAAGTATGGCCCATACATTGTCATTGTACCAGGCGTTGCAATGCCGCATTCAACAGATAAGAGCGAAGGTGTCTTCGGGACGGCCATTGCTTTTACAAAATTCAAGGAAAAGGTTTATTTTGAAGCAGGTAACGAAGAAAAACAAGCCAAGCTATTCTTCACCTTAGCGGCCAAAAATCCTGATGAACACATGACAAACATTGCGGCTTTATCAGATTTATTAATGACAGACGGTGTGATTGAAGCACTAGAAAATATTGAATCAATAACTGATTTTGAAGCCTTGCTCCAAGCTAATTGGACGTAGGAAAGTCCTAGAGGAGAAAGATCGATATGGAAAATGTATTCAATGCTATTTTGGTCGTGTGGGATTTCTTTGCCAAGAATATTCTGACACAGCCTGCCTATTTCATAGGTGTTATCGTTTTAGTTGGTTACTTACTTTTGAAAAAGCCGTGGTATGAGTGTCTGGCTGGATTTCTTAAGGCAACGGTGGGTTACTTTATCTTATCAGTCGGTTCAGGCGGTTTGGTTAATAACTTTAGGCCAATTCTTGCTGGTTTAAAAGATCGCTTTGATTTGGACGCGACGGTTATTGATCCTTACTTTGGTCAAAATGCAATAGATACAGGAATTATGGCAACATTTGGCCGGACCTTTGGTGATGTCATGGTGTTGCTCCTCATTGCTTTCATCGCTAATATCGCCTTGGTTCGCTTTCAAAAATTTACAAAAATGCGGGCAGTTTTCACAACAGGGAATGTTCAGGTCCAACAAGCCGCGACAGCTTTCTGGCTCATCTTGTTTTGTTTTCCGAGTTTGGGACGGATTCAGATTC
>JAKDQI010000146.1 GCA_030454995.1 Pseudolactococcus plantarum | reverse complement strand
GTCCTTTGTCTAAATTATACAATAGTGACTCTAAGATTTAAGGATAACATCACAACACTATAAAAAGTATTTTAGAGAAAAATATAAAAACAGAAACATGGTCTTGACCACATTTCTGTTTTATTAGCATTAATTCATTATTCCTTATTAAATGTAATTTGTGACAAGAAATCAGAAGTTAAGTCCACTTGAGAAGTAGTCGGATAAAGTCGGTCACCCTTAACCGTAAAATAAGAAGAAATTCCATCTTCAGTTTGCACGAGATACCCCTCCTGATCCTTACCAACCTTCACTATTTTTGTGGTTTTTGTCGTCACATCATTCCCAGTTGTTAGCTGTGTGCTTGTAATTTCAAAGTAATCGTTATTAAGGTGATTAACCCACTTACCTAGGTAATTTGATGGTAGACCAGCTACCTCTGATGTGATGACCGGCTGCTTTTCGCCAATCACAACTTCTGATGAAGGTGATTCTGAGATTGAAGAAGTTTCTGATGAGGCTGGTGCCTTTATCGTTGTCTCTGATGTATTTTTTGATGATGCTTGAGACCTACTTTTTTGTTGTGTCGTGCTGGTGTTTTTTTCACCTTCTGTTTTATCAACTTGCTTGCCACAAGAGCTCAATAATATAATACAAAGTATGAGTACACTAGCATTGAATATTTTCATCTTTATTTCCTTATTTTACAATTCGTCTGATAACATTATCTTGGATCTGTTCCCAAGTCGTACGAGTGACTGGATGATTACCATCAGCAGGATCTCTAGAGAGGACATCTGTTAGTCTTGAAACACCTACACCACCATAATATGTTCCATAACAATCAGAATAGCTAGTGTGTGTATAATTAGGTTGTGCTTGCCCACCATAAACAGTTGAGAACTTAGCATTCGGTGACGAATGGATGAAGTAACCACCGCCCAAATAAAGACCTACATGACCTATATTGCTCATCATGAAAATATCACCACGTTTCATTGAAGCAAAACTTACTGCACTTCCGACGCGTTGTTGCGTCCAAGTTGTCGTTGCCGTCTGCTCACCTAGAGAGACTCCTGCTTGTTGATACATCCAGTAAGTAAAGGATGAACAATCAAACTGGTTAGCTGCAATTGATGCTGGTGTTCGCCCACCACCCAGAACATAAGGTGAATTGCCAACTTTAGTCATACCAGATGAAATAGCTTTCTCAATTTTGTCATTACCAGATGTAAGCTTACCATCAGCATTGAGCTTATAGGTATTGCCACGATCAGTTACTGTCGTATTTTTTTGCATGGCCTTTGTACTAGGATTGAAGTAGTAAATATCTCCTTCTATCCATTGAAAGCCTGAGACAAACTGTCGATTAGCATCCGTGAAATATCGATTGCCATTTTTTGTCTGCCAACGATATGGTGCATAAATTGTCTGTAAAGTACTATCCTGATTATCTTTTGGTAGAATATTGCTACTATACCATGCGATACCTTCATTTTTCCAACCACGTTGAGTGGTTAAAACATTCTGCTCATTAGCATCCTTAGTATAATTATGAGAACCTGATTTTAAACTAGGATGAAAAGCTCGATAAATAGGTATTGATTGGTCATCATCTGAATACCAAGCAATACCTTCATCTTTCCAACCATATCTCGCTACAAGCGTATCTCGCTCATTGACACTCATTGTATAATGGTGATCCTGTAGACTTGGATTATATAATCGAAAAACTGGTTGTCCTGAATTAGGCGCATACCAGCCAACACCTTCATAACCCCCCCATCCTTGTTGCAACAAAGTTTTTGCCTCGTTAAAACTTGATGTATAAAAGTGCTCTTTATTATTGGGATTATACAGTCGATACATGGCAACTGTTTCAACTGCCTGTCTGGTTAGTGACCTAGCACCAATTGCTGGTAACGCTGTCGTACTACTAGTTGCTTCATCACTTGCATCTATGGTCTCTTGAGAAAGATCCGGGTCTATATCTTTTTTATCATCAGATAACACTTTGATCTCACTAGATGACAGTGAATCACTGCTGTCACTTACTACATTAGCTGAATTTTCAGAACTAACTGGATGACTCGTCTCATCTGCATAAGCTAATGAAATTGGTGCTAATAATATCAAGCCTAATATCGCTAATCTACTTTTTTTCATATTCTCCTCAATCTAAATTATTTAAGCCATACATTTCAATAATCGAAATAACACTTTTGGCATAGTCTGGATCAGTCGCGTATCCAGATGTAGTAAGATTATTAGCTGCTTGTTTGTAGTTGTTAGCTTTATCACGTAAAACATTACGGTACCGTGGATACTGCATCAATGCAACATAATCCGATAAACTACCTGAGACGGTCGGATATTTCTTAAAATCAGCCATGATGTAGTAAGTCTGACCTTTTTTAACTGAGATTGTCTTCCCAGTCCAATCTACAACAATCATATCCTTACCAGCAACTTCTGCAGTTTTCGCTTTATATACTGCTCCGGTCCAATCCGTACTTTTCTTCATACCAAATAAATTATTGGCATTGACGGCAAGTCCTGATGTCCCCCAACCACTTTCCAAAATAGCTTGCGAGACCATAACTGATGGATATACTTTCCCTTGTGACACAAGTGGCAAAGCTGCTTTGATCAGGTTATAAACCCAATCTCTTGATGCTCCCATATTATCAAACTTAACATCATTAATACCTTTATAGCCATCTGATATGTATTGCAACTCTTTAGTCTGGTCAGTTTGCGGTGGCGTCATTGAGCCATACCAAGCGATACCTTCATTTATCCAACCACGTTGAGTTGTTAAAACGTTCTGCTCGTTAGTATCTTTTGTATAATTATGAGAACCTGACTGCAATCCTGGGTTAAAAGCACGATAAATTGAGACTTTTTTATCATTATCTGAATACCATGAAATACCTTCAGATTGCCATCCATACTTGCTTACAAGTTCATCTCGCTCATTAGCACTCATCGTATAGTGGTGGTCTTTTAATACAGGATTATAAAGTCGATAAACAGGTTGTCCTGAATTGGGTGCATACCAGCCGACACCTTCGAATTCTCCCCAACCGATTTGTAGCAGAGTCTTTGCTTCGTTAAAACTTGATGTATAGAAATGCTCCTTATTATTGGGATTATAAAGCCGATACATGGCTACTGTCGTAACTACTTGCCTTGGTAACGCTCTCATTGTTAGAGAAGACTCAAAATTTGGCGCTGCTGTCGTACTATCCGGTTGCTCAGACTCATTAATACTTGGCTCTGTTGTTTTGGATACAGAGCTTGATGTTTGGGGAGTGCTACCTATTTCCTTAGTGTCATCGGAAGATGTATTATCATCACTAGTTACTTGATTTTCAGTGCTACTGTCTATTATTTTAGCTGAATTCTCTGAACTCGCTGAACGACTAGCCTCATCGGCAAGAGTAATTGAACTAGATGATAATATTATTACG
>JAKDQI010000145.1 GCA_030454995.1 Pseudolactococcus plantarum | reverse complement strand
CACTGCCTGTGTCGTTGTGGCGCTGCTGTGTAGAACTTGTCCCATAGTGCTTCCTTCCATTTATCTGAGAATATTGCACCATTAAAATCTGGGACTAAACACCTAGTATCTTTTATTAGATTTGAAGGTTGTAGGTTGAGCTGAGCAACTTATGCCGAGGGGCTGACATTTATCAGACAGAGTATCCATTTCAGCTTTCGGTGCTGTCTAGAAATAAAGGGAAAGTTGTTTCAGGCGAGGACATCACTTTTGCAAAGATGAATGAGAGGTGTCTCTGCCTGAATATTTGCTTTTCTAGAATTGAGTGTCTAGAAATCAAATGAGGTTTGTAGATAATACGTTTGTGGCGCACCTACATACATTCCACCGACTTGATCCGCTGAACGAGTGTAGTATTCACGGTCAAATAGGTTCTTCACACCGAAGCCCACTTTGAGACCATTGAGTTGTGTGTTGGAAAAATCATAGGATGCCCGAATACCCACTAAACCATAACCAGGAATGTTGCCATAGCGTCCAGTAGCATCATGGGTGCCCGATGCGGTTTGACCAGATTGACCGTAGAAATTAGTGTTTAGTGTCCATTGATCAATTTTATAGTCTATTCCAGCATTGCCGACCAATTGTGAATAAAAGTCGAGATCTTGTCCTTTGTTTTCCCCAGCAGATGCGGTTGCTTTGGTGTAAGTGGTATTGGCATATAGCGAAATACCGCTGAGTTCGTCACTGATTGCACCGAGATTATATTTAAATCCGAACTCGGCTCCTTTGTGTTCAGTGGCACCTAAATTTGAGTAAGTTTGAGTTGCATCATCTCGTTTTAATTCATCAGAAAAATCAATATAAAACAGGGTGAATTCTAGGGATAGATATGGGTCTAAATAGTGTGTACCAATTTCATAATTATTGGCTTTTTCAGGTTGCAAGCCTTGCATGGTCAGATAGGCACCTGACGCATTGGTATTAGCCATTTGGCTATATTGTAGTGGTGCAAAAGATTTACCGTAGTTTGCAAAAATATTCCACAAATCATTGGCTTTATACATGACTGAAAAGCTTGGTAATACTACATCATAGGATTTTTCAGCATGTACTCCGTTGAGTACCGATGCATCTTTATTTAATTTGTACATATTTTCGGTGGTTTTGATTTTCTCAAAACGAACACCAGGAATCAGAGACCATGCACCCACATCTGTGCGGTTGTCGATGAACAATGCATGTGCATCTGTTTTCCCGTCTGCTTTGGTCCAAGCATATTCATTTGTAGGGCCTGTGACCGTGTTATAGCTTGCACGATTAACCGCCTCTTCACTAGTTTCATGTAGATAGCGATAGCCCACAGAAACTTCATTTTCAGTAGTCCCAAGTTGGTACGCATGCGAATACCGTGGCTCGATTGCCGTCACTTTATAATTACGTGGCGCCGTTTGGTACAGTTTTGATCCACTACGTTCCATTCCTGCATCACGGAAGGTGTCAGTGTGATAGGCCAAAAGCTCAAAGGCATTGTCATCTTTTTTATAGCTGTATTTAACTGAACCGTCAGTACGATGCCCTTTCATATAATCATGATTGCGCAAGGACTGATATGGATTTTCAGCAAATTGAGCAGGGGTTAAACCTCCAGGCATATCTACATCTGCATCGTAGCGGTGTAGATTGGCTTCAATTTTTGCATATTCATCTATTGCATAAGCTGCTTTTAAGCGAATATCGTTGATGTCAGAGTCATCATTTTTATCGCGAAAACCCTCTCCATTAACGCCAGAATATAACAGCGCTAAGCCTAAACCGTTGTCTAAGGTTCCACCCACAAATAAGTTGGGGTTAAATTTTACATGACCGTTTTCTGCAATTTCTGTAGTGAGGTCTACCGTTCCAGCAAAGGTTTCAGGAATTGTACGCGAGTTAAAGTTAATAATCCCTCCTACATTTTGTGGCCCAAAGCGAACAGAGCCCGCGCCACGCACCACGTCGATACTTTCAGTATTGCCTAAACTAGTGGGTGCTAAGGAGAGTTGTGATTGACCATAAGGGGCAAACGAAAGTGGAACACCGTCCACGAGTACCTGTGAGCGTGGTGAAAACCGTGACGTTAAACCACGGACACCGATGCTTAACGATGCATCACTCCCTGCTGTTCCTGCATTTTCAGGAGCTTGAATACCAGGCACAGTGCGTAAAGCCTCTTTGACAGAAGTTACGCCTCGGTTAATCAACTCATCACGCTGAATGACTGTACGCGCTCCAGCATGATTTAGTACTTTCTGTGCATTGGCTTCATCTAACCAGTTGCCTTCGGCTTGCACAGTTATCGTGTTAAGCGTCACAGTAGGGTATGTATCGGCTGCATAAAGTATGGAGGGAAATAAGCAGAGGGTGAGGACTGATTTTTTGAAATGAGGGAGTAACACAAGAGATCCTTAAAATGATGTATAGGTTAAATGTGAAGAAAATACGGAGAATTTGTAAGTTTGTGAAATGATAAGCTGACTAGCGAGATCTGTAAATGATAATCGTTTGCTTTTTATTCAAGTGTTATATAAAAATTATTAGAATAAAGGGAATAGTGAAAGCACTTAAAAGTGAGCCGGCAATCTATACAAAATTCTTTTCTGAAAGTGTTCTGCAATATCAAACAGGCTGACAGTTTTCTAGAATATGAATACAGAAAGATAGATAAAAACGGTGGCTAACATTTGAGTAAAAATTGAACTTATTGCTGAGTTTAGCCTAAAAAACCAATGGCTTTCACTGGGAGGCCATTGGTTTTAGTGTATGTTGAATTTTGCTTAATCTGACATTAGTTTTACATTACAGATTGTTGGTCAAGTCCGCCTGAGTGTTATCAGATTTATCTTGAGCATGCTTTCCCCAGTTAAACTTCTGTGCACAGATGCCTAATCCAACAATAAACAATGCAAGTAAACTGGTATAGGTTACTTCTTTGAAATAAGTGCCTTCAACCAACATGGTAATAAGTGCGCCAATAATAAAGAAGATTGCAAGATACGTAAAATATTATATATTTCAATATGCTGATTCCATTCGGGAAAAATATCATTTGGGTATAGCTTTAGTGATTTAAGAGTTTGAAGAAACTGAGAGTCTATTTTTAACTTTTCTGGATGATCAACTATGTCATCAAATAATGCAGATGATCTATGAGTTAAAAATTTACCTGTAACAGAGGAGTGGTACGCCTTAGCATTAATTTTAAAGGCTTCATTACTATCATTTTTAACTATTTTTTTAAAATTTTTCGGTAAACCGTACATCATTTTATGATGATATGAACTTATATGACTCGTTATCACAAAAGATTCAAGAGATGAAATTTCTTCTAAAGAGGAATAAGAGTTTTGCATTAAAGGCCTAAGCTAAAAAATCAGAATTATGAAATTTCTCTAAAATTAACATAATACACCTTATACGAAATGCGTTATAATTATCTTTAGAAATCAATGCTGTAGTTTCTAGTTTATAGCCCATCTTCCCCAAGATGGGTTTTTTTTATGATTTTTCACGTTCCACGCCTATT
>JAKDQI010000030.1 GCA_030454995.1 Pseudolactococcus plantarum | reverse complement strand
CATGTGCCAGATGTCCGACAAGATGTTGATCAAGTTCTGGGTATTTTAGAGTCTGTTAAGCTGAATATAGAAATTAAGGGTAGTTATTATTTAGTTAAGCTAGACCAAAAAACTGATAGAGATATCATTTTTTTGGTCTATTTTATTGATAAAAACATATTCTTAACACTATATAGAGGGTTACAGTTTGGTTGGCCTGATCTTAAGTCTATTTATTGATGTATATCGATATTTTTTTAGGAGGTTCTTGAGATGGGAAAGTATGAAGACTTAGCGAAGCTAATAGTCAAAGAAATTGGTGGTAAGGATAATGTCATTTCCTTGACTAACTGTATTACGCGGCTAAGGTTTAAGTTAAAAGATGAGGTAATAGCGAACACGGATATCTTAAAACAGACAGATGGTATCGTGACAGTGATCCAGTCTGGGGGTCAGTACCAAGTGGTTATCGGTAACCATGTGCCAGATGTCCGACAAGATGTTGATCAAGTTCTGGGTATTTTAGAGTCTGCACCTGAGGGAGGTCTTAGTGGTAACCTTTTTGATAAGTTTGTTGATATGATTTCTGGGATTTTTCAACCAATTTTGGCACCACTATCAGCAGCTGGTATGTTAAAAGGGCTAAATGCTATCTTATCATTTGCTTTGGGGGCAGGATTTTCTAGTAGTTCAACCTATGCTATATTGAATGCCATGGGTGATGGATTATTCCTATTTTTACCCATCTTTATCGGTTATACTGCTATGAAAAAATTTGGTGGTTCTCCATTCTTAGGCATGATGCTAGCAACTAGTCTGGTATATACAGGTTTTATAGATGGCTCTGCAACTAAACTGTTTGAGCCTACAGGTGGACTACATTTTTTTAGTATCCCTTTTTCACTGCCAGCAGCAGGATATGGATCTACAGTAATGCCAATTATTGCGGCCACTGCATTTGGTGCATATTTAGAAAAACAGCTACGTAAAATTATTCCAGATGTTGCTAAACTATTTTTAGTGCCATTTTTAACCACTTTGGTAACAGTTCCTTTAACATTTTTAGCGATTGGTCCAATCATGAATATCGTAGCAGATGGATTGGGTCAGGGGTTGCTTGCAATACAAGCCTTTAATCCGATCATTTTTGGTGCAATCATCGGATTTACCTGGCAAATACTTGTCATGTTTGGGATGCATTGGGCGCTTATTCCGTTTGTTATTATCTCTTTATCACAAGGGACACCCACTGCTTTAATTACTGGAGCTGGTAGTGTTGCTGTGGCACAGACCGGTGCAACACTTGCGGTACTAATGAAAACTAAAAATAAACGGTTAAAAGAATTAGCGGTACCTGCCGTGATCTCGGGTGCATTTGGGATTACTGAACCTGCTATTTATGGGATTACTTTGCCGAAAAAGAGACCATTTTGGGTATCTTGTCTGGTTGGCGGTGTGACTGGTGCAATTGCGATGCAGTTGGGTATGAAAACATATCAGATGGGTGGTTTAGGAATCTTTAGGTATACATCGTTGATTAAACCAGATGGTAACATGTCTTTTGTAATGTACGGGGTAATTTTAGATATCGCAGCATTTATCGCAGCATTTGGTCTGGCTTATCTCGTCGGTTTTAAAGATGATGAAGCAACTATTACCTTGAGTAAAGCAGAAGCTAAGAAAGTAGCAACAGGTCAAAAGTCATCAGTGAACAAACTAAAACTATTTTCTCCACTAGTTGGTAACGTTTTACCTTTAAGTGAAGCCAAGGATCCAGTTTTTTCAGAAGGCGCAATGGGAAATGGTGTTGTGATTGAACCAACAAGTGGCGAAGTATTCGCACCAGAAGACGGTGTGGTTTCTAGTTTGTTTCCAACGCATCATGCGATCGGTATTTTGACAGATTCAGGAGTTGAGGTACTGATACATATTGGTATGGATACAGTTGAATTGGGAGGCAAGCACTATGAAAGTTTTGTTATCCAAGGTCAAACAGTGAAAAAAGGTGAGAAACTGTTACGTTTTGATATGCAAGCAATTGAGGGGGCTGGATACTGTGTGCAGACACCAGTCATTATCACCAACACCTCAAATTATGGGAGCATTGTAGCGACTGAAAAACAGAATGTATCACCGCAAGATATTTTGTTAGTGTTGATGGGCATGTGATTGCGTTGATGCATGATACCTACGTATTGCAACAATAGTTAAATTTAAGCATTATAGCGATTAGCTATCAGAAGAAAGGATGAACAAATGACATTTCCAAAAGGATTTTTATGGGGCGGTGCAACTGCAGCTAATCAATTTGAAGGAGGCTATGATAAAGGTGGCCGAGGGTTGGCTGTCCCTGATTTAAAAACTGCTGGTAGTGTAGATACGCCACGACGATTTACAGCCAAAATTGAGCCGGATGTTTATTATCCTAGCCATCGAGCGATTGATTTTTATCATCACTATAAAGAAGATATTAAGTTGTTTGGCGAAATGAACTTTAATGTATTCCGGATGAGTATTGCTTGGTCACGTATTTTTCCACAGGGAGATGAGCTCGAGCCTAATGAAGCAGGTTTACAGTTTTATGAGGATGTTATTGATGAATTAATCAAGAATGGGATGACGCCGTTGATTACTTTATCTCATTTTGAGTTGCCTATGGGGATTGTTGAAAAGTATAATGGCTTTTCAGATCGTCGCGTGATTGATTTATTTGTACGATATGCTGAAACTGTGATGACAAGATTTAAGTCTAAAGTAACCTATTGGTTAACTTTTAATGAAATGAATTTTGGTGCTATGGATCATGGTGAGTTGACGGTATTGGGCTTGAATCCAAATGACCAAACGGGTATAAAAGGAAATGAAAAAGTTCGTTTCCAAGCCTTGCACAATGCGCTTGTAGCCAGTGCTAAAGTTGTGAAACTTGGTCATGAGATCAATCCAGATTTTATGATTGGGTGTATGATTTGTCATATTACAAGCTATCCGCTGACGCCTAAACCAGAAGATGTGTTGAAGAGAAAAGAATTTGATTTATTATTTACTAAATTTGTGGGTGATGTTCAAGTTCGTGGGGTTTATCCATCTTATATGACGAGCTATCTGGAAAAAAAGGATATGTTCCCAATTTTTGAGTCTGGCGATGCGGAAATTTTAAAAGCTGGTACTGTTGATATGTATACATTTTCTTACTATATGACGATTTGTATCACAACAGATGAGGCAGCAAAAGATACAGCAGGTAATTTGATGGGTGGCAAGGCTAATCCGTATTTGAAAGCAAGTGAATGGGGTTGGCAAGTGGATCCGATCGGGTTAGAGTATACTTTATTAGACTTGCAAGATCGCTATAATCTACCGATGATGGTTGTAGAAAATGGGCTAGGTTTCTCCGATGAGTTGACAGCTGATTTTACTGTTGAAGATGACTATCGAATTGATTATATGCGCGATCATATTAAGGCAATGGATGCTGCAATTGAAAAAGGGGTTGATTTGATTGGCTATACGATGTGGGGGCCTATTGACCTAATTTCAGCTGGTACTGGTGAAATGAAAAAACGCTATGGGTTCATTTATGTAGATATGAATAATGATGGTACAGGGAGTCTGAAACGTTCTAAGAAAAAATCCTTTGACTGGTATGGCCGGGTTGTCGAAAGTAATGGTGAGCAGCTTTAAAACGTGGTTATATATATGATTATGTCAATTGACATGACGATATCCAATTAAAATTCAAACTCATTTAAATCTAATATAAAAGAAGTTGACAACGCTTACATTTTTGTGGTATCATGTGCATATAAAGATATGGATGGTGATTATTAAGTTAAGCTAGACCAAAAAATTGATGGATGTGCTATCATTTTTTGGTCTAGTTTTTTGGATCGGACATAATATGGCATGAAGATTAAGAAAATACTTAACAATAACGTTGTGATAACTGAGAAGGGAATTTCGGAAATTGTTGTGATGGGTCGTGGCCTAGCTTTTGGTAAGAAAGTTGGTCAGGAATTATTAGAAAGCGATATTGAAAAAGTTTATGAGTTAACTGGTGATGGGCAAAATCGTGTGACAGAGTTATTATCTGGTATTCCGGATGAAATTCTTGAAATTTCTGATGATATTGCAACCTTAGCTAAAAACACTTTAACGGTTAAGATTAATGATTCGCTATTTTTGACATTAGCTGATCATATTAACGGTGTTATTGTCAGACTAAAAGATGATGTGGTAATTAAAAATTTTCTATTATGGGATATTAAACGTTTTTTTCCAGAAGAGTACATGATTGGAGAAAAAGCGATCGCTGAAATTTCGCTAAAATATGCGATTGAGCTCAATGAAGATGAAGCAGGGTTTATCGCAATGCATATTGTGAATAGTGAATTAGGGAGTAGTAACTCATCAATTGTTAGTGAGTTGACTAAATTAATCGAAGAAGTAATCACGATCGTCAAATATAGTTTACAATTATCCTTAAATGAATCTGATATTTATTATCAGCGATTTATGACTCATCTGAGATTTTTTGCAGAACGTGTGCTATTAAAAACACCTGATTTTCAAGAAAAAACAGAGCAAGTAGATGATGCTTTATATCAGATGATTGCAGCTAAGTATCCAGAAGCTTACCAAACAACGCAAAAAATTACGGGTTTCTTAATGCAGACACGGCGCTATGAGGTTTCTGCTGATGAACAGATGTACTTAACGATTCATCTAGCTAGGATTATCGAAAAATAAGGGTTTAGATGTAATAAGCCCATAACATAAAGGTATTTAGTTGACACTCACATGTTATATTTAATTAAGTTCACCACGGATGGTTACATTAAGTTGGCCAAACCTAAAATATATAGGGCAGTTGCCCAAACAAAATTTTAGGAGGTCCCGGAGATGGGAAAATATGAAGTATTGGCGAAAGCAATCGTCGATCAAGTTGGTGGTAAAGAAAATGTCCAAAGTTTGACGCATTGTATCACACGTTTGCGTTTTAAACTAAAAGACGAGTCTAAGGCGCATGATGATGTGCTAAAAAATATGGATGGTGTCGTTACTGTCATGAAAGCTGGTGGTCAATATCAAGTCGTCATTGGTAATCATGTTCCCGCAGTTTATGATGATGTTTTGAAGTTAGTGGATCTGGCTCATGTGTCTGATGCCGCAAGGTCTTCTGAGAAACAAAAACCATTTGATGCCCTCATTGATATTGTTTCAGGATGTTTCCAACCTTTCCTAGGTGCACTGTGTGCCGCAGGTATGATAAAGGGGATTAACGCACTATTCATCTTTTTTAAACTTTATACTGCGACATCAGGTACGTATATCACCTTGAATGCTGTAGGAGATGCGGTATTTTATTTCTTACCTATTTTCGTAGCGTTAACAGCTTCACGACAATTCAAGCTCCCTGAATTTACGGGATTAGCACTTGGTGCAGCACTTGTTTATCCAGCTATTCAACAAACAGCACTTGTTGGTGCTGGTGCAAAACCACTTGGTAATATTTTCGGTGTTGATTATTTTACGACTTTTGCTGGTGTACCCTTAATTGCTAATAATTACACATCTTCTGTAGTGCCAATTATTTTTATTATTTGGTTAGCATCAAAAGTTAATCGATGGGCTAAAAAAGTGATTCCCGAGTTGATTGCGACTTTCTTTGTGCCTATGATTGTCTTATTAGTGACAATGCCACTTGGTTTTCTAATCGTTGGACCAATCATTAGTCTCTTAACAGAGGCATTAAGTCAGGGTTTTAATACTGTATATGGAATTTCGCCTATTGTATTTGGTTTGCTTGTTGGGGGGCTATGGCAAGTTCTTGTGTTTTTTGGTTTGCACTGGGCTTTGATTCCGATGGTAATGGCACAGCTAGGTTCGCAAGGGTGGTCTAACATCCTGGGCGGACAATTTGCTGCTAGTTTTGCACAAATTGCCGTTTTGATGGGCTTAATGTTTAAGATTTATAAGAAAAAAGATCGTCAGCTAATTCTACCATCTATCATCTCAGGTATCGCAGGCGTAACAGAACCCGCAATTTACGGGATCACCTTACCTCGTGTTAAACCATTTATTATTTCATGTATTGGTGCAGCAGCAGCAGGAGCATATGCAGGTATAACAAATATTAAGATTTATATGTTAGGTGGTCTTGGTATTTTCGGTTTACCAACAATGATTTCAAATGGTAAAGATGGTACTGCAAATGGTGCAATCGGATCCGTTATTAATGCAATCATTTCAGCACTAATTGGGATGGCAGTTGCTTTCATCTTGACGTTGCTATTTTGTCCAAAAGAGTACGATGAAGTTATCGCTGAAGAAACACCAACGTTGAAACCAGAAGGTGCTAATCCTGAGCATATTGTATCTCCAGCAAGTGGGACAGTCTTACCACTTAGTGAGGCAGGTGATGCAGCATTTTCTGAAGGATTACTAGGAAAAGGTGCTGTGATTGTCCCCAAAATAGGAGAAATAGTAGCACCATTTGATGGTGTAGTCGTAACGCTATTTCCAACAAAACATGCAATTGGCTTGATTTCGAGTCAGGGAGCAGAATTATTGATACATGTTGGTATCGACACGGTGCAGTTAGATGGACAGTTTTTTGAAAGTTTTGTTAAACAAGGTGAAGTAGTCAAAAAAGGTCAAAAATTGTTATCTTTTGATATTAAAGCAATTGAAACAGCTGGGTTTAATACACAAATCCCAATTATTGTGACAAATACACAAGATTATAGTCAGGTCAACGCTACAACAGTACAAACAATCAACGAAGGGGAGTCGCTCATAACAGTTGTTTAAGAAATATTAGCAAGATGATTGTGTGACTTTCGACAACCATGTGATTATGACAGGTATCTTGCTATAAGAGATCGGTATGCATTTGATAGCTATATGGTTGAAAATAAAGCTTATTTTAAATAAGTACAAAGGAGTGAAAATAGATGAGTTTTTCTAAAGATTTTTTATGGGGAGGTGCAACAGCTGCTAACCAGTTGGAAGGTGCTTATGATACTGATGGTAAAGGGTTGTCTGTAGCAGATGCAATGCCCGGAGGTAAAATTCGATGGCAAGTCTTAGGATCAGATGATTTTGATTGGTCAATTGATGAGGCAAAGTATGATTATCCTAACCATAAAGGGATTGATCATTTTCATCGTTTTAAAGAGGATATAGCGCTTTTTGCCGAAATGGGGTTTAAGTGTTACCGTTTTTCAATAGCTTGGACACGGATTTTTCCAAATGGAGATGAAACAACGCCAAATGAAGCGGGACTTAACTTTTATGAACAAGTCATTGATGAGTGTTTGAAGTACGGTATTGAGCCTGTTATTACAATTTCTCATTATGAATTACCATTGCATTTAGCTAAAGCATATGGTGGCTGGCAAAATCGTAAACTAGTAACGTTTTATGAGCGGTTCGCAAAAACTGTTTTAACTCGCTTTCATAGCAAAGTGACCTATTGGATGACCTTTAATGAAATCAATAGTGCGATTAGTATGCCAGCCTTGTCACAAGGTATGGTTCCTTCAACTGGTAGTCGTGTTCAACAAAATATTTTTCAAGCATGGCACCATCAATTTGTAGCCAGTGCTTTAGCTGTAAAAATCGGTCATGAGTTAAATCCCAACTTAAAAATAGGGTGCATGATTATCTATGCGACGACTTACAGTTATGATGCTAATCCAATTAATCAAGTTGCTACAATGCTTCATAATCAAGCTTTTAACTATTTTTGTGCAGATGTACAGGTCAGAGGGGAATATCCTGCTTATACCGAACGACTTTTTAAAGAAAAAGGTGTCGCACCCCTTGATATGCACGACGGTGATTTAGCGCTTTTAAAATCACATCCAGTGGATTACATCGGGTTTAGCTATTATATGTCTGGTGTTCAAAATGTGACCACTAAAGATGCTGAAACAGTTGAAGGAAATATTCTTGGCGGTGTTAAAAATCCTTTTCTAGAGGCTAGTGATTGGGGATGGCAGATTGATCCGACCGGCTTACGTATTGCTTTGAATGAGTTGTATGGGCGTTATCAGGTTCCATTGTTCATAGTTGAAAATGGTTTAGGAGCCTATGATCAAGTTGAAGCTGATGGATCAATTAACGATGATTATAGGATTGATTATTTATCAAAACATATTCAGGCGATGAAAGAAGCAGTGGTTGATGGTGTTGATTTAATGGGTTATACCCCTTGGGGATGCATTGACCTCGTTAGTGCATCAACAGGAGAGATGAGTAAACGATATGGTTTCATTTATGTTGATCTTGACGATTACATTAAAGGAACTGGTAATCGCAGTAAGAAAAAATCCTTTAATTGGTACCAACAAGTGATTGCAAGTAATGGAGAGAATTTGACAAATGACTAAAAAAATCGCATTTTTTGATGTAGATGGTACGTTAGTTGGGGATAGCGGAAAGCCAACACTTGAGACGATATCAGCAATTCAAACCTTTAAATCACACGGCAATTTAGCCTTTGTGTGTACAGGTCGTTCTAGACCAGAGATTCTACCTGAAATCATGGCGATTGGTTTTGATGGTATTATCGGAGCTGGAGGCGGATATATTTTAATAGATGATGAAGTCGTTCATCATCATACAATGCCGGAATCAGACGTAAGAGAAATGATTCAATTTTTCCAAGAAAATGGGATTGAATATTATTTAGAATCTAATTCAGGTTTGTTTGGTAGTGAACAGTATGCAGAAAAAATCAATGAAACGATTTTGGAATATATAGATTATGATAAAGAAAAAGCAGAAGCACTATCTGAAAAAAATCAATGGTTCAATCAATTGATTGATTCCTTTAAGGAACAGACAATTGATTATGGGGATATCAATAAAATTTCTTTTATAAATAATACTTTTGATTTTCATGAGATACATAATCGGTTTGGCCAACAATTTGAAATGTTTCACATGACCGTCCCTTTCTTTGGTAAAGAGAGTGGAGAAATTGCTGTTAAAGGCAATGATAAGTCAACAGCCATTAAGATTGTTCTTGATAAATTAAATCTGACAAAAACTGACGCCATCTCATTTGGGGATGCTAACAATGACCTGGCTATGTTTTCTGCTTGTGGTTATAATGTGGCCATGGGAAATGGTACTAATGAATTAAAAGCAGTCGCAGATGAGATAACGCAACACGTTGATGATGATGGTATAGCAAAAAGTTTAATCAAACATAACTATTTTAAAGTTTAACTTTGTAGAAGGAGAGATAAAAATGGGATTTCCAAAAGATTTTTTATGGGGTGGTGCAACAGCAGCCAACCAATGTGAGGGTGGTTATAATGAAGGTGGACGTGGACTAGCTAACGTTGATGTAGTGCCACTAGGGAAAGATCGTTTGCCTATTATCACAGGGGAAATGACACATCTTAGCTTTGATGATGATCACTTCTATCCGGCAAAGGAAGCAATTGATATGTATCATCACTTTAAAGCAGATATCAAATTATTTGCTGAGATGGGGTTTAAGACCTATCGTTTATCTATTGGTTGGTCACGTATCTTTCCTAAGGGTGATGAAGTTGAACCTAATGAAGCAGGCCTTCAATTTTATGAGGATTTATTTAAAGAATGTCACCGTTATGGTATTGAACCGCTGGTTACAATCACGCACTTTGACTGCCCGATTCATTTGATTGAGACATATGGTGGGTGGAAGAATCGTAAATTAGTTGATTTCTATGAGAACTTAGTTCGTGTCCTGTTTACACGATACAAAGGGTTGGTTAAATATTGGCTAACCTTTAATGAAATTAATATGATTTTACATGCACCATTTATGGGAGCAGGACTGACATTTGATGAAGGTGAAGATCAAGAACTTGCCAAGTATACTGCAGCTCACCATGAACTTTTAGCAAGTGCACGTGCAACCAAAATAGCCCATGAGATTGACCCTGAAAATAAAGTAGGCTGTATGATGGCTGGGGCTGTTTACTATCCTTATTCATGCAGACCTGGTGATGTATGGTCTGCCTATGAAGATGCGCGTGATGAATATTATTTGATTGATGTTCAAGCGCGTGGTGAATATCCAAGGTATTTCCTCAAACGTTTGGAGCGTAAAGGCATAGTGTTACCAATACAAGAAGGTGATCTTGAGTTCTTAAAGGCCAATACAGTTGATTTTGTTTCATTTAGCTATTATGCAACGCGTGTCTCTGTTGGTGCTGATAATGATGAGGTTGAGTTTACTGCTTCTAATATTTTTGATTCAGTAAAAAATCCTTATCTCGAGTCTAGTGAGTGGGGATGGCAGATTGATCCACTTGGCTTTAGAACGACGCTAAACAGCCTTTATGATCGGTATCAAAAACCACTTTTTGTTGTAGAAAATGGTCTTGGTGCCATCGATAAACCAGATGAACAAGGTTATGTTGTAGATGATTATCGGATTGATTATATGGCACAGCATATAGATGCCATGCGAGATGCAATTGATCTTGATGGCGTTGAAGTGATGGGTTATACATCATGGGGCTGTATTGACCTGGTCTCTGCTGGGACAGGTGAGATGAAAAAAAGGTATGGATTTATCTATGTAGACCGAGATAATGAAGGAAATGGTACGTTAAAACGTACACCTAAAAAATCGTTCGACTGGTATAAGCAGGTGATTGCTAGTAATGGTGCTGATACTTATTGGGAAAAAGCGTAATGCTTGATGAAAAAAGTTGCTATTAAGCAGCTTTTTTGTTTGATATAAAAAATTATGGATGCATAGATGCTCACCGTTTAGTTATACTAGATACAAGTAAAGGTATAAATAGTCGCCAGATTATGCATCTGATTTTGTGCTAAAATGGTATCTATCAGCGTAAATACTCGTAAAAAATAAAATAAAGCGACTTTATGTTATTAGTATAGAGATATGTTAAATGTTTTAGACAAAACTTGATAGATGGAGTTTAACTATGGATAAATTATTTGCTTTGACCAAACATGGCACTAGTGTGAAAGGTGAATTTCGGGCTGGTATCATTGGTTTTTTCACACTTATATATGTCGTTATTATTAATGCTCAAGTATTAAATGTGACAGGAGTCCCTTTTGAGTCAGGAATTATTTCATCAGTACTAGCCACAGCATTGGGAACAATTTTAGTTGGCATATTTTTGAATGTTCCATTCCAGATAGCGCCCGCCATGGGGATCAATGCTTTTTTTGCTTATGGATTAGTGATGACTAAAACATTGACTTTATCCGAGGCATTTACTGCGATAACTATCAGTGGACTACTTGTTTTGATTCTTAGTTTAACACCTATTTTAAACTATCTAAATAGCTCCCTTTCTGAAAATTTCAAATTAGCTACACGCTCAGGTATAGGGTTATACCTCATCTTGTTGGGAATGGAATCTTCCAATCTTGTTAAAATAAATCAACATCAATTTTTGAAATTTAGCTCTTTTAGTAATATTAATGTTTTATTGGTATTAGGGCTACTCATATTTGGCATTATCATGTCTCTTAAAACGATAAAGATGAACTACTTTATTGTCATAGTTTTAGGATCAGTTTTATTTTTAGTGTTTGGTTTATCAAAAATTCATTTAGAATCAACACGAGGCATTTGGAGTGCTTATGAAAAGATAATACTGCCAATAACTAATTCTGGACTAGCAAAACCTCATTTTTGGGGAGCAGTTCTCTCAATTACGTTAACAATTATTTTTGAAACGATAGGGACAGTGCCAATTCAGTTAGAGGAAATCAATAATACAGAAACATCCATTAATAAGATCGGTTTTTTTATTGGTTTGAGCACGATTTTTGCTAGTTTATTAGGGACTACAGCAACTATATCAGCCTTAGAGAGCGACTCTGCTATATCTGCTGGTGGAAAAACTGGACTAACGAATATTTTCATAGGATTATTTTTTTGTACGTCGCTACTTATGTTACCTTTATATAGCTTTGTTGCACCATTGGCAACTACTCCAGTCCTTATTTTAATCGGTATAAATATGTTTAAGAGTATCGCGGATATAAATATTACAAATGATAAGCCTAATATTTTTGCTGCTATCCTAATGATAACGATGATTCCATTTTCTTTTAGTATTACTACAGGCATGGGAATTGGATTTATTTCATATATCATCATTAAGATAGCAATTGGTGAGGCTAAAAAAGTGAGTTCTGCTAACTGGATAATTTCCTTACTCTATTTATTGATGTTTTTGATCCAAAGCTTCTCCTAAAAGTTAGATTGCTATTTTAAAAATATGGGTTTATTATAGCGTTGAATTGTACACAATGCCATATATAAAGTCTCAAAGACTAGTAAGTGTTAGATACAAAAAAGGAATTCTTGATTGAGAATTCCTTTTTTGTTCAAATAACTTAGCATATAATTTTTAAAAAACATGGCGTATCGGTAGATGTTTCTTTAAATCTCGTCATACCACTTATAACTTTTCGTTAACAAACCTAACAAAGTGATTCCACATGACCTTAACAGCATTGCTTTTTGGCACTGCCTTTGTTGCTGTTAAATAAAACTTTTTACCATCTAATCCAGGTAAATAACCTAGTTTATCCCTAATTTGAAAAGTTGCTTGAACAAGCTTTTGATTTTTTTTGATAGGTGCTGTGACTGTATCGTCGTCTTTTTTATTATATGTGAGTGACGTGATGGTATCATTTGCAGCCATAGGTACTACGGCTGATAAGTCAGTATCAGGTAGCAGGTTTACTTGTTTACTTTGTCCGTCCAGAACTGTTAATTTTGAAGGAGCATTGTGGTCATCGATTTTGACACCCTTAGTAGCAAGTGTTTGTAATTGCCATGTCCCGTAGATGTGGTTCATTAGTTCTCCGGTAGCTTGAAAGCGCGCATTACTATCATTGTCAGCATTATCGGCATTCAAGACTACTGTAATAATTCTAAAGTTATTTTGAACAGTGGTTGCAACAAAACAAGCACCAGCAAAGGCTGTTGTACCAGTTTTAAGGCCATCTACACCAGGTCTATCAGCCGATAAGCCTGGTAACATATAATTATAGCTTGTAAGAGGTTGTTCAGACCCACCATGGGCATCGAAAGTCTCGGTTGCTTTTTTTGAGGTATCTAATACATTAGGAAAATCATTAATCAGGTGCATTGAGATAATTGCGACATCTTTTGCTGAGAGCTCATTCTCATCAGTTTTTGACGAACCTGGATAAATATTTTCATCTAGTACACTGTTATTGAGACCAGAAGCGTTAACAAGTTTACCATCTTTAATGCCCCAATAAGCCAACTGCGTTTTCATCTGATCAACAAATTTTGGCTCTGTCCCACCTATTTTTTCAGCTAGAGTTATGGCAGCAGAATTAGCAGATTGAATCAGTGCGGCATTGAATAAATCTTTCACTGTAAAAGCTTCGTTTTTATCTTTGACAGCAATATTAGATGCTTCAGGGTTTTGCGTCAAGTTAAATGCGTAATCACTCATTTTCACTTTATCATCCCAATGTAAAGTGCCCTTCTTTATGGCATCTAATGTCATATAGATTGTCATAATTTTAGTGATTGAAGCAATACCCATAGGCGTATCAGCATTTTTAGAGTATAGAATTTTTCCACTATCGGCATCTACTGCAATCGCAGCTTTAGCTTTAACATCAAAAGTTTGATCAGCACTTACAGCTGAAAGCATTGGTGTCATAACCAGTCCTAGAAACACTGTAATTAATAAGAATATCTTTTTTTTCATACCTGTTATTATATCAGATTTTAGTTTGTTTTTGTTGTGATCTTGTTAGGAGGCTAGCTTTATCAGATTTTATAAACTTAACTACTAAGTTATAAATGCATTTGACAAAAAAAATTAGGTATGATAAACTGATAGACGGTACTTTTTCATTTGGTAATTCAAAAGAAGCCTAGCCGTTTCGGTAAGGTAGTATCCAAAATTCTTGTTGGAACTTGGCTTAAGCGACCATATACCAACACAACTAAACGAAAAAACGAAAGGAATGCTATCAATCTTATTATCGCTTATTGACGATGTCAAAATAATGATTGACAGCAAGCAAGAAATGCCTACTATTAACCAATTGGTTCGCAAACCGCGTAAATCAAAAGTTGTTAAATCAACAGCACCAGCCTTGAACGTTGGCTTCAACAGCCGCAAAAAAGTTCAAACGAAAACAAACTCACCACAAAAACGTGGGGTTGCTACTCGTGTTGGCACAATGACACCTAAAAAACCCAACTCAGCTTTGCGTAAATTCGCACGTGTGCGTTTGTCAAACCTGATTGAAGTAACAGCTTACATCCCAGGTATCGGCCATAACTTACAAGAACACAGCGTGGTATTACTTCGTGGTGGACGTGTAAAAGACCTTCCAGGGGTACGTTACCATATCGTTCGTGGTGCACTTGATACTGCAGGTGTAACAGATCGTAAACAAGGCCGTTCTAAATACGGTACTAAAAAACCAAAAGCATAATCTGAAAGGAGATAAGATAAATGCGTAAAAATCGTGCACCAAAACGTGAAGTTTTGGCAGATCCACTTTATAACTCAGTCGTAGTCACTCGCCTTATCAACCGCGTTATGCTTGATGGTAAACGTGGTACATCAGCGAGCATTGTATACGGTGCTTTCGAACAAATTAAGGAAGCTACTGGAACAGAAGCTATTGAAGTTTTTGAACAAGCTATGGAAAATATCATGCCTGTTCTTGAAGTTCGTGCTCGCCGTGTTGGTGGGTCAAACTACCAAGTCCCAGTTGAAGTACGTCCTGAACGTCGTGTGACACTTGGTTTACGTTGGTTGGTAACAATCGCTCGTAAACGTGGTGAACATACTATGCAAGACCGTTTAGCAAAAGAAATCATGGACGCAGCAAATAACACAGGCGCTGCGGTTAAAAAACGTGAAGACACACACAAAATGGCTGAAGCCAACCGTGCGTTTGCTCATTTCCGCTGGTAAGATGTCTGCATATAACTTGTTTGTAATAAATGAGTTGTATTAATACATATTTTAAAATCGGTAATTCAAGAAACATACTAGGTAGGCGACCTGCCTTCCTAGTATTTTTCACTCAAACATATAATTAGGAGACCTATACAATGGCACGCGAATTTTCACTAGAAAACACACGTAACATCGGTATCATGGCTCACGTTGATGCTGGTAAAACAACAACAACTGAGCGTGTACTTTACTATACTGGTAAAATCCACAAAATTGGTGAAACCCACGAAGGGGCTTCACAAATGGACTGGATGGCACAAGAACAAGAACGTGGTATCACAATCACATCAGCTGCAACAACAGCTGCTTGGCATGATACTCGTATCAATATCATCGACACACCAGGTCACGTGGATTTCACGATTGAAGTACAACGTTCACTTCGTGTACTTGATGGTGCAGTTACTGTTTTGGATGCACAATCAGGTGTTGAACCACAAACTGAAACTGTTTGGCGTCAAGCGACAGAATACGGTGTGCCACGTATCGTATTTGCTAACAAGATGGATAAAATCGGTGCAGATTTCTTCTATTCTTTATCTACACTTCATGACCGTTTGGGTGCAAACGCACATCCAATCCAAATTCCGATTGGTGCTGAAGAAGACTTCGAAGGTATCATCGATTTAGTAAGAATGCGCGCTGAGGTCTATACAAATGACTTAGGTACAGATATTCTTGACGAAGAAATTCCAGAAGAGTACCGTGAACAAGCTGAAGAATGGCGTGCTAAATTGATTGAAGCGGTTGCTGATACTGATGAAGACCTTATGATGAAATATCTTGAAGGTGAAGAAATCACTGAAGCTGAGCTTAAAGCTGCTATTCGTAAAGCAACAATTAACGTTGAATTCTACCCAATGCTTGCAGGTTCTGCCTTCAAGAACAAAGGTGTTCAAATGATGCTTGACGCGGTTGTTGACTACTTGCCAGCACCAACTGACGTACCAGCAATCAAAGGTGTTACACCTGACGGTGAAGAAACTGAACGTCATGCTGACGATTCAGAACCATTTGCAGCCCTTGCCTTTAAAGTTATGACTGACCCATTCGTAGGTCGTTTGACATTCTTCCGTGTATACTCTGGTGTCTTGTCATCAGGTTCATACGTTTTGAACGCTTCAAAAGGTAAACGCGAACGTATCGGTCGTATCCTTCAAATGCACGCAAACACACGTAACGAAATCAACGATGTTTATTCAGGTGATATCGCTGCCGCTGTTGGTTTGAAAGATACAACAACTGGAGACTCATTAACAGACGAGAAAAACCCAGTTATTCTTGAATCTATCGAATTCCCAGAACCAGTTATCCAAGTTATGGTTGAGCCTAAATCTAAAGCTGACCAAGATAAAATGGGTGTTGCCCTTCAAAAACTTGCTGAAGAAGATCCATCATTCCGCGTTGAAACAAACGTTGAAACTGGAGAAACACTGATCGCTGGTATGGGTGAGCTTCACTTGGATATCCTCGTTGACCGTATGCGTCGTGAGTTCAACGTTGATGCCAACGTTGGTGCGCCACAAGTATCATACCGTGAAACATTCCGTGCTCCTGTCACTCAAGCCGAAGGTAAATTCGTTCGTCAATCAGGTGGTAAAGGTCAATACGGTCACGTTTGGGTTGAATTTACACCAAACGAAGAAGGTAAAGGATTCGAATTCGAGAATGCTATCGTTGGTGGTGTGGTGCCGCGTGAATACATTCCAGCTGTAGAAAAAGGTTTGGCAGAAGCGATGCAAAACGGTGTACTTGCGGGTTACCCACTTGTTGACGTGAAAGCAAAACTTTATGATGGTTCATACCATGATGTCGATTCAAATGAAACAGCCTTCCGTGTTGCAGCATCATATGCTTTGAAAGCCGCAGCACCAAAAGCTAATCCAGTTATCCTTGAACCAATGATGAAAGTAACTGTCACAGTTCCTGAAGAAAATCTAGGGGATATCATGGGACACGTAACTGCTCGTCGTGGTCGTGTTGAAGGTATGGAAGCACATGGTAATAGCCAAATCGTTCATGCGTTTGTGCCGCTTGCTGAAATGTTTGGATATGCAACAACACTTCGTTCATCTACACAAGGACGTGGTACTTTCATGATGGTATTTGACCACTATGAAGATGTTCCAAAATCTGTACAAGAAGCAATCATTAAGAAAAACCAAGGTTAAAAAATAAGTAAACACGAACATTTTAATTGTTCGTGTTTTTTTGATATAATAGAGTCAAAAGTAATCGTGCTTAGCACAACTTAATGTTTAAGATGGCGGATAGTAATGCTAATCATACGTTCAATCGTTAAAGCGGTTGTCAGTTGTCAAGGTGTGAAAAGAGGGCGTAAGATGAAAAGAAGTGAAAGATTGGTAGATTTTACCAACTATTTATTAAACAATGCTAGAAAACTGACAACTCTATCATTTTTCGGACAAAGATATGGTGTTGCAAAGTCATCTATATCTGAAGATTTAGTGATTATAAAACGTGTATTTGAGGAAACTGGTGTTGGGACAGTTAAGACTTACCCAGGTGTTTCTGGAGGAGTTGTTTTTACACCCGAAATTTCAAATGCACAATCCAGAGCTATTGTTTCCGAAATCGCAGATTTGATGCGGGAAAGTAATCGTATCTTACCCGGTGGCTATATCTATTTATCGGATATTTTAGGAAGTCCAAAAAATTTCAAAAATATTAGTAAAATTATTGCACATGAATATGCTGGAAAACAGATTGATGCGATTGTAACCATCGCAACAAAAGGAATTCCTATCGCACAAGCAGTTAGTGCCATACTCGATGTCCCATTTGTTATTGTTAGACGGGATCCTAAAGTAACAGAAGGTGCAACGCTAAATGTCAATTATATGTCTGGATCTAGCGCAAAAGTTGAAAATATGACTTTATCTAAAAGATCTCTTGCTCCAGGACAGCGTGTACTGATAGTTGATGATTTCATGAAAGGTGGCGGAACACTAAATGGTATGAAGTCTCTTGTGCATGAATTTGATTGTATACTTGCAGGTGTTGCTGTGTTTGCAGAAGGGCCGTTTAAAGGTCAGCGACTGATCTCGGATTATAAATCAATTTTAAAAATTGAAAAAATAGATATAGAAAAACGTTCGATAGAAGTTGGATTAGGAAATATTTATACGAAAGAAGTATAATTAAGGGAGGAATGACTTTCGTAGTCATAAAGTCAACTTTTTAATAGCTAAATTTCGACGTTCAAAATACTGATAAGGTCACTAAAAATTATTGCTAGATAATGTTTGTAGCTAAAATAATGTATAGAAACTAATACACAGAAACTCTGGTTGCAGATAACTAGAGTTTTTATATGTGAAAAAAGTTAAAAAAGTAGTTGACAGTTGATTTAGTATTTGATAAGATAATAAAGTACTCAAAACGAGGAAACGAACGAGTGAAAGAAAAAC
>JAKDQI010000144.1 GCA_030454995.1 Pseudolactococcus plantarum | reverse complement strand
TATAACTACATTGTAACCAGTATTTTTATTGAATCAATTTAGATGATTTCTTAAATTATGTAAAAACTTAAACTTATGAAGAATATCGTGTAATTTATGATAATGTTAAAAATGAACAGCGATTTGTTCGAGGTAGTGACGGCAAAACATATTTTAGCCCTGACCATTATAGAAGTTGGATGATATTCCGATAGGATTGAATGCGGCTAATCATTAACACCTAGAGATAAAGCAGAATATGAACAATTTTTATCAGAAGTGACGACAGCTTTAGAATTGTAAATGCCAGATAGTGTAAATTGGCATAGTGTAGGTATAGTAACCTTATGCTTAAAAAAGGTATATAAATAAAAAAAGAACCTCGGAACTAATTCAAAGGTTCTTTTTGCTATCAGTTTATGTATTAATGAGGTAATTGTGGATATGGTTTACTTAGTCATCCACAGTTTTCTTTTCTTTTTTGCTGATGAGTTTTGGAAATGGGATTTCTTTAACACCTAATAAGTCAAGTATAAAGTTAAAGATTGGAATACCTACGATCAATCCCCAAATACCAAAGAAATGTTCTCCTAAAAAGAGAATAACAAAGGTATAGAACATAGGTATTTTTGTTTTATGTGCCATCAGATGTGGATTTAAGATATATGACTCAAGCACATGGATTAATGTGACAATAATCAAGACAAAAATGACATCTCGCAGGCCATTCATCGAGTAGCCGATAATCGCAAGTGGTACACAAGAAATTAGGACACCAGCAACTGGAATTAAGCTAAGTAGAAAAATCATAACACCTAAACTAAGTAGTTCAGGAAATCCTAAGAAGCCCAACGCGGTAATAGTCAACACGGTATTGATTAACGCAATCGTAAATTGGGTTTCAAGTACAACCCCAAATCCTGTGAAAAATTTTCGAAGCAAGTAGTACGTATCTTCAAAAAACCACGATAGGTCTCCTTTTAAGAAGAGAGCTGAGAATTTATTTGTGTCTTTACGATCAATGGTAAAAAAGAAACTCATCAAAAATGATAGCACGAGGACTAATACGCCCCGACCAAATCCAGTCAAATAAATCACTAATGTGCCGACACTACTCTGGATTTTATCTGCTAAATTATATTGCTTAAACAAATCATAGATAGAAGCAAGTAAGGCGTTTTCACCTGAGTAATTTTTTTGATAGAAACGGCTAACAACGGTAACTAATTGTTTAATTTGGGAGAGTAATACAGGAACGTATTCAGTAATCCCTAAGTAAACTAGAAAGATAATGATACCATAAAGTATAAATCCGGTTACTTTACCTGATAAGTTTAAGTGTTTTTCTATAAAAGTGACAAAGCGATGTGCCAGATAACTAAAAACAAAAGTGAGTAAGATAAGTGGCAAGAGACTCTGTATACTATAAAGTATCAGCACTAAAATAGCAAGCACAACCCATCGCCTTAATTTTTCGTTTTTAATAAAATTTTGATATAGTGTCATATCTCTCCAAACTAATAAGTTTCAATGTTTCCCTAACGTATAAAAGTATAACATGATTTCGACTAAAATAACTACTACTTAAGGCTTATTTGTTACATTCTTAGGGAGACCTACTAAGATTTATAATAACTAAAGTATCATATCAACACGATACATGTGATATAGTGGCATTTGACGATATGTTTATCTTCGCAAAGAATTTGTTGAGATACTGTCAAACGATGTTCATGTTATAATTGTATATATAATATAGTAGGAAAGGGTGTGTATGAATAAACTATTTATTGGTGAGAGTTTGGATGGGTACATTGCAACATTAGATGAGTCATTAACCTGGCTTGAATCAGTATCAGGGGATACTGGATATGATGCATTTCTTAATGGTATAGATACTGTCGTAATGGGGAAAAGAACTTTTGAGTGGTTAAGTGCGCTTGATACAAGTATCTTAGCTGAGTGGCCGTATCAGGATAAACAGACTTTGGTATTGACACATGAATCATTTCTACAGGGCCGATTTGCACACGAAAACATCAAGGTGTTTGATGATATTGGTCTGCTGAATAAACGAGAAAGTCAGACTTGGCTTGTAGGTGGAGGCGAATTGATACGCGAGTGCCTAAAACAAGGTGTGATCGATGAGTTATTTATCTCTATTGCACCAGTGCTATTGGGTGATGGGATTCCACTTTTTCCTAAGGGAGAGTATCAACAGAACTTTATTTTAGAGAGCGTGCAACAATCTGGACAGTTTGTTCAGATGCACTATATCAAAAGTGAATAGACCAGGTTAATGAGTGGTGGGGTTTATTGTTTCGCATAGCTCATAGCGCTAGCTTATCGATAGGATTAAGTCTTTATACTTGACAAGACCTATGTTGAGATGGTAAAAAGTTGCTAGAAGCAAAAAATGCTTATCGTTTGGATACATCATTTTAGTAGAATGGAGTTGGCACAATGGAATTAGTATTGAGAGAAAAAGGTGTTGAGTTAGTGCATCCAGCAGGTAATTGGGTATTAAAGCAAGATGTTGGCTATTCACCAGTGGAAGCTTTAGTTGCCTCAGTAGCAGGATGTAGCATCTATGTTTATAAAAGTATTTTAGAAAAGTCAGATATTGCGTTTGAATTAGTAGATGCAATTGTGACATATGAGCGTGATGATGACAAAAAAGCAAGACCTGTGAGTCAGATCAGTATTACGTTTAGAATGCGCGTGGCAGCATCTGATCAAGCAAAAGTAAGTCGTGCAGCCCGTATGATTGCACCTAACTGTCCAGTGATACAAACATTGGATAAAGCTGTAGTAGTTGAAGAATTGGTGAGCTTTGTAGATTAACTAAGTATTTAGTTGATTACGTAGGGCATCTTTCATTATTTATGGTGTGGTCTGAATTTCAGATAAAATTGTAGATTTTTTGTTGACATTAACTTTAAAACCTGATATACTAGAGAAGTTGAAAAGCAGAAAGCCCCCGCTTTCTCGCCAATACTGCGTAAGCTACTTGGCATCCAAATGATATTATTCTCTGGTTTCAGAGTTCATTTATAGCGGGCTTTCTACGGAAAGCCCGTTTTGTTTTTCAATGCAGAAGCTGGCTCAGTTAGTCAGCAGGACATTCACAGTAAGGAGAACAATCATAGCAAGAGAACGAGTTACAATGAATCAGGCGATTCGTGCAACTGAAGTCCGTCTTATCTCGGCAGATGGTGATCAATTAGGTATTACACCGACACGTGATGCACTTAATCAAGCCATGGATTTAGATATGGATTTGGTATTAATTTCAGCGCAAGCGACACCGCCTGTTGCTAAGATTATGGATTTTACAAAATTCAAGTTTGAGCAAAAGAAAAAACTGAAAGAGCAAAAGAAAAATCAAGCTGTTGTGACAGTTAAAGAAGTTCGTTTGTCTCCAGTTATTGACCAAAATGACTTTGATACAAAATTACGTCAAGCAACTAAGTTTCTTGAAAAAGGTAACAAAGTTAAGGTATCGATCCGATTCAAAGGACGTATGATTACCCATAAAGAAGTTGGTCAAAAAGTCTTGGACGATTTCGTTATCGCAA
>JAKDQI010000003.1 GCA_030454995.1 Pseudolactococcus plantarum | reverse complement strand
ATTAAACTCTTTTACAGAACGCACGTAATATAAAGGAGGATGTGTTTGATAAACAAGACTGATGTAAAAAAAGATTTTTGGCTAACTTTTTCGCTTTCGATGATAGGCTTAGTGGTTGGCATATGTATAACTAAATTATCGGGTGTAGGGATAACGCATGCTCTTAAAAAAATTGCATTCCATGATATATTTAATCATAATGCAGGAGTCGCTTTATTAATTTTAACTATTGGGGCGCTGACATTCGGTGTTGGAGGTCTAGTGATTTTGTTTCTTAACGGTGTCACAATGGGAATAGCAAGTGGCAGTTTGTCTCTAGAACAAATAATATTGCTACTGTTACCTTATACCGTATTTGAATTATTGTCATTTGTTTGTATTGCTTTAGCAGGTATAGCTATTGCTAAAAATATAAGGGAATTTAGGAAAGGAAAAAAATTTAGCAGTTTAATTAATGACTGGCCATATGTTCGTCTGCTGTTGGCTGTTACCTTCTTTTTATTAGCTATTGCGGGTTTTATTGAGGTCTATTTATGATAAATAAAAAGGAGATGAAACGATTGCTATATAAGAAAGAGGCAACATTACCAAGTTTTATTGAGATATTTTTGTTTATTGCAACCATTTCGGGTGCTGTTCATTACAAAGCATGGTTTGTTTTGATATTGCTACTTTTAGTTAATTTACCTGAATTAATCGTTGTGTTTCGTGCAATAAAAAAATATGGTCAATGATACTATTATAATGCTAAGAGCTGTTATAGTTAGCGGATCAAATTTTTTATTTGCTAGCAGCACAGCGATAAAGTTAGAGAGGCGTTGATTGAGGATTAGAAATGAAAAAAATGTATAAGAAACATCCGGTAGTTGTTGTATTAACGAGCATTATTAGCATAATGATTATCGGTATAGTGGTTTTATCAACTGTGTTACCTAAAGGAAATTCTAGTAAGACGAAAGATTATTCGCTTTACACCGTAAAGGCTCAGGCAGATGATATTTTTAAAGGTAGTGTGATCGCAAAAACATCAACAAACTATAGAGATGATGCAGCCCTTGGTGAACTTTCTCAAGTTAATGTTTCAGATGGACAGGAAGTGAAGGCTGGCGATGTTTTGTTGACCTATACAAAACCTACTGATGATTTATCAAGCCAAGAGTTTGCGATCAAAGGAGCTGAAAACGATTTAGCAAATGCTCAAGCCGATTTAGCTGAGGCAGAGAAAAAAGATGTTAAACTGCGTAATGACTTTAACAAGTCGAAAGATGATAGCGAAAGACAAGTCATTAATGCTCAGATTGAAACGAATCATGAGTCTTGGAAAGCTGCACAACGTGCGATAACTACTAGTGTGCTAGCACGTGATCAAGCAAAGGCTGCACTGGATGGTCAAAAGGCAAAACAAACAGCTACTGTAACTGCTAAAACGGACGGTTTTGTGATTATGGGTAACAAGTCAGAAACGTCACCTTTACTTAGTGTTGTTAGTCGTGATACGCTCGTTAATGGTAAGGTGTCAGAATATGATTACGATAAGCTCAAGGTGAACGATGTGGTAACGGTCGAAACGATTGATTTAGCAAAAAAAATCACAGGAAAAATTACCTATATCTCGCCAGTTCCAGAAAAAGCAAGCTCTGAAACAGCAGCGAGTCAGTATGCGTTTAAGGTTAACTTAGATGAACACTTGCAAAATGGCTATACAGTTCAGATTCATAAAAAAATGAGACACTTTATATTCCTAAGTCTGCTGTTAAAAATGGAAAAGTTTACCTGCAAAATGGGAAAAAATTTGATCGTGTAGCCGTTGAAACTAAGGAAACGACTAGTGGCTTACAAGTTGTCTCTGGTCTAAAGATAGGCGGTAAGCTCATCAAGGAGGCATCAGATTATGTTGATACGCCTTGAGAATATTACAAAAACCTATGCGCTCGCGAGACAAGAATTTACCGTTTTAAATGATATCTCATTAACCATTTCTGAGGGTGATTTTGTTGGCATTATGGGGCGTAGTGGGTCTGGAAAGTCCACGTTGGTTAATCTAATAGGCTTTCTAGATACGAAATTTAAGGGCACCTACTATTTTGAAGATAAATTAGTCGAACAATATACAGATGATGATTTATCTAAAATCAGAAATGAAAATGTTGGATTTGTCTTTCAAAATTTTGGATTGATTGAAAAGATGACAGTTGGGCAAAATGTCGAACTGCCTTTGTTGTACGCTGGTGTTTCTCATCAGGAAAAAACGCGTTTAGTTTTGGAAAGTTTAGAAAAAGTTGGGTTAGCTGATTTTGTGAATCAGTCTGTCAAACTTTTATCTGGTGGTCAAAGACAGCGCGTCGCCATTGCCCGTGCGATTGTCAAATCACCTAAATTTATTATCGCAGATGAACCAACTGGTGCACTGGATAGTAAGACATCTCTTGAAATCATGCAATTATTTACGGAATTAAATCAACTTAGTGGTGTGACAATTATTTTAGTCACGCATGATGCCAATTTGATGTCGTATTGTACTCGTGAGATTAAGGTGGCTGATGGTGAGGTGATAATGTGAATGTGATTACGATTATCAAAAATGCCTATCAAGCACTTCGCCAAAATATGCGGCGAAGTATTTTAACAATGATCGGGATTGTCATTGGTATTGCTAGTGTGATTACAATTTTGTCATTAGGACGCGGATTTGAAGCGTATACAATCAAAAATCTGACAGCTTCTAATGAGAAAAATGTAGCAGTTAATATTAACTATTCGCCGACAGACTATGAGCAATTCAGTACTAATAAAATGCGTTATTTTTCTGATGAAGATTTGAGAGTTGTGCGTGACATTGAGGGCGTGGAAAAAGTCGACTATGTTAAATCAGATGAAGATTTTTTGACGGTTGAGTTACAGGTAGCAGCAAAAAAGATAACTAGACATCTAGGCTTTGTTAAATTTGATAAAGAAAGAGTTGTGATTGGTCGCTCGATTACGCCCGAGGAAAATGAAACGCACCAAAGAGTCGCTATCATTAGTCGAGAAACAGCAAAAGATATTAATGCTAACCAAGATAGGGTATTAGGAACAGGGATTGAGATAAAAGGTGAGTTGTATCAGATTGTTGGGATTTATGAAAGTGGTTCATCAGGTCTATTTGACATGAACCCTGATGTTAAGATTCCTAAAAACTCCTATCAGTATTATACTAATAATGAAGGGAATCCTACGCAGATAAAAATCACCGTTGCGAGTGATTATAAGCCAAGTAAAATCGCACAAAAAGTCATCAAGAAACTTGAAACAGTAGGTGTGAGTCGTAATTTTGGAGACTATTCGACTTTTGATATGAGTTCGTTAACAGACGGGATTGGCAAAGTTTTAAAGATGTTGACTTACTTTATTTCAGCTATAGCGGGTATTTCTCTCTTTATTGCAGGTGTGGGTGTTATGAATATGATGTATACATCTGTTTCTGAACGGACACAAGAAATTGGGGTTCGTCGTAGTGTTGGTGCAAGAAGACGTGACATCCGGAATCAATTCCTGGCTGAGGGTCTAATGCTAACGATATCTGCTGGTGTAATCGGTTATATCATTGGGTATTTAATTGCTCTGCTGGTATCTGCCTTTTTACCATTTAAAGTCTCACCTGACTTATTTACAATTTCTCTAACGCTAATCATTACAATCGTGATTGGCCTAGTCTTTTCGATCACGCCAGCCAATATGGCTGCACGAAAAGATCTGGTTGAGATATTAAGATAAAGCATTAATATAGATAACTTGCTCTAAGCATTCAGGCAAAAATTTTATTCAAAAGATTTTGTTGCTAGGTTAAATAAGTTAATCAAGAAATTGAACCGGCCTTTTCTAGTTCAATTTCTTTTTTGATGTGTTGACTCAGCTATACAGAAAATCTGGTGATGTCGTCTTTTTTAAGTTTGCATCCAAAAAATACAGCATGAATCAAATCTTGAAAGATGATAACCAATCTATAAGTCTGTCTAACGAGATAATACCAAGGTATATGAAAGTATATAGTGATTGTTTAAGGCTTTCAAATGGGGGAATTACAAGATATAAGGGAACATAGAAGGATAGATCTGTGCTATAATGATGCTATGACTAATCAAGGAAATGTGTTAAAAATCTTACATTTAAACGATTTGCACTCCCATTTCGAAAATTATCCAAAAATAAAACGCTTTTTTACTGATCAGGCTGTTGGCTATACTGATGTCTTACGTTTTGATATTGGGGATAATGTTGACCGCTCCCATGCTTTGACAGAAGCAACCTATGGGCAGGCAAATATCAGTTTAATGAATGAATTGCAGCTAACTGCTGCAACAATTGGTAATAACGAGGGGCTAGGCTTACCTAAGGAGAGGTTAGATAGTCTTTATCAGTCGGCTAATTTTGATGTTGTGTTAGCGAATCTCAAAGATAAAGCCAAACAGCCTAGTTGGGCTATTGAGAAAAAAACTGTTATGACCTCTTTTGGCATGACCATCGATATTTTTGGTTTGACAGCACCATACCCTCTAGCCTATCCACACATGGGGTGGGATATTTTAGATCCACAAGACATATTGGCACAGCAGTTGTCAACATCAACAGCAGATTTTACGATATTATTAAGTCATTTAGGGTGGCGTTTTGATGAGCAAGCGGCATCGCAGTTTACTAATTTAGATTTGATTTTAGGATCGCATACCCATCATATTTACGAATATGGCAAATATATAGATGGGACAATGCTAGCTGCAGCAGGTCGTTACGGTGAACATGTAGGTGATATTACACTTATCTTTGATGAACATTTCCAGTGTATTCAATCAGATATTATTGCTGAGGAAGTTCGCCACCTGCCTTCATTACCTGCAGATAAAACAGTTATAGACGGGTTAGAGATGGAGGGACATGAGTTGTTACAAGCGCAACAAATTACCGATTTATCTCATCCGTTCATCAATCAAGCGCCAGATTATACTGCGGCACACGTTGTAGCTGAAATATTGGGTGCTTATTATCAGGTGTCGACAGTTGTTATGAACAGTGGGATGATCGTTCAAGATATACCGCAAGTGCTTACGATGGATGCCTTACATGATATTTTACCTCACAGTATCAGAATGGTGAAATTAACCGTAACAGGTCGAGAACTAAAAGAGATCATGCAAGAATTACACCAAGTTGGTAATTACTTAAAAACCCAGAAGATCGTCGGAATGGGCTTTAGAGGAAAAGTTTTTGGTGATATCATTACAGTAGGGTTATCTGAACATCAAGGACAACTTTTTTATCAAGGCGAAGTGATTGATGAAGCTGTATATTATACTGTACTGGTACCAGATCAGTATATATTTGCGTCTTATTTTCCTATTTTGAAGGCCTCAGGTACTGCAGAAATTCAGTTTCCTAAATTTATGAGAGAGATAGTTGCTGATTATTTGAGAACAGATAGTCATCCTGAAGCTTAATAGGTATGATAAAAGTTATAGTAGTTAAAACAAGGAAAGAAATAATAAAATATGGCAAAAGTAGTTCCAGAAGAAGAGAAAAATTATAATAAGTTTCCTGGTGAGCGTGTCATTGTTGTAGATGACGTGGTGACAATTGGCGATAAAGTATATCATCTCGTCCATAATTATCAAGATGGTTTTGATAAAGATAAGTTAGCACAACGTTACTCAGATATTTTTGTAAAGTATGATTATATTGTCGGTGATTGGGGACATGAACAACTGCGACTTAAGGGATTTTTTTCAAGTTCTCGTAAAAAAATTGCTGATGAGTTGAAAATTTCACACTTGGAAGAGTATATCAAAGAATATATGAATTATGGTGCAGCATTTTTTGTCTTGAAACGGATGAGAAGTAAAGATATCAAACGCAATGAGCCATTTTTATCAGAGAAAGTCTATGAAGTAGATACGCCTGAAATATCAACTACATTATTGACTAGCAAAAAAGATAAAAACAAGAAAACTGCAGCGACTCAAAAACAGACTAAACCTGTCAAACGTCAAGGTACTCAAAAACAACGCCAGTCAACTAAAGGTACATTTGATCAAAAAGAAAAATCGTCAGCCAAACGACCATCTTTTGATAAACAAGAAGATAAACAAGTTTCTAAACAAAAAACAACCACTAAACGACCAGCGTTTGTGGTGAGAACGCGTAATAAGTGATCATCGCATTGTCCTTATTGTGTTGTAATTATGACCATTTGGTATCGTGTTTTTGAGATATTGCTAATCTGTTGGGCGATGTCTTTTTTTATAATCAAGTTAGAGAAATACGTTATAGGTGATGAATTATTGACTTATCATTTAAAGTAGGATTAACATAGCATGAGATATTCTCTATTGCGGTGCTATGCGGTTACATGCTATACTATTAACATGACTAAAACTATTCAAAAAGAACAAATGAAACCCTCTATATATGGCTTAACACGTGACCAATTAATCGAGTGGGCGATTGAAAATGGTGCCAAAAAATTTCGTGCGACACAAATCTGGGATTGGCTTTATAAAAAGCGTGTCACATCGTTTGATGATATGACAAATATCTCTAAAGACTTTATCGAGAAATTAAAGGATCAGTTTGTAATCAACCCCTTGACACAACGTTTGGTGCAAGAGTCTAAGGACGGTACAGTTAAGTATTTATTTGAATTACCAGATAATATGTTAGTTGAGACCGTTTTGATGCGCCAAAAATATGGCTTGTCAGTATGTGTGACGACTCAAGTAGGGTGTAATATCGGCTGTACATTTTGTGCATCTGGATTGATTAAAAAACAGCGTGATCTGACAGCTGGTGAAATCACAGCACAGATTATGTTAGTGCAAAAGTATTTCGATGAACGTGGTCTTGATGAACGTGTTAGCCATATTGTGGTGATGGGGATTGGTGAACCATTTGACAATTATAACAATCTGATTAATTTCATCAGAACAGTTAATGATGATCATGGACTAGCTATTGGTGCCCGTCATATCACAGTTTCAACGTCGGGATTAGCACATAAAATCAAAGAATTTGCAGGAACCGGCTTGCAGATTAATCTAGCAATATCGCTACATGCCCCAAATAATGAGGTAAGAACGAGTATTATGCGGATTAACCGCCAATTTCCAATCGAAACCTTGTTCGAAGCGATTAACTATTATCTTGACAAGACAAATAGGCGCGTTACTTTTGAATATATTATGCTCAGCGGGGTCAATGATAGACCAGAGCATGCGCGTGAGTTGGCAACTTTGTTGAAAGATATGAAGAAGTTAGCTTATGTTAATCTGATTCCTTATAATCCAGTTAGTGAGCATGATCAATATAGTCGTTCATCAAAAGAGGATGTCCTTAAATTCTATGATATTCTCAAGAAAAACGGCATAAACTGTGTCATTAGACAAGAACATGGGACTGACATTGATGCCGCATGTGGTCAGTTAAGAAGTAAGACGATGAAAAAAGATAAGACATCAAAAACTGCGGTTGAATCCGTTACAGTTTAAGTGATAACTAGCTATTGATATAAACACTAGTTGACTTTATTAAGTCTGCTGGTGTTTTATGTTACAATAAATTATGCGTTTATTTGATAAAACTGAACACCTAACCCAACCGTTTCAAAAAATTGTAAAAATAGGTGCTGTATGCTACACTATTGCTATCTGTATGATGTGTTTTCTACCCCAATCTTTCTATCCGAGTATCAAACAGATAGAAACACCAGGGATCGTACATTTCGGTCAGATTGTAACGATATTAACGCCATTTAATACACTAGTCCATCTTGGTAAAATACCAAGTATACAAGACCTATTTGTGATTGTGTTGCAAAATGTCGCAAATATATTTTTGCTTTTACCACTGGTCTTTGCAATCTGTCTATTAAAACCAAGTGTTCGACAGTTTAAAAAGATTTTGTTAATCAGTTTTTTGATGAGTTTAACGATCGAAAGCACCCAAGCACTACTAGATTTACTATTCAACTTCAATCGTGTCTTTGAAGTTGATGATTTGATAACCAACACCGTTGGGGGTGTACTTGCTTACTTACTGTATAAAGTGTTAAGGAGAATTAAGGGATAATGGAATTTTCAACATTAAATCATAACCGTCATAAAGTAACTGAATTTGATGGTCGTAAACTAACGATTGCTGATGTAAAAGCTATTTTATCAGAAGCTGTCCTTGCACCTTCAGCTCATAATATTCAACCTTGGCATTTTGCCATTGTTGTCTCTGATGAAAAGCGCTATGCATTATCGACTACCATGCATGCTAAAAATGCTGCACAACATGAAGGCGCAGGAGCTACGGTTGTCGTGTATTCAGATACAGATTTGACTGCACGAGTTCATGATTTGGTAGCAATTGGCGATGATTTTTTACCTGATGAGGCTAAAGAGATGTTATTATCAAGGCTTCCAGGTATGTTTGAGAAGTTTTCTGATGCTGAATTATCGGATTATCTGGCTTTAAATATTGGTCTAGTCTCTCAAAATATTGTGCTTGCAGCGCATGATAAGGGGTTGAAAACTAACATGATTTTAGGTTTTGATAAAGCCAAAGCAAAGGAAGTACTTGCTATTGAATCACGTTTTAGACCTGAGCTTATCATTACGATGGGGTACTCAGAGCAAGAGGGTACTGCATCATACCGCTTACCTGTAAATGATATCACTGATGTGATATAGTCTTGGTGTATTGAGTTAACTAATGGCAATAAAAACCGTTCTATAATCTTTATATAACTAGATAAGGAGTTACCATGATAACGACATTTGATAATGAGACAAAAGCAGTCATCACAGATTATCTACGTCAAGCCAAAACGATTGCAGTCTTAGGCTTATCGGATAAACAAGAAGCAACAAGCTTTATGGTTGCAAAAGCACTACAAGATGATGGTTACCAAATCATTCCGATTAATCCACGTTTAGCTGGACAAGAGATACTAGGTGAAAAAGTATATGCTAGTATTAAAGATGTACCAGTACATATCGATATTGTAGATGTTTTTCGTCGTTCGGAGTTTTTGCCTGATGTGGCACGTGACTTTATTGAGACTGACGCTGATGTTTTTTGGGCACAACTGGGATTGAAAAGCGAAGCAGCTGCCCAGCTTTTACAAGAACATGATAGAAATAAAATCGTCATGGATATGTGTATTAAAGTAGCTTATGCCTATAGTGGCTTAAGAGATGAAAAATAAACATAAAAAAAAGCCGATATGGCTTTTTTTTATGTTAAAAACTACCGAGATAAAAAGCAACTTTATCTCCTTTTTTGAGCTGAATGTCTGCTGCCCCTTTATCTGCCATTTTACCGTTAATATCAAACATCCAGTACTTTTTAGCAGCTTCATCTTGTTTTTTACCATCGATAGCTGTGATAAATCCGCCTTTTTCATCCACCTTAAAGTTTTCTTTTAAAGCGTCTAGTAAAGTCTGGTCTTTGTTGATGGTTACTTTTTTTGTTTCATCTATTTTTTTATCATTTTCAAAATCCAAAGTAATAGTTGCTGTATCTTTTGATGACGAACTAGTGTTAGTTTTTTCAGCTTTACCTTGAGTTGTACAAGCAGTTAAGCTCATCGTTAACCCTAAAGCCACAATCATTGTTGCGGTTTTTTTTAATGTCAATACTGTCATGATTTATTTATCTCCTTCATCCCATTGTACTACACTTTAAAAGATATTGAGCTAAAATAATCTGTTAAAAAGGTCTTAGATAGAGATTAAATTTGAATTTGTATGACATTAACACCACAGTCTTCAATTTGTTTTAACCGTTCAGGATCTGAAAAAGTATCTGTAATTAGATAATCAATATTGGTGAGGTCACAGGATTTAAAATTAGCAGATTCACCAATTTTTCTGTAGTCAGCAATACAAATCACGATGCCCTTTGTTTGTCTGACAATGACTTCATTAATTTTTGCTTCGTGAATAACAGGTGTTGTTAAGCCGCGGGCTACTGAAATACCATAGCATCCAATAATGGCAATATCTGCCTGGATGGTCTCAAAGAATGCTTGTGCAGCTTGACCAATTAAAGCTTCCTTAGGAAAACGGACTTCACCTCCCGAGAGAAAGACAGAGGATTCGGAATGATGGTCAAGTGCAGCAACTTTCACATTGTTAGTGATGATTGTTACTTTTTTATTGATGAGGTATTTTACTGCATCAAGTGCAGCAGAAGAAGAATTGATAAAAACAGTTTGACCATTTTTGACAAAAGATGCTGCAGTTTTAGCTAAGATTTCTTTAAGTATTTCGATATTTTGATTATCACAGTTATCGATGACCGTGCCAGTGTTTAACCGTTTGGCTTTACCATGACTTCGGATAACCTTCCCCATCCGAGCAAGGCTAGATAAGTCTCTTCTAATTGTCGTTTCAGACACATTTAGTTGTTGACTTAATGCTTTTACAGTATGCATAAGATCATCTTTCAATACGTTTAGTAATGCTTTTTGTCTTGCTTGAATGTTCACGACAGCATTTTTCATATACGCCTCCCTTATCATGTATTAGTATTTGTCACAAGAATCTTCTTCTCTTTTAAATACAGTATACTGCAATTATGAATGCTTTAATAGCTATAAATCTTACTTATTAGGATATATGAGCGTAAAATACAGATACGATCATATAACGAGCTTTGAAACCGCTTTCTTTTCTGTTATGATTATTTTGTAAAGGAATTATAGATTATTTATTTAAGATGGAGGCAGAAAAAATGGTTAACAAAATTTCAGAGGTAACAAAAGAATCGTGGGTTCTTTCAACATTTCCTGAGTGGGGGACTTATCTGAATGAAGAGATTGAAGCTACGGTAGTTAAACCTGGTACGGTTTCATTATGGTGGCTAGGATGTACTGGCATTTGGTTGAAATCAGAAGGTGGGACTAATATTCTTTGTGATCTGTGGTGTGGGACTGGAAAACGAACACATGGAACTGGCAAGATGGTAAAAGGTCATCAAATGATGCGCATGAGTGGTGCACTTAAACAACAACCAAATCTAAGGACACAACCTTTTGTCATTGATCCGTTTGAAATTAAAGATGTTGATGCATTAGTTGTCACACATATTCATTCTGATCACCTAGATATTAATACCGCTGCAGCGGTTCACAGCAATTGTCCTGACGCAAAGTTTATCGGACCGCAAGAAGTTGTTAACATCTGGCTAACCTGGGGTGTGCCAGCAGAAAAAACAATCGTTGTACACCCAGGAGATGAGGTTGAAATTGGGGATGTGACATTGCTTGCGCTTGAAGCGTTTGATAGAACAGTCCTTGTGACCGAACCGAATCCTGATATCACCCTAAAAGATAAACTACCGCAAGATATGAATGAACTGGCTGTTAACTATCTATTTAAAACTAGTGGCGGAAACGTTTATCATGCCGGAGATTCACACTATTCGAATATGTTTGCAAAACACGGAAATGAGCATAAAATAGATGTTTGCTTAGGCGCATATGGGGAAAATCCACGTGGGATAACGGATAAAGTGACCTCTGTAGATATGCTTCGTATGGCTGAGTCTTTAAATGCAAAAGTAGTCATTCCGGTTCACTACGATATTTGGGCAAACTTTATGGCAGATCCTAAAGAAATTACAGAAATTTGGAAATTTAAAAAAGATCGTTTGAATTATCAATTTAAACCATATATTTGGCAAGTAGGTGGGAAGTTTACTTTTCCAGACGACAAAGATCGCTTAGAGTTTAATTTTGATCGTGGTTTTGATGATGTCTTTGCTGTGGACAACGACACACCTTTCCCATCATTTTTGTAATAGAAAGAGGTACTCGTATGGCAAAAATAGAGATGTTAAGTTATTTTTATGACAATGATCTGGTCAGAATTTGTGATCAACAGCCTAGTAACTGGGAAGAAGCCATCCGCATGTCTTGTGAAAATCTGATCGAAAAATCAATCATAGATGATACTTACGTCGAGGAGGTTATCACAGCAGTACAGACTTACGGACCTTATATTGTCATTGTACCTGGTGTTGCAATGCCACATTCAACTGATAAAAGTGATGGGGTATTTGGGACAGCAATTGCGTTTACAAAATTTAAAGATAAAGTCTATTTTGAAGCAGGAAACGAAGAAAAACAAGCAAAATTATTTTTTACCTTAGCTGCTAAAAATCCGGATGAGCATATGACGAATATCGCCAACTTATCGGATTTACTGATGACTGAAGGTGTGATTGATGCACTAGAAAATATAGAGACGATGCTTGATTTTGAAACTTTACTTCAAACATAAGCTTAATTTCGGGCTAGAACGTTACACGACATCTAGTCTATTGAGGAGAAACATAACATGGGAAATATCTTTGATGCAATCATGGTCGTATGGGATTTTTTTGCAAAAAATATCTTAACACAGCCGGCATATTTTATAGGATTTATCGTTTTAATTGGATATATCTTATTAAAAAAACCATGGTTTGAGTGTTTAGCAGGCTTTTTGAAAGCGACGGTTGGCTACTTTATTTTGTCTGTGGGATCGGGAGGATTAGTCAATAATTTTAGACCGATTCTGTCAGGTTTAAAAGACCGATTTAATTTGGATGCAACGGTTATTGATCCTTATTTTGGTCAAAATGCAATTGATGCTGGAATTATGAAGACTTTTGGTCGGACGTTTGGTGACGTCATGGTCCTACTATTAATTGCCTTTATCGCCAATATCATTTTAGTTCGCTTTCAAAAATATACTAAAATGCGTGCTGTCTTTACAACAGGTAATGTTCAGGTACAACAAGCTGCGACCGCTTTTTGGCTGATTCTATTTTGTTTCCCAAATTTAGGACGCGTTGAAATTCTTGCCGTAATGGGATTGATTTTAGGGTTGTATTGGGCTGTTGGTTCAAATTTAACTGTTGGTTATACACAAGAATTAACAGAAGGAGCGGGATTTGCCGTTGCACATCAACAAGTGTTTGGTATTGCGATTGTCTCTGCTATTGCAGAGAAGTTTAAGTCTAAGAAGTCTAAAAAAATAGAAGATATAGAGCTTCCTGGATTTCTATCTATGTTTAATGAGAACATGGTGGCAACTGCGATTTTGATGTTAGGGTTCTTTGGTGTCATCATGACAGTGCTTGGTAAAGGTTATTTTATAGATCAAAAAATCATTCCCTCAACACAAAATTTCTTTTTCTATATCATGACAACATCGCTCCAGTTTGCTGTTAACTTAGCTATTTTACAACTGGGTGTAAGAACCTTCGTATCAGAGTTAACAGAGAGTTTCACTGGTATTTCAAACACCTTATTACCGGGTGCAGTACCTGGGATTGATGTTGCAGCAACCTTTGCATTTGGCTCACCTAATGCAGTGACTGTTGGGTTCTTGTTTGGTGCCTTAGGCCAGTTCTTGATGATTGGGTTATTAATTTTGTTAAAATCACCTGTTATCATTATTGCAGGCTTTATTCCTCTCTTTTTCGATAATGCGGCGTTTGCTGTATACGCCAATAATCGCGGTGGGATTAAAGCGGCTTGTATTTTACCATTTCTTTCAGGAGTCATTCAAGTTGGAGGCTCTGCTTTAATTGCGTCATGGGTTGGGCTATCTAAGTATGGTGGTTATATCGGCATGTTTGACTGGGCGACGGTTTGGCCAGGGTTCACGCTGATTATGAAGTTATTGGGTTATGCTGGTATCGTTGTCGTTGTCGTCATCTTAGCGATCATTCCCCAATTACAATATCGGAAAGATCCAGAAGGGTATTTCTTAGTCGTCGAGGATTATGATGCGTATGCAGCACGTAAAGTAAAATTATGAGTTTAACAAAAATAGAAAAGAGGTAATAACATGAGAGTATTAGTATCATGTGCGAATGGATCTGGAACAAGTTTGATGATGAAGCGAAGTGTTGAGAATGCGATGAAGACATTAGGGATTAAAATCACTAATATTCACCATTGCTCAATTTCAGAAGGAAAAGGTCAAGCAGGAAATTATGATGTGGTCTTTACACCTTTGAACTTCGTGGAGATGTTTGATGGCGCCAAAGCTAAGGGTGTCACTGTAGTGGGTGTAAAAAATGTGATGAGCGCTAAAGAAATTCAAGAGCGAATTGAATCTGAAACAGATTTAATTTCGCGAGTTTAGGAGAGGATATGACAAGACCAAATTTACAAGTTGCTTTGGATCATTCGGATTTACCAAGCGCGATTGAGGCTGTCAAAGCAGTTGGGGATATTGTAGATATCATCGAAGTCGGCACGATTTTGATTTTGCAAGCAGGTGATCAGGCTGTGAAATGTATCCGGGCCATGTATCCGAATAAAACAATTGTTGCAGATACAAAATGTGCTGATGCAGGAGGCACGGTTGCTGAGAATGTTCAAAAAGCAGGTGCAGATTGGACGACAGTTATCTGTTGTGCCACAATACCTACAATGAAAGCCGCTGCTGATAAAATTGATGACGTACAAGTCGAACTCTATGGTGATTGGACATATGAACAAGCAGAACTTTGGTTAGCAGCAGGTATTACACAAGTGATCTATCATCAAAGTAGAGATGCACTTTTAGCAGGAGAAACTTGGGGTGACAAAGACTTGACTAAAGTTCAGAAATTGATTGATATGGGATTTCGTGTTTCTGTTACAGGTGGCTTAACTGTTGAAACTTTGGCGTTATTTAAAGGGATGTCTATATATACATTTATCACAGGACGTGGGATTACAGCTGCAAAAAATCCAGAGCAAGCGGCAACTGAATTTCTAAATGAGTTGAACAGAATTTGGAGGGCGTAAGATGTTAGGCATCTATGAAAAAGCTTTACCTAAATCAATCTCATGGCCTGAGAGATTGGCACTAACCAAGGTCTTAGGATTTGATTTTATAGAGTTATCAATAGACGAAACAGATGAACGGATTGCGCGTTTGGAGTGGACAAAAGCGCAACGTCAGGAAATCTTGTCTGCTATTATGGACACAGAAATTCCAATTTTATCCATGTGTTTATCAGCTCATAGACGCTATCCATTGGGATCGGCAGATATTCAAAAACAAGAGATGGCTATTGGTCTACTCAAAAAAGCGGTTGAGTTAGCCAGTGACTTAGGGATTCGTACGATTCAACTTGCGGGTTATGATGTTTATTATGAGCCTAAAACGATAGTCAGCCGACATACGTTCATTAAAAATTTAGCCAAATGTGTCGCAATTGCTGCAAACAAAGGTGTCGTACTGGCTATCGAAATTATGGATGATCCATTTATCAATTCAATTACTAAATTTTTAGCGATTAAATCACAAATTCCGTCCCCTTATTTACAGGTTTACCCTGATCTAGGTAATTTATCCGCATGGCCTGAAAATGATGTAGGCCATGAATTAGAAAAAGGTATCTCAGAAATTAGTCAGATTCATTTAAAAGATACACTTGCTGTGACATCAGACTTTGAAGGTAAATTTAAGAACGTTAAGTTTGGCGAAGGGTGTGTTGATTTTCTAGGCTGTTTAAAGACTTTGAAGCGTCTGAATTACTCTGGTTCTTTTGTGATGGAGATGTGGAGTGAAACGAGTCCTTCTCCAGAAGTGGAAATAGAAAATGCAAAGGCGATTGTCTTACCATTTTTAAAGGAGGCTGGCTATGCTTAAAACGTTACATGAGATTGATTCAAAAGTATTAACTGACATGAAATATCGGGTTTGGCAAGCTAATCTTGCTTTGGCTAAAGCTAATCTAGTTGTCTTAACTTGGGGCAATGCGAGCGAAATCAATCGTGATCTTGGGATTATTGTCATAAAACCAAGTGGTGTCCCATATGAAACGATGACAGCTGATCAAATGGTTGTGACAAATTTATCAGGCACTCTTTTGGAGGAAGGGTCTCTAAACCCCTCATCTGATTTACCGACACATGTTTATCTTTATCAACAATTTAAAGGAGTTAACGGCATTGTCCATACGCATTCCAAATATGCGGTAATGTGGGCCCAATCTGGCCGAGATATCCCGCCATATGGGACCACACACGCCGACACATTTTACGGGCCAATTCCTTGTACCCGTCAACTGACAGAAGATGAAGTTGTCACAGCTTATGAGCGAGATACTGGTAAGGTAATTGTAGAGAGATTTATAAATTCTCAAATAGATCCGCTTGCTGTGCCAGGCGTTTTAACGATTGGGCATGGGCCTTTTACTTGGGGGCATACAGTTGAAAAAGCTGTTGAAAATGCGGTGGTATTAGATGAAGTAGCTCATATGGCCTTATTTACTGAGGTATTAAATGAACATCATGATGTACTGCCAAGTTATTTATTAGATAAACACTATTTCAGAAAACATGGTAAGCATGCTTATTATGGTCAAGGTTAAAAAAGTGTAACAAACAATTCTGTTTGTTACACTTTTTGTAAATGTTCATGCAAATCATAATGTTGATCATACTACTATTCAAAATACAAATACACCGCCTGTAATCAATATTTAATAGGTTTGAATATGAAAAAAATATGGGAAATTTTTAAAATAATCAAACTTTCGCTGTAAATAATTGACATTCCAAAATATTTTGTCTAAAATACAATTGTACTTAAGGGGGGAAAGATGTTAGACAAAACGATATACAAACAAATTTTTAAAGCAAGTTTTGACGCCCCAATCGACGTTGAATTCTGGGATGGTGAAGAGGTAAGTTATGGTGAAGGAACACCTATTGCCAAAATTAAATTAAATGAAGTCATCCCAATCAAAGATATTATGGCTCATGCATCACTCACATTTGGTGAGGCTTACATGGACGGTAAAATCGAAATTACTGGAGATTTACAACAATTAATCACAGTTATTTACCAATCTAAAGATAGCTTTATGAACAACTCAAAGTTTTCAAAGTTCATTCCAAAGCGTTCACACTCTGAAAAAGCCAGTAAAGCAGATGTACAAAGTCATTATGATATCGGTAATGAGTTTTATAAGATGTGGTTAGATCCAACGATGACTTATTCATGTGCTTATTTTGCTAATGAACAGGATTCTTTAGAAGATGCACAATGGAATAAAGTGCGTCATATTATCAATAAACTGCATGCTAAACCAGGTGAAACTTTATTGGACATCGGCTGTGGGTGGGGAACTTTGATCTTCACTGCTGCAAAAGAGTATAATCTTGAAGCGACTGGTGTGACACTTAGTCAAGAACAATATGACTTTGTAAAGGCTAAAATAAAAGCAGAAGGTTTAGAAGGCCGAGTTCATGTTTATTTAAAAGACTATCGTGAGCTGGTACAAACTTATGATCATGTGACTTCTGTCGGCATGTTTGAGCATGTTGGTAAGGAAAACTTGCAAGAATATTTCGAACAAGTTAGCAACCGCTTAACTGATGAAGGGACTGCGTTGATTCATGGTATCACTGGACAGCACGATGGTGCTGGTGTGGATGCATGGATTAATAAATATATCTTCCCAGGTGGGTATATTCCAAATGTTGCAGAAAATATCACACACATTTTACATACACCAATGCAATTAGATGATCTTGAACCACTACGTCGTCATTATCAACGTACGTTAGAGATATGGACAGAGAATTTCCACAAGGTAAAAGAAGATGTGGTCGGCACTTATGGCATGCGTTTTTACAGAATGTGGGACTTATATCTACAATCTTGTGCAGCATCATTTGAATCAGGAAATATTGATGTGATGCAATATCTTTTGACTAAAGGTGCTTCTTGTAAAAATTTACCAATGACACGCGCCTATATTTATCATGCTGATGTAGCACATGGTATTAAATTAAATTAACTTATGACTAAAAGACTGCTTGATTAAGCGGTCTTTTTCATTATCACTTATCGTCTATTTTTATCTCTTATTATCATGAGTGTTGTCTCTATTTTATCAGTATATGGATATCTGGCGATGTGCTATAATAAAAGTAACATCAATTCATGAAATTAAGAAAGAAGTCTAATGAACGAGTTATTTGAGAAACTAATGGATCAACTGGAAATGCCGGTTGACATTAGAAACAATCCAGTATTTCAGGGTCATATTGATAAAGTAGAAGTACACGCTGTTAGTAAAATTTGGCATTTTTATTTGACTTTTCCTAGTATTTTACCAATTACTATCTATAAAGAGCTTGTCTATCGATTAGAGATGGCTTTTTCAAATATTGCTAAAACAGAGCTAAGTATCAAAACAATAGATGGCAGCTTTGATGAAGTATTGTTAAATGCTTATCTACCAGAAATTTTCGAAAAAAAAGGGTGTGATACGCCCAGTTTCACAGCGATTTTTAAGAAATATCAATTTATCGCAGATGATCAGTCCTCAGATGCGCAACTCCTAGTAGGCGAATTATCAAATTTAGAATATTTTGTGAAACATTATTTTCCGGTTATGGAAAAACATTTTCATGATTTTGGGTTTACAGATTTACATATTCTACCTAAAATTGATTATGAGTTAACGGATAAGTTAGTTGCTGAGTACGAAAAAAAATCCGAAGCAGCTTTGGCTGAAATTCTTGCTAACCAGCCTGAACCCGAATATTTTGAAGACCAAGCATCCGTGCCACAAAAAGACCAACAACCATCACCGACTCATCTTGCTTTAGGTAAAGAAATTAAGGCAACTGATCCTGTTGCCCAGATGAAAGATATCGTCAACGAGGAAGCAAATGTCACGTTTGAGGGCTATGTGTTTGCAGCTGAACATAAGGTATTTAAAAATCGCACGACAGGAAAAGAAAGCCATATGCTTGAAGTGAAGATGACAGACTATAGCAGCTCTTTTATTATCCAAAAATGGGGTCGAAAGCCTCAAGAGCAGGCGATGTTTGATTTGGTCAAAAAAGGCATGTGGCTCAAAGTTAAGGGTAGCGTTCAGATGGACCAGTATAAGCATGAACTGGTCATGAGTGTCCGTGATATGATCGAAATCAAGGCTAAAAATATCCGAAAAGATTTAATGCCAGATGGTGAAAAACGTGTCGAATTTCATGCCCACACCAATATGTCGACGATGGATGCGATTGCAGATGTCTCTGATTTGGTTGCACAAGCTGCACGTTGGGGCCACAAAGCGATTGCGATTACGGATCATGCAGGCGCGCAAAGTTTTCCACATGCTCACTCAGCAGGTAAGAAAAATGGCGTCAAAATTCTTTATGGTATCGAAGCCAACCTAGTAGAAGATAGAGTCCCTATTACGTATAATGAAGACGATAGTAGTTTATCTGACTCAACTTATGTTGTATTTGATGTGGAAACAACAGGGCTTTCAGCTGTTTACAATCAATTAATTCAGGTTGCAGCATCAAAAATGCACAAAGGTAATGTCATCGAACAATTTGATGAGTTCATCGATCCAGGTCATCCGGTCAGTGAGTTTACAACTCAGTTGACAGGTATTACCGATGATATGCTCAAAGGCTCAAAGCCTTTAGAAGAGGTCCTAAAATCTTTTCAAACGTTTTGTGAAGGCAGTATTCTTGTCGCCCATAATGCCACATTTGATGTCGGCTTTATGAACATGAACTATCAGCGCTTTGACTTACCGGTGATTAGTCAGCCGGTGATTGATACACTCGAATTTGCTCGTAATCTTTATCCAGAAATTAAACGTCATGGTCTAGGACCTTTGACGAAACGTTTTCAAGTTTCTTTGGAAAATCACCATTTGGCTAACTTTGATGCTGAGGCAACTGGTCGACTCTTATTTATTTTTCTCAACGATGCCAAACAAAAATTCAATATTGAAAAACTGAGTGATCTAAATACAAAAGTTGTCGATGAAAATTCGTATAAAAGAGCACGCGTCAAACATGCAACGATTTATGCGAAAACACAGACAGGGCTGAAAAATTTATTTAAGCTAATTTCTTTCTCAAATGTTAACTATTTTGCCGGGGTACCTAGGATCCCTAAGTCAGTACTTGAAACATATCGTGAAGGGCTTATTGTAGGGTCAGCATGTTCTGAGGGGGAAGTATTTGAGGCGGTGACGAATAAATCGTTTGATGATGCATTAAAAATTGCTGATTACTACGATTTTATAGAAATTATGCCACCTGCTGTCTATCGTCCTTTGATTGTCAAAGAAACGGTTAAAGATGAGATTGAGCTGCAACGTATTTTAAAAGATATGTTAAAGATTGCAAATCAGCTTGGTAAACCTGTTCTTGCAACGGGAAATGTACATTATATAAATCCAGAAGATGCAGTTTATCGTGAAATCATTGTCCGTTCTCTTGGGGCAGGTGCTATGATCAACCGGCCTATTGGACGCGGTGAACATGCTATGCCAGCGCCCTTACCAGAAGTTCACTTTAGAACGACAAATGAAATGCTTGATGCGTTTGCCTTTTTAGGAGAGGAAGTGGCAAGAGAAATTGTCATTGAAAATACCCAAAAAATGGCAGAGTCATTTGATGTGTTAACACCAGTCAGACAAGATCTTTACACACCTTATATTCCTGAATCTGAGGAAAAAATGGCTAAGTTGACTTATGAGAAGGCTCACGCCATTTATGGCAATCCGTTACCTGATATTGTCGATTTAAGAATTGAGAAAGAGTTGAATTCCATTATCGGTAATGGATTCTCCGTTATTTATCTTATTTCTCAGATTCTTGTTGAACGTTCTAATAACCGAGGCTATCTTGTAGGGTCTCGTGGATCAGTTGGGTCGTCCTTTGTGGCAACCATGACAGGGATTACAGAGGTTAACCCCTTACCACCACATTATGTTTGTCCTGGATGTCAATTTTCGGAGTTCTTTACAGAAGGTCAATATGGGTCGGGATTTGATATGCCTGAGAAAGCTTGTCCAAATTGTGGCGAGCGCTTGAAAAAAGATGGGCATGATATTCCTTTTGAAACATTTTTAGGATTTAAAGGGGATAAGGTACCCGATATAGACCTTAACTTTTCTGGAGCAGATCAGCCTAGTGCGCATTTAGATGTTCGAGATATTTTCGGAGAAGACTATGCCTTTCGTGCGGGAACGATTGGTACGGTAGCTGAGAAAACGGCTTTCGGATTTGTTAAAGGCTATGAACGAGATTATGGTCATTACTACCGGGGGGCAGAGATAGAGCGTTTAGCTGCAGGTAGTACCGGCGTGAAACGGACAACTGGGCAGCATCCGGGTGGGATCATTGTTATTCCAGGCTATATGGATGTTTATGATTTTAGTCCGGTTGCTTATCCTGCTGAGGATATCAATGCCGAATGGAAGACAACACATTTTGATTTCCATGCCATCCACGATAACATACTGAAACTTGATATTCTAGGACATGATGATCCGACCATGATTCGTAAACTTCAAGATTTATCTGGTATGGATGCCTCAACTATCCCGATGGATGATCCAGATGTCATGAAAATTTTTGCTGGAACAGAGGTCTTAGGAGTTACACCAGAACAGATTTTTTCTAAGACTGGTACTCTAGGTGTTCCGGAAATGGGGACAGCATTTGTTCGTGGCATGTTGGAAGAGACGAAACCTAGTACCTTTGCAGAATTATTGCAGATTTCAGGTTTGTCTCATGGTACCGATGTATGGTTAGGCAATGCACAGGAATTAATTAAGCAAGGTATTGCCAACTTAGCCAACGTTATCGGGTGTCGAGATGACATCATGGTTTATTTAATTCATGCTGGTTTAGATGAGTCTATGGCCTTTACGATTATGGAACGTGTGCGAAAAGGGTTATGGAACAAGATAGACGATGAAGAGCGTGAGACCTATATTGCTGCTATGCGAGACAATAATGTACCTGAGTGGTACATTGATTCGTGTAGTAAAATTAAATATATGTTTCCCAAAGCCCATGCAGCAGCTTATATCATGATGGCGTTACGTGTTGCTTATTTTAAAGTGCATATGCCAATTTATTACTATTGTGCGTGGTTTTCTATTCGTGCTAATGCTTTTGGTTTGAAAGTAATGGGAGATGGCTTAGCCGCTGTCAAAACAAGAATGACAGAAATTAAAAGCAAAGGGTTTGAAGCTACAAATGTTGAAAATGCACTGTTTAGCACTTTAGAACTTTGTAATGAGATGTTGGAACGTGGGTTTAAGTTTGGCAAGTTAGATTTATATCGTAGTGAAGCTGATGAGTTTATTATCGATGGTGATACGTTGATTCCGCCTTTTTCTGCCATGGATGGTCTAGGAGGTAATGTAGCCAGACAGATTGTAAAGGCACGCGCAGATGGAGAGTTTCTAAGTAAAACTGAACTCAGAAAACGTGCAGGCGTTTCTCAAACTTTAGTGGATAAGATGGATGAGATGGGCATTTTAGGTAATATGCCTGAAGACAACCAATTAAGCTTATTCGATGATTTGTTTTAGTGATTGCGATCTTATCTACTTAGGGTAAGGTTGGGCATCAGTTGTTTTCAACTATTGATAGCTATATTAGAAATCTGTTAGCGATGCTGACAGATTTTTTGCGTACATAAAATAGAGGTATAAAAATGGTACAAAAGATAGCAACCAAACTCTTACTCAGTGCGCTTGATTTTGGGGCAAGTGATGTCTATATTTTACCAACTGAGGGGACTTTCTCGATTGGTTTTCGACACTCAGCATCTCGCAAACACTATGCGGTCTTCTCAGAGTCAGTTGGGCAAAGTTTAATTTCTCATTTCAAATTTATTGCAGGTATGAACGTTGGTGAAAAAAGACGTGCACAACTAGGCTCATGTACTTATGTGATAGCCAAGAAAAGGTTAAGAATAAGGTTATCAACGGTGGGTGATTTTCAAAACAATGAGAGCTTAGTGTTGCGGATATTACCTAAAGAGGACCAACCCTTGTTGTTTTGGATTGAAACAGATTTGCTAGACGTTTTATCGCTGATAGATAGACGAGGCCTTTATCTATTTTCAGGTCCAGTGGGGTCTGGGAAAACAACATTGATGAACCATATTGCAAAGGAAAAGTTTTTTGAGAGACAGGTGATTACCATTGAGGATCCGGTGGAGCTTGTCAGTCCAGAATTTTTACAGCTACAGCTAAATGAAACGATTGGTAATACCTATGATAATCTGATTAAACTCTCACTTCGTCATATGCCTGATCTGGTGATAGTAGGGGAGATACGAGATCAAGCAACTGCTCGGGCAGTGATTCGCGCTAACTTGACGGGATATACAGTATTTTCGACTGTTCATGCTAGATCGATCAGTGGTGTTTATGCAAGGTTGTTAGAGCTTGGTATTAACTCGAGTGAGATGACAAGCGCCTTATCGGGGATTGTTTATCAGCGTCTTATAGGTGGAAAAGGGGTACTAACTTATGCCGATAAAAACTTTCATACTCACACAGATCAAACTTGGCGTAACAAAATTGAGTGGCTTGTTAAATCAGGATTTATTAGTGATGATATGGCATCATCAGAAAAAAATATCAGTCAAATAACAAGTCAAATTGATGACTTTGATGCATAATTTATTGAGTAGTGGCTTTAATTTATCAGAGATGATACATTTTCTTGAACGATCAAAACTGGTTGATCAAAAATTTGTCACAACCATGCGTACCTGTCTGTCAGATGGTCAAAGTTTGTCACAAATTTTGGCGACCTTACAGTTTTCAGAGTCAGTTGTCACGCAGATAGCACTGTCAGACCACCACGGTGACCTCTCTCAAACACTAGCCTTGATTACCAATAACTTAACAAGCAAAGCACAGGTCCGGCATAAGTTAATTGCGGTGAGTACCTATCCTTTGATATTAGTTGTCACTTTGATTGTGATGGTGGTAGGGATGAAAAATTACCTGTTGCCACAAGTTGGAAAAGAAAATACTGCTAGTATCATATTACATTATCTGCCTACAGGCATTTTGTCTGCAAGTGGTATCTTAATCATTGCTATCTTGTTGTTTAGGCATTATTTTAGAAAAACATCTGCCTTGCGTAATTTTCAAAAAATAGGCACTTTGCCTTGTATTGGTAAATTCGTGAAACTCTATCTAACTGCTTTTTATGCAAGAGAATGGGGAAACTTGATCAAGCACGGACTGCCGTTAAGTCAAATAGTTACGTTGATGGTGACGCAAGAAGATAGGTTATTTCGTGAAGTGGGGCAAGACTTGTTGACAACTATGCAATCAGGAGAGCCTTTTCATAAGCCAATAACAACTTATAGATTTTTTACACCAGAACTTGCATTGATTATTGAATATGGAGAAATGAAAGCAAAACTAGGTGATGAGTTATTACTTTATTCAGAGCTATCATGGCAGTCTTTTTTTCGTAGGATAGATACGTCGCTAAATTTAATACAGCCTTTCATTTTTCTACTGGTGGCCTTAATGATTGTGTTAATCTATGCAGCGATGTTACTGCCTATCTATGCTCAGATGGATATAGGACTATGATATGAAGAAAAAGAAGATAAATATACATGAAAAGAGAGTCAGAGCATTTACGCTTATCGAAATGTTGATAGTTCTCATTATTATAAGTGTGCTGATCATGCTTTTTGCACCTAATTTATCTAAACAAAAACAGACGGTTAATGATACAGATAATGCAGCAGTGGTAAAAGTTGTCACTGCGCAAGCAGAATTATACCGCATGAACCATTCAGGAAAAGTTTCTTTGACTATATTGCTGAAGAATGGCAATATCACACAACAACAGGTGGATGCTTATCATGCGTATTATGAAACAGCTAAAAATAAGGGAGAGGCTCCAGAGATTCCGACAGATTAGAGGATTTACAGTTTTGGAGACTTTACTGGTCTTGACAATCACCTGCTCGTTTATCATCTTGTTTGAGACTAGTTTCCGGCAAACAGTCCATCTCATTCGAGGAGAACTGTTTGTGCTTGAGTTTGAAAATAAATTAAAGCACCAACAATCGCAGGCGCTTACTAGAGCAGAAGTGAGAACAATTTCTGCCACAGATAACGTGATTAGCTTAAATGGAGAATTACTGATTGTACCGCTGGAAACTATCTTCTCTGATTTTAATATTACTTTCAAAGCAAACGGTAATATTCAATCCATTAAACGGGCGAAGATCGTAGTTCAGCTACCTTATCACAATAATAAAACAATTACATATCAGTTACAGTTAGGGAGTGGATTATATAAAAAAACGACAAGTTAATGCGTATATCCTGTTAGAAAGTCTCATTACCATGGCCTTATTAGGTGTTATCACACTAGTTGTGCTAAGAGAAATTTCAGCTAATCGATTATTACTTTATCAACAAAATAAGGAAATAGAGGAACTTAACGTAGCTCTTATGGCATATGATAGCGAGCAAACAAACTTAAATGCAAACGGTGTAATCATTCACTTGACCAAAACAGATAAACTGCTTACGATTGCAAATGATAGTGGGGAGGTGTTGCGTCTTGAAATGCTACAAGAGAAACCTTAAAGCCTTTACTTTATTAGAAACGTTGGTAGCACTTTTTGTGATTTCATTATCTGTTTTAGTAATGCAAGCAATGACTACGCTAATCTCACAAGAGTTTAAAAATATCAGGAAATCAGATGAAAGAGAGTGGCAAAATTTTTGTAATCTATTGAGACAAGAATTTGAAGGTGCTAAGTTAGATAACGTGCAAGATAATTTTTTGTATCTCATGACAGATAATGGTATAAGACGATATGGTGTTAAAGCAGGTAGTGATGATTTTCGAAAAACTAATGCAGGTGGTCAAGGTTATCATCCGTTGATTTTTGGCATTTCATCTAGTGTCATTTCAGTGCAGAAAAATATCTTAGTTATCCGTTTAATATTTAGAAAAGGAGATGAGCGACTATTTATCTATGCACTTTCAAGCGTCAAGTAAAAGGCGGAATTCTACTTTCGGCATTGTCGATTTCCGTCATTTTTAGTATGACTTTAAGTTTTTATTTGACATCGATAGTCGACAATCAAAAAAATCTACATAGCCAAAAATCATTTTTAACTGCGCAACTGATGGCAAAGATGACAGTGAGTGTGATTGATAACCAAACAGATGGTGAAATTGTGTTTAATCATGGTCAGGTTCAGTATCAAAAAACAGGAGAAAGCTTGGTCATCAGTGTGTCTTTGAAAGCGGGCGGTGACTATCGGTTCAAGGTGCCGTTTAGTGGAAAGACTAACTGATCATCAACCTCTTAACTGTCTTCTGATAATATGATAGAATATTGTTATGGAGATTATAGAAAAAGCACCAGCTAAGATAAATTTGGGTTTGGATGTCAAAGGTAAGCGTGAAGATGGGTATCATGAGCTAGATATGATTATGGCAAGTGTCGATTTGTCAGATCGTATTACAGTGAAGGAGATGCCGGACGAGACTGGTATTAGATTACAATCAAATTCTAGCTTTGTACCTTTAAACAAAAAAAACCATGCATATAAAGCTGCGGTACTCATTAAGCAAACATTTCATATCCAAAAAGGTGTTGAAATTTTTATTGATAAAAAAATACCGATTGCAGCTGGTTTAGCTGGCGGATCTTCTGATGCTGCAGCAACGCTACGTGCTTTGAACAAACTTTGGCAACTTAACTTAAGCCAAGAAGCGTTGGCGAAATTAGGTGAACAGATAGGCTCAGATGTCCCCTATTGTGTTTATGGACAGACAGCTCGTGTGACGGGTCGTGGTGAATACGTTAAACCAATCGCTAATACGAAAAAGCCTTGGGTAATACTTGTTAAGCCCGATTTTGGCGTATCAACACCTGAAATTTTCCGACATGTGAATAGTGAGACAATCAGTCATCCAGATATAAGTAGTTTAGAAGCAGCCGTGATTAATGGCGACATAGACAATGTGTTAACTTATATGGGAAATTCATTAGAGGATGTTACAATTGACAAACACCCTTTGATTTTGAAGATTAAAAATCGGTTATTATCAAGTGGTGCTGATGGCGTGTTGATGAGTGGTAGTGGTCCTACTGTTTTTGCACTTTGCTATCATGAAAAGAAGGCACGTCGTCTTTGTAATAGTATCAAGGGATTCTGTGATGAAGTCTATCTAGTTCGGATGCTGTAATCGAAAGGTAACTTTGGTCAGCGTATGTTGTGAGAGATAGCCTACGGTATTAGTGGTTCTTTGGGATGTTTGGTTAAGAAAGATGGAGGCAAAAAATGAAAGATTTAGCATATTATAACGGTAAAATTTCAAGTATATCTGAGATGATGGTCCCTTTTAATGACCGCTCACATTTTTTTGGAGATGGTATTTATGATGCGACAGTTTCCCGAAATGGTATCATCTTTAAGCTAACTGATCATCTAGAACGCTTTTTCTCAAGTATGGCACTTGTTGGGATTAATCCAGACTTTACCATAACGGAGCTTGAACAGTTATTGAAAACCTTAGTCGGCAAACTAGATGAGGGCGATTACTTTATCTATTTCCAAGTCAGTCGTGGCACAGCACCTAGGGATCACAGTTATTCACCAGACATTATCCCTAACTTATCGATTTATATGAGCCCTTGGCCGATTGATACAGATAAAGATGTACGCCTAAAAGTAATGACCGCCCAAGATAAACGATTTGAATTTTGTCATATCAAGACCTTAAATCTTTTACCAAACGTTATTGCATCACAAGAAGCAACTTTAAAAGGACTAGATGAGGTTGTATTTCACAGAGATCAGCGTGTCACTGAATGTGCGCACAGTAATGTTAGTATATTAGTTAATGGTGTATTTCAAACAGCACCGCTAGATAATTGGATTCTACCTGGAATTGCTAGGAAATACCTGTTACTTGCCAGTGAAGCGCTAGGTTTTGGCACTTCTGAGACACCTTTTACGGTTGCTGAGATGCTTTTGGCAGATGAGGTGATTATCTCCAGTTCGGCCTCAATATGTATGGTAGTTTCAGAGATTGATGGCAAAGCAGTCGGTGGTAAGGATCCTGAAAGATTACGTCAGCTTCAAGATGCAGTCTATGAAGATTTTTACAAAGAAACGGATAGTCTATAAAGATTATCTGTTTTTCTTGACAATTTTTTAGAGGATGATATACTTAACTGGTAAAGGAAACGTGGTAATATGGAAAAAACAACACAAAAGTTGAGTCAAAGCATCGATTTATTTTTTACAAAAATCATGCAATTGGCTGAAAACAAACAAGAAATTTTGCTTGGCAAGTGTGAATCTGGTGCAGATTTAACTAATACACAAGAGCATATTTTGATGTTACTATTAGCAGGTAAGTTAACAAATGCAAAAATGGCAGAGATGCTGAATATTTCTCCAGCAGCAGTAACGAAAGCACTAAAAAAATTGCGGGAAATGAACTTGATTGTCTCGGAAAAATCCAGCTCAGATGAGCGAGTTGTGCTTTGGTGTTTATCAGCAGAAGGTATGCCGATAGCCAAAGAACATGGTCACCACCATGAGGCAACATTGGCAGCATATTCAGAAGTTATTTCGGAATTCTCAGCACAAGAACAGCATACGATCATGACATTTCTAAATAAAATGGAGAGGAAGTTTTGATGCCATATATCAAGGTTAAAGATTTAAGTTTTGTATATGACGCAGAACCAGTATTAGCAGGTGTTTCATTCCAGATTGAAGCAGGTGAATTTGTAACGTTAACTGGTGAAAATGGGGCAGCAAAATCGACATTAGTTAAGGCTAGCTTAGGTATTATCAAGCCAAAAACTGGTGAGATTGTGATTGCCAAGAAAAATACAAAAGGCAAAAAACTAAGAATATCATATTTACCTCAGCAAATTGCGAGTTTTAATGCAGGTTTTCCTAGCACAGTAAAAGAATTTGTTACCAGTGGTCGGTTTCCTAGAAATGGGTGGTTTAAACGTGTGACTTCCCATGATTTAGAGCACGTTGAAAAATCTCTTCGTTCAGTGGGGATGTGGGAACAACGCAATAGACGGATGGGGGCACTATCCGGGGGGCAAAAACAAAGAGTTGCGATTGCTAGAATGTTTGCCAGTGATCCAGATCTGTTCATTTTAGATGAACCTACAACGGGAATGGATGATGTCAGCCGTTCGGAATTTTATAGATTAATGCATCATGCCGCGCATAAGCATGGTAAAGCAGTGCTGATGATTACACATGATGCTGCAGATGTCAAAGCATTTGCGGATCGTAATATTCACTTGGTGCGCAAACAAAATACACCTTGGCGTTGTTTTAGTGTTCATGAATCATCAGATGAATTGCTTGATGATCACTTAACTCATATGAAGAACAAGGAGGTGTTAGGTGTTTAGTCTTTTTCAGTATGAATTTATGCAACGTGCATTTTTTGCTATTGTTGCGATGGCCTTATTTGCGCCGTTATTAGGGGTATTTTTGGTATTACGTCGTCAAAGTCTCATGAGTGATACTTTGAGTCATGTGTCGTTGGCGGGTGTTGCGTTCGGTTTATTTATTGGGATTTCACCTAATCTTTCAACGATTATTATCGTCATCCTAGCAGCGGTACTCCTAGAGTATTTAAGAAGACTTTACCGAAACTTTTTGGAGGTTGCGACAGCCATCTTGATGAGTTTAGGTCTATCTCTTGCCTTAATATTCTCTAGTGCAGGCAGAGGTAAAGGTGTCAATCTAGACCAGTATTTGTTTGGTTCTATCGTAACAGTTTCTCCAACGCAAGTTACCTTGTTGAGTATTCTTGCAGTTGTTGTGTTAATCGCATTTATATTATTTATGAGACCAATGTACGTGATGACCTTTGATGAAGATACAGCATTTGTCGATGGATTGCCAGTGAGGGCGATGTCAGTATTATTTAATATTGTTACAGGGATTGCAATTGCTTTGATGATTCCAGTTGCTGGTGCCTTATTAGTGTCAGCGATTATGGTTATGCCAGCATCTATTGCGATGCGAATTGGTTTGACTTTTAAACAAGTACTTGTTTTAGCCGTTGTAATCGGGTTTATCGGTATGCTGTCTGGTCTTGTTATTTCTTATGAGAGTGGTGCACCAGCTAGTGCCACGATCACGCTTGTTTTTGTCGCAGTGTTTATTGTCACTTTACTGGGTCAAAAAATGGTACAAGTCCTAAAAAGATAAGTGAAATAATTTATAGTGGTAGACTAGTTAAGTTAAGTGCAACAATAAAACGCCCTGGCATCTATTTAAATGCCGGGGCGTTTTATTTGTATAGTAGATAGTGATTTAGAAGAAAGTAGAGACTAATGCGAGTATTGCCAGACCGCCTTGTGTTAAGATGATTTTTTTATTACTTGTTAGGCTACCATATAAAGCAACTAGAATGATGTAGATGAGTATCAACCTACTGATTTCAAGTGATGCATTAGCCATAAAAGTGGCGTATAGTAAGCCGACAGCGATCAGACCATTATAAACACCTTGATTTTTAAATAGTACAGTCACACTATCTCTTTTTAACTCTTCTTGAGACAGATTAAATACTTTTGCGGTTGTAGCTGAAGGTGTTGAAAAAGTTTCTAAATACATAATATAGAAAAACTCTAGTGCAACTAAGCTGTTTAAGAGTATTGTGATGATGGACATAGGTTCTCCTTGTAAAAACACTAGCATAATTGTGACAGAAAAAATCTGCTATTTTAATTATTTGAATTCAGTAATTGTTTCTGCTGGCAATCGCACAGATTGATAACCAGCTTCTGCTGCTTTACCGATTGAGATGATCATGACAGGTACATAACGATTTTTATCTAATCCAAATGTTTCTGCTAGCTTATCGCTGTCGAAACCACCAATAGGGTTAGTATCATAACCGTGAGCTCTAGCAACTAACATAAATTGCATAGCTGCCAAACTTGTATCGATTTTTACGATATCATTCATTTGTGCTGTGCTTAAAGATTGGTACATTGGCACGATTGAAGCAAGTTGTCGATCTCTCACGTCTTGTGGCATTTTACCCTCTGATACTGCTTGATCATATATAGTTTCCCCTAGTTCATAGCAGGCTAAATCGCCAAAGCACAATACCATTGCTGCTGATGTATCATTTTGTAATGCATTAAACTTTACTAAAGGTTTTAATAACTCTTTTTGTTCAGCACTTTCAACGACCACAAAACGCCATGGTTGAAAGTTGACTGAAGAAGGTGCGGTAGTGGCTTCTTGAATTATGGCTAACATTTCTTCATGCGAAATTTTTACTGTTTCGTCATAAGCACGAATTGATTTTCTGCCAAAGGTGATATCTGAAAAATCGTTGTTTAGTAATTGATGTGTCATTATTTTTTCTACTTTCATTTTACTAGTTTACCTAACAAGTGAAGTAGTGTCTCTACTTCATCATGTGTTAAGGGTAAATTTGCTTGTTGGGGAGGTGTCTCGCAGTTGGTTTCACAGTCTGTGATTGCTTTATCTGCTTCAGCTGTTAAATTGACAAATACCTCGCGGTTATTGTCTTTATTTCTCTCTCGCGTGACATAGTGCTTACTCTCGAGTACTTTTAAGTGTCTGGTGACTGCTGCGCTATCTATGTGTAACTGGTTTTGTAATGTTGTTTGGGAACATCTACCATGCGCTTTTAAAAACATCATCAGTTCATAGCGTGTAATACTAATGCCTGTTTGTTTTTCAAACTTTGTCGTGGTTTCTTGGTTAACCAACTTGATTTGGTAAAACAGTTTACTGAGCTGTCTGATATCCAAATAATACCTCTTTCTTTTGATTTATCAATAGTTGACTAGTCAATTATAAATGAAGATGTGTTGATTGTAAACTAATTTGATTGACTGGTGTAAAGACATTGTTTTAAGGTAGAGATACTAAAATATGCTAAAATAAGATTATGATAGAAAATGAAGAAAAAAAATCGAGTCTCAGTCGATCAGAAAAAAATAGTGATCCAGGATTAGATAGAAAAATAAAAGCTAAGAAACGACAAATCATTCCAGCACCCATCAAAAGGATTTGGAATAAGTATAACTTAACCAAAATTATGATTGCCTTGGTTCTTTTTATTGTGTTGGCGACAGCAAGTTACTTGTTGTTTTTGGCTAAAACAGCAGATGTAAAAACGCTGAAACAATCGATGGAAGCACGGACAGAAATTATCGATAAAGATGGTAAGTCAGCAGGTGCTATGTATGGTCAAAAAGGGACGACAGTTAAGTTTGATGATATCTCTGATAATGTCAAGCAAGCGGTGATTGCGACAGAAGATAGAACGTTCTATACAAATAGTGGTATTAATATAAAACGTACTATATTGGCTGTTTTGACCTTAGGTAAATTTGGTGGTGGTTCTACTATCACACAGCAATTGGCGAAAAATGCTTATCTAACACAAAAGCAAACAGTTGATCGAAAAGCTAAAGAGTTATTTTTAGCACTTGAAATCAATAAAAAATATGAGAAAAAAGATATCATGACCATGTACTTAAATAACTCATATTTTGGTAATGGTATCTGGGGCATACAAGATGCTAGTCTTAAGTACTATGGTAAATCCGCTAAAGATTTATCTGTAGAAGAAGCGGCGACGTTGGTTGGTATCTTGAAGTGGCCAGAAGTCTATAATCCTCTTTATAAAAATGGTCAATTTGCTAAAGATCGCAGAAATACTGTGCTACAGAATATGGCAAATACAAAGGTGATCACGCAAGATGTTGCTAATACTGCGATGCAGGTAGGTATTACCAGTAATCTAAACGATGCTTATGTTGGTAAAGATGATGACTATACTTATCCAAGTTATTTTGATGCGGTCATTCAAGAAGCCATTAATACCTATGGTCTGACAGAACAAGATATTTTAAATAACGGCTACAAAATCTATACCGGTTTAAATCAAAATATGCAAACAGGTATGCAGACAACTTATGCTACTAGTGCTCAGTTTCCAGTTGCAGCAGATGGTGTGAGTGCACAGTCTGCCTCTGTTGCACTAGATCCAAAAACAGGAGAGGTTGAGGCCTTGATTGGCCGCGTGCCAACAGCTGAACACAATAGTTTTAGAGGCTTTAACTTTGCTACACAATCTGAGCGTAGTCCAGGGTCAACCATTAAACCGTTAATTGTTTATACACCAGCGATCGAAGCAGGTTGGTCAATTAATAAAACAGTCCATGATAAACCTACAGATTATAATGGATGGGCCCCACTAAATGCGGATCGGCAGTGGCATGGGGACATGCCAATGTATCAAGCGCTTGCTAATTCTTATAATATCCCAGCTATTAATACATTTAAGTCAATCGGGATTAAAACTGGCATCGAAAAAGGTAAACAATTTGGGTTGAATTTGACGAGCAAGAATGATAATTTAACAACTGCTCTTGGTGCAGGAGTTGGGACCAACCCTTGGCAAATGGCACAAGCGTATGCAACATTTGCTAATGATGGTATCATGAATGATGCACATTTAATCAAAAAAATTGTAAATGCAAGCGGACAAACAATCGCGACAGCTAAAGTGACATCAAAACGTGTGATTGATAGTAACACAGCTCAAAAAATGACAAGTATGATGCTAGGCACTTATACAAATGGGACAGGTATTTATGCAGCACCTTATGGCTATACACTTGCAGGTAAAACAGGTACTAATGAAGACATTGACCAATGGGTTATTGGCTATACACCTGATGTCGTTATGACACTATGGTTAGGATATGAAAATCCACAAAGTGACTTACACCGTTTAGATGACACCTCAGCTGGTACAGCCTCTGCAGTATTTAGAACTATGTCGAGTTCGATCCTACCCTATACAGATAATACGCAATTTAAAGAAGAAAATGCCTATAGCTTAGATGGGGTAGAGGCTGCAGCCGTACCATCAAATGATCCAGCAGTCAACGATGTCGTGGAAGAAGCTAAAAACAAAACGAAAGCAATCACTGATAAAGCTAAAGATTTTAGTGACAAAGCAAGTAAGAGAGTTAAAGAAGTAGGTGGCAGTGTTTGGGATAGAGTTAAATCGTTATTTGACTAGTGCATCAATTTTTGTTAGAATTATACATTAGAGATAACGGAGATAACGTATGGCATAAAGTACTAAGACTAGTCAGTGACATATGATACATCGTAACTATTGTAAGCGGTATGTAAGGAATGGTTTGGTAGTTAGTATCAGCCATTAAGAGTAAGATGTTGTTTGCTTTTCTTTACAACTGTGTCGCTGAATTGCCTAAAGGAGTAGCCATGATAAAAAAAGCAAGCCTAGCTTGTACGGTCTGTGGATCGAGGAACTATTCGATTACTGTTAGTTCTAACGGACGTGATAAACGTCTTGAAGTTAATAAATTCTGTAAGGTTTGTGGAAAATATAGCCTGCACAAGGAGACGAGATAATGTTTAAATTTATCAATTCAATTATTGCTGAAATGCGTCTAGTGACGTGGCCTACACGCTCAGAAGCATTTAAAGATTTTGGTATGGTACTTCAGTACTCAGCTTTCTTTATGGTGTTTATTGTCATATTTGACTGGTTGGTTAAAAGTGGTGTCACACAAATCGTTAAAATGTTGGTACCAATGATCAAATAATATGTTATAATAATGGAAACAGGCGATAAGCCTTTTTCTTATACTAAAATAATGCAGTATAAGCCCCATAAAATTGCTAACTAAAGTACAAAAATTTAAAACTGTATACATTAAAGGAGAAGAGATGTCAGAAGCATTTGAAGAAAATATTGAGGAAAAAGCAGCTCAAGAACAGACTGTGAATTTCGATCAAGGTTGGTTTGTTATCCAGACTTATTCTGGTTATGAAAACAAAGTTAAAGAAAACTTACTTGAGCGTGCGCAAACCTACAATATGACTGATAATATTTTGCGTATTGAAATCCCAACAGAAACTGTGGATAAAGAAGTTAATGGTAAACGCAAAGAAGTTGAAGAAAATCTATTTCCAGGTTATGTATTAGTTGAGATGAACATGACTGATGAAGCTTGGTTTGTCGTGCGTAACACACCCAACGTAACAGGATTTGTGGGCTCCCATGGTAACCGCTCGAAACCAACACCGTTATTTGAAGAAGAAATTCAAGAAATTCTTCAAGGCATGGGCAAAGTGGTTAGAGAAATTACTTTTGATGTCTATGTTGGCAAACGTGTCAAAATTATAGACGGCGCATTCTCTGGTTTTGAAGGGCCTATTACTGAAATACAAGGCGATAAACTAAAAGTTATCGTAGACATGTTTGGTCGTGAAACGCCTGTTGAGCTTGAGATGCAACAAATTGATGAGTTAGATAGTTAATTTATATAGTAAAAATTTACCAAAAAACCTTCATTTATATATGAAGGTTTTTTGAAATATTCTGACAGCTATGCTACAATGAGTTAAACAACAAAACAAATATGAGGTGCAAAATGACGTTAATATACCAATCTACGCGTGATAAAAATAATCAAGTAACGGCTAGTCAAGCTATTCTTCAAGGCTTAGCTACTGATGGGGGACTCTATGTACCTAGTCAAATACCAAGTGTGACACTTGATTTTGGTACGCTAAAAAATGCGACCTATCAAGAAATTGCAACACGTGTATTATCAGCATTTTTAGATGATTATACTAAAGAAGAAATTGCTTACTGTGTTGAACATGCTTACGATGAAAAATTTGATGATGTTGCGATAGCACCAATAGTAGCACTAGATGGTCAGTATAATTTAGAGCTGTTTCACGGGAATACAATCGCTTTTAAAGATATGGCTTTGTCTATTTTGCCATACTTAATGACAACTGCAGCTAAAAAGCATGGTGTGGATCGTGAAATCGTTATTTTAACGGCCACTTCTGGTGATACAGGAAAAGCTGCTATGGCAGGGTTTGCTAACGTACCTGGGACTAAAATCATTGTCTTTTATCCAAAAGATGGCGTTTCTAAAATTCAAGAGCGACAAATGACGACGCAAGTCGGTGATAATGTCAAAGTTATTGCTATCGATGGTAACTTTGATGAAGCGCAAACGAATGTAAAAGCGATGTTCAATGACACATCACTACGTGAGGAGATGTTTGCACATCACAAACAATTTTCAAGTGCTAACTCTATGAATATTGGACGTTTAGTACCACAGATCACCTACTATATATATGCTTATGCGCAATTAGTTAAAAAACAGGTGATTAAAAGTGGCGACAAAATAAATATCACAGTCCCTACAGGGAATTTTGGTAATATTTTAGCAGCCTACTATGCTAAACAAATTGGCTTACCGATTAACAAGCTAATCTGCGCCTCTAATGAAAATAATGTATTAACTGATTTCTTCCACTCTGGTACCTATGATAAAAATCGTGAGTTCTTTGTGACAAGTTCTCCATCTATGGATATTCTTGTATCGTCAAATTTAGAGCGCTTAATTTTCCATTTGACACATGATGATGATGTGAAGACAGCGAAATTAATGAAAGATTTGCAAACTACTGGTGAATATGAAATTTCTCCTGATATGCTAGCCCAGCTAGACGGTTTTTATGCTGATTTTGCTGATGAAACAGAAATTTCAGAGCGGATATTATCAGCATATGAAAAAGACCATTATATTGAAGATCCGCATACAGCTGTAGCGAGTGCGGTTTATCAAAAGTATGTCGCAGCAACTGGTGATGATAAAACGCCTACCGTAATTGCGTCAACTGCTAGTCCTTATAAATTTCCGAAAGCAGTGGTTGGTAGTTTAACTGAGCTGACAGGTCAAGAAGATGATTTCGAGTTGGTTGAGAAATTAGCAGACTTATCTAAGGTAACATTGCCCAAAGCTGTATCAGATTTGTTTGGTGCACCAGTCTTACACGAAACAGTTGTGGCTTGTGCAGATATGCAATCAGCAGTGGAAACATATTTAGGGTTTGATAAAGATACTAAAGATGATTAATGAGTAACTAACCGAAAATAAAAAAACTTGTTTAGTCGACTAAACAAGTTTTTTGTTTACTATACTATAATAAGTACGATTTATTTTTGTTTTAACAAATCACGAATTTCAAGTAAAGTTTTGTTTTGGATATCCAATGGATCTTCTTGAACAACTTCTTCATCAGCTTTTTTAGTTGAGACAAAAAGTTTGTTAACTGATTTAACTAAAATGAAAACAATAAATGCTGTAATTAAAAAGTTTAATACATCGTTTAGAAAACTACCATAAGCAAAAGTTGCGTTACCTAACTTGAAAGTAAGTTTAGCAAGCGCACCATTTTGAACAAAGATACCAATTAGTGGATTGATTAAGTTATCAACCAAAGATTTGACGATTGCTGTGAAGGCACCACCGATAATTACACCGACTGCCAAGTCAAGCACATTTCCTCTTAAAATAAATGCTTTAAATTCGTTTAACATTAAAAACCTCCCATATAATATAGGGACATTATAACATAAAAAATAATAAATGTGAAAAGACTTGCACAACTGTAAATATTTTGGTATCATAGGAAAGTACTGCGTAAAGCGTAGTATGTAGCGATGAAGCGAGAGGTTGTGATACACCCGGATGCGTTGCCACGCATCATGTATTAGTTTTCCCGTGGAGCTAGCCTATTCTAAGAAATAGACGAGAGGAGAAATAATGGCAAACAAAAAAATCCGCATTCGTTTGAAAGCATACGAACATGGTATCCTTGATCAAGCGGCTGAAAAAATCGTAGAAACTGCGAAACGTACTGAGGCATCTGTAGCAGGTCCAATCCCACTACCGACTGACCGTTCAGTTTACACTATCATCCGTGCGACTCATAAATACAAAGATTCACGCGAACAATTCGAAATGCGTACACACAAACGCTTGATCGACATCATTAACCCAACGCAAAAAACTGTTGATGGCTTGATGAAACTCGATTTACCAAGTGGTGTAAACATCGAAATCAAACTATAAGAAAGGAACTCTAATGACAAAAGGAATCTTAGGGAAAAAAGTGGGAATGACCCAA
>JAKDQI010000029.1 GCA_030454995.1 Pseudolactococcus plantarum | reverse complement strand
ACTATACCCATTTTACCACAGAAAGGGGCATAAGCCAATGTGGATAGAACAAAAAGCAAATGGAAAATTTCTTTTTCGTGAAAAATTCATAGACAATTTAACAGAGAAAGAAAAAACAGTATCTGTTACTTTAGACAAGAATACAAGAGAAACTCGTAGTAAAGCTCAAAAGTTACTATTAACTAAAATATCAAAACTCAAACAAAATGAATCAAGAAAAATTGTTCCAATAACATTTAAAGACTTAGCTATTAAATGGGAAACTTTCTACATAAAACAAGTTAAAGATAATTCAAGATTATCTATCAAGGCAAACCTTAAAATTTTGATTGAAGCCGTAGGACCTGATTCTATTGTTCATAAGATTACCACAGTTTATCTGAACAAGGAGATTGAAAATTTAGTTTTTGGAGATCGTGATATTTCTGAAAGCTATGCTAAGATACTCAAAACTAGACTTAAAGCCATTTTTGAATATGGAATTTCCCATGGTCATCTAAAAATCAATCCTGCAGTTTCAGCTGTCATTCCCAAAAAAATAAAAGATGCAACCATGGTCACTGAATTCTATTTGGAATCAAATGAGCTAAAATCACTTATGGATTATTTAAAAGGGCATAATACAAGATACTACCTACTTTGCCAATGGCTATATCTTAATGGTCTTCGAGCAGGTGAAGGTAGTGCTATGCAAAAGAGTGATGTTATCATATCAGATGACCGGCAATACTGCAAAGTTACTGGCACACTAGAATACCATGGCAGAAAAATTGCTGATCAAGTTAAGTCTACTGAGACAAAAACTGCTAGTGGTATGCGTGAGGTTGACCTCAGTAAGAAAGCAATTGAAATCTATCGGGGGGCGCTCTCTCTTAGCCCTCACAGCAATTTTCTGTTTACTACATCTAACAATACCCCAATTCAACTAAATGCTATTAACGCATATTTGAGGGCTCACAAGGAGCGAATGGGTTTTGCTGAAGATCGTAAAATCTCAACACACATATTCAGACATACACATATCTCAAAGCTGGCAGAAATAGGTGTACCACTTCACATTATCCAAAGAAGAGTTGGACATGCTAGCGAGAAAATTACTCGTGAAATTTACCTTCATATTACCAACAAAATGAAAAGCGATACTAAAGACTTATTGGAGTTACTCTGATGAGTTTTTTTTACGCTAAAATAAAACTCGCCCACCATTCGCCCACCAAACGATATTTCCGTTAAAAATCACCTACCACACCTTTTCAAAGACATAAGAAAAACCCTTATAAAATAAGGGTTTAACACCGATATATTAACGACGGATTTCTTTGATACGCGCTGCTTTACCTTGAAGTGCACGGAGGTAATAAAGTTTAGCACGACGTACTTTACCGTAACGGATAACTTCGATTTTTTCAACACGTGGTGTGTGGATTGGGAAGATACGTTCAACACCAACACCGTTTGAAATTTTACGAACTGTATAAGTTTCTGAGATACCTTGACCTTTACGGGCAATAACAACACCTTCAAAAAGCTGGATACGTTCGCGCGTTCCTTCGACAACTTTAGCGTGAACACGCACAGAGTCACCAGGACGGAATGCAGGGATGTCGCTGCGAAGTTGACCTTCATTGATTGCTTCGATTAATGGATTCATTATTTTTCTCCTCTTCTACTCATCTTAAAACTTACCGTAGTATTCGTGTCCTTGACACATGTCTCAGCGGATGAGCGGTTTGTATGCGTCCATTACGCACTTAAATAGTATATCAGAAATTCGTCAACTATTCAAGAGGTTTTGGATTAAATCTTCACCTAAATTGCCGACGACGATACTGACTAACCAACATGCCATATCCCTAAACTATGATGTATGTATTCGTCTATCAGCTCTATCTTTAACCTTGTAGATGATTCGATATGACCGTTTACAGATCAAAAATCTTCCCTGGATTTAGCAAATTATCTGGATCTAAGGCTTGCTTGATCGCTTTCATGGTAGAAAGCTCAGCTTCAGCGATATATTTTTCAAAATAAGGTTTTTTGAGGATACCGATGCCATGTTCCGCAGAGGGTTTGCCACCAACTTTTGCGATGAGTGCATAAAGTTGATCTAAGTAATGACTTAGTTTCACTTCCCATTCATCATCACTGAGATCTCCTTTGATGATATTAGCATGAATATTACCATCTCCAGCATGTCCAAAGAAGATGGCTGACAGGCCTTCTGAAATAGCTAATGCTTTAAGTTCAATAATTGTACTGGCAATTTTATTAACTGGGACAACAACATCTAACGGCTCTTGTAGGCTCTCTTGTTCAACACTAGAGACGATAGCGCCCCGCAGTTGCCACATTGTTTGTCTAGTTACTTCATCTGTCAACACTAAGGCATGTGGGCTCAACGTTTTCAGGTAAGCTATCTCTGCATCTAACTGCTCGGCTACATTCCCATCTAAGGTAATCAGTAGAAAAGCTTGCCCATCAATATCTGGAAATGTCAACTTCAACCCACGTTCTGAATAAGCAATACTGTCACGCTCGAAAAATTCTAACGTTGCTGGAACCAGGCCACTTGATAAGATCGTGAAAATATTAGGGGATAGTTGTGTTAAATCATCAAATCCTAAGAGAATCTCGCGTTGGTATTTTGGTTTAGGCTGAATTTTCAAATCAAGTTCTGTAATCACACCTAAGGTACCTTCACTACCGATAAAAATATCTTTAAGATCGTAACCTGAACTATCTTTACGGTTAATAGACCCAACTTGCATGGCTTGTCCATCCGCTAATAGTACACGCATGGCACGAATGTTATCACGTGTCACACCATACTTAACAGCTCTCATCCCACCAGCATTTGTAGCTGCGTTACCACCGATACTTGCTGCTTTACTTCCTGGATCTGGTGCATAAAAAAATGGAGTATCAGCCAAAAATTCAGCAATTTGTGCAATCGTTACGCCTGCTTCAACGGTGAGCGTTAATGTCTCAGTATCTAGACTAATAATGCGATTGAGTTTTTCTAAACTCATCAGCACTTGTTTATTATCAGGAAATGTTGCACCTGAAAGTCCTGTATGACCACCAATAGTAATCAGCTCTTGTTTATTTTGATGAATCATCTTCACAACTGATTTCACTTCATCGAAGGTACTAGGGAAATAGATAGCACTTGCCTCCCCCAACTCACCCGTCACACGATTTGTTAAATATTTTTTCGAAATGCTCATTCTTATCTACTTTCTTCGTTATGTCTAGCCTATTATTTAGATTAGCTATTAAACACTTAGCTACCATAACACCAACTTATGCTTTTATGTGTCATTAATCGACACTCTTGTCTACTTAATTGACTTGACCCCTATACGTTTAAAGTCATGCTTTATCTTCAAAAAGCTTAGTCAGTTGAGATTATTATAACATATATTAGATAGTTTCATAATATAAAAGTGCTTTGATAAGACAAGTAACTTAAGTTCAAAAAAAACGTGTGAGCCAAAGACCTCACACGTTTATATAATAGGTTACTGCTGCTATATGCACATAAAGTAAATGATAAGTGCTATGCATGAACCTACTAATGAAATAGACCAGAAGAAAGCATCTACTTGCCACTCAGACCATGGATTACCTTTTCCAGTCAAGCCACCAAGTTCAAAATGATGGTGGACAGGTGTCATTCTGAAAATTCGTTTGCCATGTGTGAGTTTAAAATAAGAGACTTGTAACATCACACTGACAGTTTCAAAAACATACACAATACCAATTAGTAATAAAGTCCACTCAACATTCAAAAGAATCGAGATGATCCCTAGTAAACCACCAAGAGCTAGACTACCAACATCACCCATAAATATTTTTGCTGGTTTGTGATTAAAAATGAAGAAGGCAAGTAAACTAGCAATAATCGTCACAATAAGTAATAAAATATCAAACTGACTTTGATATGCTGCTATGATACCATAGGCAGTCAAAGAAATGACAACTGAAATCGTCGCTAAGCCATCAATACCATCCGTTAGATTCACTGCATTTGAAAACCCAACTAACCAAAATATGACAAAGACAATGAAAAACCACCCCAAATTAAACTCGATACCGACGATGTGTAGTAAATTACTACCACCCTCATGCAGATAGATAAGATAGGCGATAACACCAGTGACGATTTGCGCCAGCATTTTTTGTAAGCTAGTTAAACCTTGATTAATTTGGCGAAAAATCTTTAAAAAATCATCTAAGAACCCAACGATAGCAAACATCGCAAACACAAACCAGATAATAATAAAATTAGAGGTTAGCTCGCCTAAAACTATCGCAAATAAGAGCGAAATAATCAAACTAGCACAAACAAACACAAATCCTCCCATAGTAGGCGTACCTGCTTTTGCTGCGTGTTGTTTGACATCTTCATGCATCTGTTGTCCACCAATTTTTGCTTTATGGAAAAATTGTATAAAATATGGGATGGAAAATAGTGTCACAATAAAGCACACAATTCCAGCAATAAGTAAATGTAATGTCATAGTTAATTTCCGTTAATCTTTATACGGTTTTAACCTAAGTAAGCGTTACTTAAGTGTCACCGTCAGTTTTTGACCCTTCTTGAGTTCTTGATTCATCTTAATATTTTGATCTGTAACTTGACCTTTTTCAGATCCTTTATAGCTAATTGTCACACCAGTCCATTTGACAAAAGTTTCAACGTCTTCTTTGGACCAATCATGCATATCAGGCATGACAGCTTTACCACCTGTGTATAGGAGTACACGTTTATTAGCACCCAACTTGGTACCAGCTGAAATAGCTTGATCTTTAATGACAGTACCTGATCCAATCACAACTGGTTGTAAAATCTCTTGACGTAATAAGTTAACTGTACTATTAACTGGTTTTCCAGAGTAATCTTTCATTGCAATTTTTAATTCATTTGTAGGCTGCTCTTGTGATGCATCTATCTCTGACTTAAGCTCATAAGCTCTTTCCAGTAAAGGATTAGCGACATCTGAAATAAAAGATAGTGACCAGTGCTGTGGTAACTTAACTGTCATGTAAAAAATAAAATCTGGATTAACAGAGGGTACCATAGCTACAGCAGAGTAGAGATAAGCAGTTGTTCCTTCGTAGTAACCACCTGTTGGGTTGGCAACCTGCGCGGTCCCTGTCTTAACTGATATTTCTTTATCACCAACTCTGAAATAGGGTTGTGAATTGTTCCAGTCATAAGCTGTTCCGTTAACATTATCAGTCCCAACACTAACCATATATTTTAATACAGAATCCGCTGTCTTTTTACTAATTGGCTGACCAATGATCTCTGGTTTTGCAATACGCTGTGAATCAACACTTGCAATTTTAGAAATAAATTGCGGCTCAAGCATCTTACCGCCATTGGCTACGGCAGAAAATCCTCGTAACATCTGTGTCTCTGTTACCGAAATACCTTGACCAAAAGCCGAATTGACCTGAGAAACGATATTATCATCTGGTAGTTTACCTATTGCTTCCCCACCAAGTCCCATCAAGGTTGGCTTACCAAATTTAAAACGGTTTAAATACTCGTCCCAGGTCTTATCTCCCATAGCCATCTGTAATTTCGACATTCCTACATTTGATGAATGTGAGAAACCTTGAGGATAGGTCAGAATCAATCCATTAGGATGAGTGCTAACATCCCAGTCACTAATCGGTGCATCAGTTGCTCCACCTACCACAATCGGAGCACTTGAATAAGTTGCATTAGGATCAAATGTACCGTTTTCGATAGCAGCTGACATCGTGAACAGTTTAAAAGTTGATCCTGGTTCATACATGGCTTGATAAAGTAAATTACTTTGTTGATTTAAGTTTTGTTTATCTGAAACTTTGTCATTTTTAGGTCCAATAACTGTTTGCGTTGATGGATTAAAAGTTGGACGTTGGGTAGTCGCTAAAATTTCTCCAGTATCTGCTTTAACAAGTGTACCGACTAATTCAGGTGCACCTGATTTTTGCATCGCTTCATCCATCAAAGTCTCTAGATAGGTTTGAAGTTTAGAATCTAACGTTGTATAAACATCCTGACCATCTTTAGCAGGTTTTATTGATTTTGCAATCCCTTGTAAGGTCTGACCATTTTTATTTTTTTCTAATGTTTCAACACCATTTTGTCCAGACAATACACCATCTAATGAAGCTTCTATCCCAAACTGGCCTATCAACCCTTTGGTATCATCATCACCATCTTTTAATCCAGCTAGACCAATAAAATTAGAAGCGAAATTCCCACTATAAGATCGCGCAAGATGTGAAAGAAAACCAATACCCTCTATATTTTTATCTTTAATCGCTTTTTCAATTGCTTCTTTCTTGGCAAACGATATATGCTTACCTTTAGTCCCAAACTCAACTTGACTTAATTTTGGTGTTGTCAGTTGATCTTTAGTATATTTGGGATCAATATCTAGTTGATCTTTAAAAATTGTAGCAATTGCATCAAACTCGTCTGAGCTAGCATATAATTTCTTACCCTCAGCTGATACATAGTTTTTATCTAAAATGACATAAATAGAGTAATCACTAGAGTCGGTCGCAATAGGCACACCTTGTCTATCAAAAATAGTCCCACGTTTCGCATAAATCGTGCTCGTTTCTGAATAGTTGGCTTTAGCTAGTGTGGATAATTTGACACCATTAGTAGAATCTGTAACAATAATCCATGAAAATCTAACAAGAAAAACCGTAAACACTATGATTACGAGAAATAAAATATCCTGCGCAATCCGTTTACGGTTGGCTTGTGGGCTTAAATGCGTTTTTGATGCATTAATTGCAACTTTTTTAAAAGGAAATGTTACAATGTTTTTTAAAAATTTTATCATTTATTCACTAGCCTTCATTACATTGTTCGGGTTAGACTTAATCCCATTATCATTTGCCTGTTTTGTGACACGGTCACTACCCATCAGTTCATTAATTTTTTGATCATATGTCTTAATCTGATCTTGTTTATCTGACACTTTCGACTGAATATCTAAGGTATCCTGTTCCACTTCAATAATTTTAGTCCTGACATATACCATAGCAATTGACAGCATAATCACAGAAAATATGATAGAAAGATAAAAACATTTTTCAACAAAGATTAAATTACGAAACTTACGCTTAAACAGCTCTGGCGCAATAGAATCTGCGGCAATATTAAAACTACCATTTTTATTAGCGGTTTTTATATCAAAATATTTTTTTGGTTTCGCAGCCATATGTTGTCCTTCCTATCAATTATTATCGTATCGCCTAAGTAATCGTTTCATGACTAAAATAACTAGAGATATCATTATCAAAAACAAACTAAGGTTTAATTTTTTTGCGCAACTCTAAGTTTCGCTGAATGTGCGCGATTATTATCAGCTAATTCATCTTGCGTTGCAATGATTGGTTTTCGATTCACTAAATTTAACAGTGGTTTCATATCATCAGGTACCATCGGTAACCCTCTTGGAATATCAATAGTCGAATATTCTTTAAATAAAGATTTTGTTAGTTTATCTTCCAACGAATGAAAAGTAATCACTGAAATTCTACCATCTTTTTTCAGCATATGAATAGCTGTTTCGATAGATTCTGCCGCAGCACCCAACTCATCGTTTACTTCGATGCGGATGGCCTGAAAAATACGTTTAGCCGGATGACCTTTTTTCTTTAATTCTTTTTGAGGTAGCGCTGATTTGATAACCTCTGCTAATGCTAAAGTTGTATCAATAGACGCAACTGCCCTGACTTGTTCAATTTTTCTGGCAATTTGTTTAGAGAATTTCTCTTCGCCATAACGACTGAAAATCCTCATCAAATCATTAAAGGCATAAGTGTTCACAACATCATGTGCTGTCAATTGCTGAGATTGGTCCATGCGCATATCTAATCTAGCATCTTTTTTATATGAAAATCCACGTTGACTATCATCAAACTGTGGACTAGACACACCTAAATCATAGATAATACCGTCGAATTCTGTAACACCTAATTCTCCTAAGCATTCTCTAAGATGTCGAAAGTTATTTTTTATCAAGGTGACACGACCGTCAGCTATCTGTGTTTTTAATCTTATTTTAGCATTTAAATGAGCTGTCTCATCTTGGTCAAATGCATAGAGATGACCGGTTGTGAGCTTGCTTAGCAGATACTCACTATGACCTGCTCCCCCAAGTGTGGCATCAATATAGATCCCATCAGGTTTAACTTCAAGCATATCAACAGTTTCATGAAGTAGAACAGTATCGTGCTTAAAAGTTGTTTGTTCTAACATATTGGATCACTTTCTAAATAGGGGTATTACTGACTCATTCAAACACCCTTTATTATAACAAAAAAATCTAGTAATATCTAGATTTTTAAGGAAATGTAATATTAACTTGGGCTATCTATCAGATAACTTCTGCTTTGAAACACCACTTTCAAAGGATTAATTTCTAGTTTGACCTGTTCCATTTATGAGATATTTGTAAGAAGTCAGTGCTTCCAATCCCATTGGTCCTCTAGCGTGCAATTTTTGAGTTGAAATACCTATCTCTGCACCAAATCCAAACATGAAGCCATCTGTAAATCTAGTTGATGCATTTACATAAACTGCTGCAGCATCAATCTCAGCTTGAAATTGTTCCGCATGCTCAATATTATCTGTAATGATACTCTCAGAATGTTTCGTGCTATAACGATTAATATGTGCAATCGCTTGGTCTATATCAGACACAACTTTTACTGACATGATGTAGTCCAGATATTCTGTCGCAAAGTCTTCTTCTGTTGCTGGTGTACCTGTCATAAAACGCTGAGATACCTCATCTAAACGAAATTCAACCGGCTGTACAGCATTGATAGCGGTTTGTAATTTTGGTAAAAAAGTTGCTGCAACTTTTTCATGCACAACTAGACTCTCTGCAGCATTACACGTACTTGGTCTTTGCGTTTTAGCATTAATGATGACCTTAATAGCCATCTCTAAATCAGCGAATTCATCTACATATATTGTCACATTACCACTACCTGTTTCGATGATCGGTACACGAGACTGTTCTTTAACCGTTTTGATTAAGCCGGCTCCCCCTCGTGGAATCAAAACATCTAGATATTGCGTAGCAAGCATCATTTCTCTAGCTACTTCGTGACTCGTATCTGTGACTAAGCCAACAGCATATTCCGTGATGTTTTGAGCTGTGAGTGTTTCTTTTATCACCTGAATCAACGCTTTATTAGAGTTAATGGCATCCTTACCACCACGTAAAATTACTGCATTGTTAGTCTTAAAACATAATGTGAATGCATCAATCGTCACATTGGGACGACTTTCAAAAATAATACCCACAACACCTAATGGTACACGTGTTTGCAGTATTTTCAACCCATCTAAAGTCGTAAAGCCATCAATGACTCTACCTACAGGATCAGATAATGCTACGACCTGCTTAATACCTTCTGCCATATCTATGATACGTTGTGGTGTGAGTCTCAGACGATCAATCATCACATCGTCAATACCATTATCTGCTGCATTAGCTAAATCTTTACTATTTTCTTCAACTAGAAAATCTGTTTGATCAACTAATGCTTGTGCCAATGCATTAAGAAATGTATTTTTTTCAACAGTTGAGAGTTTAGCTAACTCGATAGATGCTTTTTTTGCTTGTTTTCCTAATAGATTGATCATCTGACTACCTCACTTTATTTCCTATTCTTACGACGTTTATAGGCTAGGTTACTTAATTTATATAATAAGCCATTCACTGGAATATTAAATTCCCCGATGAGTTCTTGAATATCGGGATTGAAATTACTCTTAAATTTAGATAAACCATCGTCTAAGTTTCCTTCGACACCACCCATGTTTGCCCAGACAGCTCCTGCTTGAAAAGCATCTTCAAAAGCTTTAGGGTATAACAAGTATTGTGGATAGAATTTTTTAAATTCATCGTTCATGCCTGCATAAAGCATTTCCATCGTATTACCAAATTTGATAGAAAGAATGCCAGCAATCACTGTCGGTTCATCTTGTGTTGTATCATAATCAGCAAATTCTTTCAGATATTTCTCTGTAGATTTTTTTTGATCATTTAACCGATTAAAGCGTTTCTTTTGATTTTCTGGTGTTTCAGCGATATCTTTTTCTATTTGTTTTAGCTGTGCTTGCAACTCAGCATATTTATCTTTAAGATTCACCTCAGCTAAATGTAGATAAGCATCCTCACCATATAAAGTCATCAACTGCTCGAAATAATCACTATTTCTTAGCGCAACACCTTTACGTGTCTCAGTCATACTGACAACTTGACTGAATTTTGGTAGCATAGATATATCAACACGACGACCCGTCACCCCACGATTAATGGCATCTTTCATAATCCGTTTAGCATGCTTAGGGTATATTTGATTCATATCATCTGTCAGTGGTTCATTTGCTTGAAAACGAGGTTGAATCGTTTCTTTCATGACATAATTAAAGCCAACATGTTCAGCACCGGCTGCTTTGATTGTCCCAATCACTTCGAGCGCTTCTGTCAGTACTTCCGAAGGTTCTTTCTGCCCAAATTTAGCAGTTCGATACAAAACAGCAGGATCAATTTTGATAAATAAAGCCTTGTGTTTTTTAGCAAATTGCTTGAGTGATTTGAAAAAGAACTGAACAAGTGCATGGTTATGATAATCCATTATCGGGCCACGTGGTGCATAAAACATGGTAAAGCCTAGAGGCAATGTCTTGATTAAGACTAAAGACGAGGCAATAAGCTCATCATCATCGTTAGTGACACCAACAATTTTTGATGACCAGTTGTCTTTTACCTTAGCCCAAGTACTTGATTGTAATAAATGATTAAGTGGACTTTGTTTGACGAATTCGTCATGTGCTTCTGCTGTTACGTTTGTAATAAATTTCATGATTGGATGACTACTTTCTAACGCTTGATGATTAATTTTAAAATTTTTGTCATCTTGTTTAACATCGGCTTAACAACCAACTCATAGTTACCTGAGGATTGCCAGATATAGCCTTTAAAATTTTGCTTAAACTTCAAAACACCCTGATCAGGATTATCTGGTGCGTTAACGCCCATAAATTGATACTGATTAATTTGGTGGTTATAGGCATAGTTTAACATATAATCTTGAATCAAGAAAGGGGCTGAAAATTCTCTAAAGTCATCATACATCCCACTAAACATATAGATAACTTCATTTGGCATGATGAAAAATTGTGCTGCCGCTAGGATAACATCACGATCACCATAGGTCTGAGCTAATGTTTTTAGTTCAACATTAAATTTATCAAGTCGGGAAACTCTTTGATTTAGCGTATCGATACTCTTTTTCTTATTTTGAGCTTTGGCTTGTTCAATCTCTTGATATACGGCATCAAGTGCCAGCTGATTCGCCTCATGCTCAGTTTTAAAATTGAGCTTAGCTAAAACAAATTTCACCTGATCACCAAAAGCTTGATAAACTGCCTGATAATAGGCTAAATCTCGTGTTGAAAACTGTCTGCGTTCGCCAGCTTCATCCACAACTTTTTTAAAATCAGCTAATTCATCATATGTTGCTTCACAGATTTTTATGCCTAGTTTTCTAGCTTTTTTAATCGTTTGAAGACCATTTTTCTTATATGATTTTTCAAGTTTAGCAAAATTTTCAAACCCCGTCAAGTCCTTGCTATAATTGAAATTAAAGCCTTTTTCAAAGTCACTCAAACTCGCTTTTGAAAATCCTAATTTTCCGTAAAACTCATCTAAATTTTGATTGAAATCTGCTACTTTTTCCCAATTATCATCATATTGCTCTATCATTTGATTAGAGTGAACGATTAATTTCAATACACCATGTTTTTTCAAGATAGCTTTAGCACCAGAAATGAGTATGGTATTATCAGTTGCAGTTTTTGAATAGTACGGGTTACCATGTGCCTCTGCTAAAAAACCAAATCTAACTTTAGCAAGCGTGACAAGCATAGCCGCTACGATGACTTGATCACGCTTAACCGCAAAGTAAAACGGTTGATGTCCAATAGCTGCTTGTAAATCACCAAACGCTTTTGTTTGTTGGAAATGAATGTCTTCACGCCTCACCACAAAATCAGCAAACTCAGCTGATGTGATGACGGCAAATTGACTATTGTCCAAAATAGGTCCCTTTCTTTTTAGCAGATATAATGTCTCTAATTTCAAAAATTCTAGCACCGTTTGTTAAAACCATTTGCTTATTAGCCTCAAAAATGATTTTGGCTGCTTCTAATTTACTGGTCATACCACCTGTACCAAATCGACTGCCTGCGCCTCCAGCTGATTTCATAAGTGTATCTGTAATTTCTGACACACTATCAATCAACTTAGCGTCATCAAATATAGTAGGATTTTTGTCAAATAAGCCATCAATATCTGATAACATGATCAGCAAATCAGCATCTGATATCGTCGTGACTATTGCACCTAATCTATCATTATCACCGAATTTAGTTCTATGATCCATTTCATCAACACTTACGGCATCATTTTCATTAATGATAGGAATAATCCCTAATCTTAAAATCGCATTCAGGGCTTCAGTCGCATTTTTACGACTTTCCGGAAAAGCTATCACATCATTGGTTAACAAAAACTGTGACACTTTTTGTTGGTAACGACCAAATATTTGATTGTAGAGACTAATCAACTCGACTTGTCCGATAGCTGCTAAAGCTTGTTGTTGTGCGATATCGGACGGTCTCTTAGTCATGCCTAAGACATTTAGTCCGACACCAATCGCACCAGAAGTTACCAAAATAATTTCATAGCCTTCATGTTGTAGACTTGATAAGGTAAAAGCAAGTTCGTCGATATTTTTCAGATTTATTTTTCCGTTATCTAAAATAAGGCTTGACGTGCCTATTTTGATGACGATTCTTTTTGCTGTTTTTAAATTTTCTCGGTTCATTTTTTTATTTTTCTAATAATTTTTTTGCTTGTGCTAGTGCTTCCGGTGTAATGTCATCACCCGCAAGCATCTTAGCTACTTCAATAGTACGTTCTTCTAGCGTTAATTTCTTAACGTTTGAGGTTGTTCTATCAGCCTCTTGTACCTTGTCAATATGATACTGTACATCAGCTATCGCCACAACCTGTGGTAAATGTGAAATACACAGCACTTGGCCACTTTGGGAAATCTTATGTATTTTATTTGCGATTGCTTGTGCAACACGACCTGATACACCAGTATCTACTTCATCAAAAACGATAGACGTTTTATTCTCTCGTCTTGCAAAACTTGACTTAATCGCAAGCATTATCCGACTTAACTCTCCACCAGAAGCTGTTTTAGCAAGTGGTTTAAAACCTTCTCCAGGATTGGTTTGAATAAAAAACTCAACATGTTGATTACCATTACCAGAAAATTTTGCAGGCGCAAACATCACTTTAAAATCAGCTTTTTCCATGTAAAGATCAGCAAGTTCTAACTTAACATCTTTTACCAAGCGTTCAGCTAACTCACCCCTCGCTTTAGCTAAGGCATCTGCTTGCTCAATCAGTACGCGTTCGGCTGCTTTAAAAGTCGATTCTAGAGATTCTGAACCCTTGTCATCACCAGTTAGTCTAGCAAGTTCCTTCTGGCAATTGTCTAAGTAGTTTAAGACATCAGCTAGCTCTGGACCATATTTTTTCTTTAATGTCGTCAAAACAGAAATACGATCTTCAATCAGGGTTAACTCAGAAGGATTGAATTCTAAATCATCAATTCGTTTTTCTAAATCTGCTGATACGTCCTCTAACAAATAATAAGCATCAGCTATCTTTTCAGCTAATTTAGCATACGTTTCTTCATCAAAACGACTCACTGATTCTAGTTCGTTCATGGCATTTCTCACCATCGATAAACTGGCATTATCAGTTGTATCATCATCTAATGCGTAGTAAGCCGCGTTGAGATGTCCTATTATCTGATTAGCATAGGTGAGTTGGTCCCGTTTTTTAAAAATACCTGCATCGGCCACTAAGTCAATATCCGCGGCTGCAATTTCATCGATTTGAAAGGTTAGCACATCAATACGCTGGGCGAACTCAGCTTGATTTTTTTTGAGAGTTACTAACTTTTGACGCAGTGTTTTATACTCAGAAAACGCCTTTTTATATGCTTCCTTAGTCTTAATAAACGAGTTGTCGCCAAATTCATCTAACATAGCCAGATGATGAGCCGGATTCATTAACTCTTGATGGTCGTGCTGTCCATGAATATCTACTAACAATCTACCTAACGCCTGTAAACTTGATAATGGTGTCATCATACCATTAATGCGACAAGATGATCTGCCATTTGCAAAAATTTCTCGACGTAAGATTAATTCCCCCGTGCTTTCTAGGCCAAGCGTCGACAGGTGTTGTGTGATCTCAGGACTATCTTTATAAAAAAATAAGCCTTCTAACTCAGCCTTATCCGCACCATGACGCACAAAAGCCGTTTGTGCACGTGACCCCAACAAGAGATTCATGGCATCAATAATAATTGATTTCCCAGCTCCCGTTTCACCCGTCAATATGGTCATGCCTTGATCGAATTGCATAGCAATCGTATCAATGATGGCAAAATTTTTGATTGATATTTCTTGTAACATCGCAACTCCTTTTGCAACTATGCATGACCAATATCGACAGATAAACGCTCTTGCAACTGATACTTTGTTAACACACCAGGGCATGTTACTTAAATTGATAGTTGGTCATATATATGTTTAGCGTAAGCATCAGATAAGGCAATTAATAAAATGGTATCATCATCAGAAAGCACTGTAAAAATTGATGCCTCAAATTGTGATAATAATCTTTTTTTAAGTATCATGGCTGACCCAGGACTCGTTTTAATTGCAAGTTGATTGCCTTGTATCTTAACCCCTTCAACTACTGATTTAAACAAATCTTCATCAGAATTAGGTAGATAGGTTTCAGGTAAGGCATAACGATAGCCGCCATTTTTTGCAGGTGCTTTGATTAATCTCAATTCACGCATATCGCGTGATACGGTTGCTTGCGTCACTGCCACCTTTAAATCTAGTAGGGCTGTCACTAAATCATCTTGTGTCATGATATCATTGTCAACTAATATTTTTTTGATTAACTTAATTCGATCACTTTTTTTCATCTAATTCTCCATGAGCATCATATACGATCTGACTAATCTCACTAGTGATATGATCAACTACTGTTGTTTCTTTAGACAAATGTAGTAAGAATTCAATATTACCATGCCCACCTTTAATCGGTGAACTTGTTAGACCGATAGTAGAAAAACCAATCCCATTAGCCATATTAACAACATTCTTGATAACAGACTCATGTATCTTAGGATCTTTGACAATCCCATTTTTTCCAATCTGTTCACGACCTGCTTCAAACTGAGGTTTGATTAGGGCGATAACATCTCCACCTGTCATTAGAATATCAAATAAAGCTGGCAATATCAAAGACAAGCTGATAAATGACACATCAATAGATGCGAAAGTTGGTAGATCATGTTTAAAGTCCTCAATTTTAGCATATCTAAAATTGAACTGTTCCATAACCACGACACGCGCATCTTGCCTAATTTTCCATGCTAATTGGTTGGTACCAACATCAACAGCATACACCAATTTAGCACCATCTTGTAACATCACATCAGTAAAGCCACCAGTAGATGAGCCAATATCAAGCGTTGTTTGTTCTAACACAGTTAAGCCAAAATAAGATAAGGCTCTAGCTAACTTTAACCCACCTCGACTGACATAAGGTAACTTTTCTCCCTTGATGGCAAGTGCTATCTCATCATCGATCTTTTCTCCAGGTTTATCAAAACGTTCACCATTTTCTGAATTGATGACGATACCTGCCATCACACCGCGTTTTGCTTGTTCACGTGTCTCAAAAAGTCCTTGATTATATGCTAGGACGTCTACTCGTTCTTTAGTCAATTCTTAATCTTTCAATTTGTTTTAATATAGGCTCACCAAGCAACTGAGTTTTAGTTTCAATCTTAGTTAACATCTCGCTTGCTGTATCTAAATACACTGTTAAAGCCTGCTTGGCACCATCAAGTCCTAATAATTTCACGTAGGTAGATTTATCAGCAACCACATCTTTACCAGGTGTTTTGCCCATCTCCTCAAACGTTGCTGTCACATCCAAGATATCATCACGAATTTGGAAAGCCTGACCTACTGCTTCACCCAACTGACGTAATAATGCAATGATCTCATCATCTTGGTTAGCAATAATCCCTGCTGCAACAAAAGGAAAAGTTAACATCCTACCTGTTTTTAATGCATGAATTTTTTTTAGCTGATCTAATGTTAAGGTATGCTGTTCGCCGTCCATATCAAGGACTTGTCCTGCTACCATACCATGACTGCCAGACGCATAAGCTAATTCAGCTACTAAGGCAACGATGACTGGTGCTTTTAAGTCCGCACTAGATAGTAATAAATAAGGATCCAATAACAGGGCATCACCGGCTAAGATAGCTTGTGCTTCACCATATACTTTATGATTTGTTAAGTGTCCTCGACGATAATCATCATTATCCATAGCAGGTAAATCATCATGTATTAAAGAGCTTGTGTGGATTAATTCTACAGCAGCTGCGACTCTAAAATGCGCCTCACTGATTGTCATACCAAAGGCTTTTAAGGTCTCCAATAAAAATAAGGGCCGAATCCTTTTACCACCTGATTGGATAGAATACTGTATACTTTTTGTCAGATGATCGACTAGCGTATCATCAGCATAAAAGGTATCAAAAACAGCTGTCAAGCCAGATAAAAATTGTTTATTGTCCATCAAATGCTTGCTCTGATCCATCATCAGCCATCACCTTAACTAAGGTTTCTTCTGCTTCTTTTAAGGTTTGCTGTAATGCTTTAGATAGCTTCATCCCTTTTTGAAACTCAGCTATTGCTTCCTCTAAAGGGACATCACCATTTTCGAGGCGTTTAACAATATCTTCTAATGCCCCCAGATTATCCTCAAAACTAGCCTGTTGTGCTATCTTACTCATTATTTATCCACCTCTACCTTTACTATACCATCTGAAACTTCAATCGCTAATTGTTGTCCACCAGTCACATCTTTCACCGATTTAACGACTTGCCCCTCATGAGTTCTCACAATTGAGAAGCCACGGTTAATAATTTTAACAGGATCTATCAACGTTAGCTGCTCATATGCACCATCTGCACGTTGCTTTTGCTGTTCAAGATAACTAGTCATTTTAGCTTGCAATGCCGTAATATCATTATCTAGCTTATCTTGTAATAGCGCAACTTTTTGATTTAAACGTAAACTCGATAATTTCGTCGTCAATACAGTTTGCGCTTGTTGATGTTTTTGGATATGCTGACGAAGTCTGTGACTTAACTCCTGTGTGAGTCGATCTACATTTTGTAAATAGCTATCATATAAACGCTCTGGTTGCCTAAATACGACTGATTTCTGTAATCTTCCTAAGTTTTCTTGCCGATTCATAATCGCACGCTGTAGTGTACTTGTCAGCCTCGATTCACTGGTCGTGAGATACTGTAAAATATCTACTTTTGTATTCGGTGTCGCAAGTTCTGCTGCTGCAGTAGGTGTCGCAGCACGTCGATCCGCTACATAATCTGCTAACGTTGTATCTGTTTCATGCCCCACTGAAGAAATAATCGGTATTTTTGACTCAAAAATACTTCTGACAACAATTTCTTCGTTAAAGCCCCACAAATCCTCTATCGACCCACCACCACGACCGATGATTAACACATCTAAATCAGTGCGTAAATTCGCTTCTTTGATGCGACTAACCACTGCCTCAGCACTGCCGACACCTTGTACCTTAGCTGGAAATAGCAAGATTTCTATCATCGGAAACCTACGGTTAATAGTTGTGATAATATCACGAATAACCGCGCCACTTGGACTAGTGATAACACCAACTTTTCTCGAAAAGGCTGGAATCTGCTGTTTAAAATCAGGATTAAATAGCCCTTCTGCACTTAATTTTTTCTTCAGTTGTTCAAGTTTAACCGCTAAGGCACCTACACCATCTGGTATCATCTTCTCAACAATGATTGAATAAGAACCACCAGGTTCATAAAGTTGTACACGGCCTACTAGATTGACTTTCATACCTTCTTCAAGTTCAAAGTCTAATTTAGCAAAGACACCACCCCACATTGTGGCCTGAATGATTGATTTTTCATCTTTTATCGCAAAATATTGGTGCTTAGGACGTCGCCTAAAGTTTGAAATTTCACCTGTCAAAAAGACTCTTTCCAAGTAAGGGTCACGATCAAACTTGGTCTTCAAATATTTAGTTAATGTTGATACACTCAAATATTCTGTCATAGTTCTTATTATATCAAAAAAGTGATTCAGATACCATCTTACCAGCCATCTGAATCAGGAAAGAAAGATATGTCGTTAGCCACCTGACCAATTACTAAATAAAAAAAGCACATGGGAAATCCAATGTACTTTTAGCTTTATA
>JAKDQI010000028.1 GCA_030454995.1 Pseudolactococcus plantarum | reverse complement strand
GAAATGTTTTCAGAAAATATAGTGATATTATCATAATTTCCACTTAATTAATTTAGATAGGAGACAAACGTGATTCAGTACCTTTTGCATTTACCAAAACAAGATAAATGGCCGATGATTAAATTCATCTTACAAACCATACTTTATTTTTTCATTTTCTTAGCCTTGCTTTACTTTTTTAGTTATACTGGGGTTGGACAAGGTAGCTTCATATATAATGAATTTTAATCAGTTGAAAGAAACAAAGAAAGAAGAACAGATATGACAGTTTCAGATTTTATAGTGACGCTTGACGACTATGCACGTACACAACCACAAGAAATAGTCTACGATATACTCGGACAAACCTATACTTATGCGCGACTTAAACAAGATTCAGATAGTCTTGCTGCTCACATCGATACCTTAAACTTGACTGATAAGAGTCCTGTTATGGTATTTGGTGGGCAAGATTATAATATGCTTGTTGCGTTTGTTGCACTCTCAAAATCAGGTCATCCCTATATCCCAGTTGATGTCAATTCAACTACTGAGAGACTAACATCGATTATTGAAATTGCAAAGCCAAGCGCCCTAATTGCTGTCCAACCATTACCAATTACGTTAGACATCACGATTATAGACTCAGAATCATTGACACAGATTTTGGCTCAAAAAACACCTTACCAATTAACTCATCCTGTCAAAGGTAGCGATACCTACTATATCATCTTTACCTCAGGTACAACTGGTCAACCAAAAGGTGTACAAATTTCACATGATAATTTATTATCTTTTGTTAACTGGATAATTGAAGATCCTGAATTTAACTTGCCATCAAAAGCTAAAATATTATCACAAGCACCTTACTCTTTTGATTTATCTGTTATGTCTTGGGCACCAGCATTAGCCGTTGGTGGCGCTTTATACGCCTTACCAAAAGCAAAAACTGAAAACTTTAAAGATTTATTTGCAGTATTACCACAGTTCCCTATCCAAGTTTGGGTGTCTACACCTTCTTTTGCTGATATGGTCTTGTTATCTGAAGATTTTTCAAGTGAGATCATGCCTGATCTGAAATATTTCTATTTCTGTGGTGAAGAATTAACAGTAAGTACGGCAAGTAAATTACGCCAACGTTTTCCACATGCAAGAATTGTCAATTCATTTGGGCCTACAGAAAGTACCGTTGCTTTTTCTGCAGTGACGATTACAGATCACATGATCAACAAGGCTGATCGTTTACCAATCGGTTATATAAAAAAAGATTCACCAACATTTATCTTAAACGAAGCTGGTGATAAACTTGAAGCTGGTACTGCAGGTGAAATTATCGTAACGGGTCCTGCTGTATCAAAAGGATACATTAATAACCTTGAAAAAACACAACAAGCTTTCTTTGAGTTAGATGGTCAACCAGCTTACCATACTGGGGACCTAGGCTTACTTGATGATAATGGGTTGCTACATTACCAAGGTCGTATGGACTTCCAAATTAAATTTAATGGTTACCGAATTGAACTAGAAGAGGTCGCTCACGTTTTAAATCTATCTAACTATGTTGAAAGTGCCGTTGCCGTACCAAGATATAATGCGCAACATAAAGTACAGCAACTACTTGCCTATATTGTCGTTAAACCAGGTGTAAAAGCACAATTTGATAAAGAGATATCACTAACTAAAGCTATCAAGGCCGAGCTTGTAGATGAGATGATGGCTTATATGATGCCTTCACGTTTTATCTATAAAGAAACATTACCAATTACGCCAAACGGAAAGATAGATATCAAAACTTTGATAGCAGAGGTGAATAATCGATGAGCGCGCTGCTACAATCACTTCCCAATTGGCAACCTTATGGTACACCACACTATCTTGCGATTCTCTTTTTAGCACTTATACCAATTATTATTGCTATTTTATTTGGTAAAAGGTTACCTATTTATGAAGAACTTGTGTCTATCGCATTCATCAGCTTAATGTTTGGTGGTACACACTATAAACAATTTTTCGCTCTAGTATTTTTTATCATCTGGCAATCTACAGTTGTCCTGCTTTATCAATCCTATCGGCGAAAACATGATAACAAGTTTATCTTCTATATTAGTGTATTATTGACACTTGTGCCACTTATTATTGTAAAATTGAACCCCATTGTAGTGGGTCACAATTCCCTTCTTGGTTTCTTAGGTATTTCATATCTGACTTTTAAAACTGTTGCAATGGTGATGGAAATACGTGATGGTGAATTAAACACAGTGACCATCTGGTCACTGTTTAGGTTTTTGATTTTCTTACCTACTATTTCATCTGGTCCTATTGATCGATATCGTAGATTTAATGACGATTATCTAAATGTGCCAAGTCAAGACGAGTATGTTAACATGATTGGTAAGGCAGTCTGGTACCTCATGTTAGGTGCTCTGTATAAATACATCATTTCGTACATACTGGTTACCTATGTTATTCCACCAATTAAACTATCAGCTTTAATTCATGGTGGGCTAATCAATTGGAAAACCATAGCTTACATGTATACTTGGGGATTAGATTTATTCTTTGATTTTGCTGGATATTCTATGTTTGCGGTTGGTATCTCATACATCATGGGGATTAAGACACCTATCAACTTTAACAAACCATTTTTAGCAAGAGATTTAAAAGATTTTTGGAATCGTTGGCATATGTCATTAAGTTTCTGGTTTAGAGATTTTGTTTTCATGAGATTGGTTTATACCATGATGAAACGTAAAGTCTTTAAAAATCGTAATACAACATCAAGTGTTGCTTACTTGATCAATATGACTATAATGGGGTTTTGGCATGGATTACATTGGTATTATGTAACTTATGGTGTCTTCCACGGTGTCGGATTGATCATCAATGACTGGTGGATTCGAAAGAAGAAAACGATCAATAAATCACGTAAATTGGCGGGACAAAAACCATTACCAGATAATAAATGGACACATGCCCTTGGTATCTTTATCACATTTAATGTGGTTATGGTCAGTTTATTAATCTTCTCTGGCTTTCTAGATACACTTTGGTTTCATAATAAATTTGCCCAACCAAAATAATACATAACACTATAAACAGCTACTTCTGCTATAATTCATTTTAATAGCATAGCAATATGATCACGCTTAAAGGAGAAAACAAATGGACATTAAAACAACAGTAATTGAGATTATTGACAACTTATTTATGGAAGATATTTCTGATATGATGGATGAGGATCTTTTTGATGCAGGTGTTTTAGACTCTATGGGAACAGTTGAGTTGGTTATCGAGTTAGAATCAACTTTTAATATTAAAATTCCAGTATCAGATATGGGGAGAGATGACTGGAATACAGGAAATAAAATAGTTGACGGCGTTAAGGAATTACAAAATGCTTAAGCGACTTTGGTATATTTTTGGTCCCATTATTATTTCTCTCACCCTATTACTGCTACTCTTGCTGTTTTTACCAGTCAATCAATCACATGACTTGTATACAGAAAAAAGAGCAGCGACCGCTTTGACACCTATCGTCTTCAAAAATACAGCTTTAAAACAACAAGCACTCTCTGATCCGAACCACCGTTTTGTACCTTTTTTTGGATCAAGTGAATGGACAAGGCTGGATTCTATGCACCCTTCTGTACTTTCAGAAGCTTATCATCGAAAGTATACGCCATTTTTACTCGGATTAAGTGGTGCAGAATCACTAACACATTACTTTGGCATGCAACAAATCAAACCTGAACTTAAAAACAAAAAAGCTGTATTTGTTATTTCCCCACAGTGGTTTGTCAAAATGGGACAAAATCAAAATGCTTTTAACTTTTACTATGCTAGTGATCAAGGCTATCACTTTTTAGAGAATGCTAAAAATACCTCTGAAGATAAATACGCTGCTAAACGATTTTTAGAAATAGCTCCCAATAATTCGTTAGTAAAATTCATGGAAAAAGTTGCTAAAGGTGAAAAGTTAAATCGCTTAGATTTATTACAAATTAAATTTAGAAAAACTATAGCTGTTCACGAAGATGCTTTGTTTGCACGTTTTCAGTTCAGTAACAATTTTGATAAGATTATTAAACCTGAAGCAAAATCACTACCACAACCATATAATCTGGAAAAACTTCACAAAAAAGCTATAGCACTTGGTGAAAAGCGTACAAGTAACAACGATTTTGAAATTTCAAATGAATTTTTTACTGAGCGTATCAAAAAAAACTTACCTAAATTGAAAAATAGTCAAAGACATTTTTCTTACGTCAAATCTCCAGAATATAACGATTTTCAATTATTATTAAGTGAATTTGCTAGCAATCATACTGATGTGATGTTTGTTATTCCACCAGTCAATGGAAAATGGCAAGACTATACAGGTTTAAGCAAACAAATGTATGAGACAACAGTTGATAAAATACGCTACCAACTCTACTCACAAGGCTTTACCAACATTACTGATCTCTCTAAAGACGGAAATAAGCCTTACTTTATGCAAGATACCATCCACTTTGGGTGGACAGGATGGCTAACATTGGATCATCATGTCAATCACTTCTTAACAAGCAAAACTCAAAATCCATCTTACAACATAAACAAATATTTCTTCACTGAAAGATGGGCCAACAAGCCAAATATTTCAGAGTTAGACACGTCTTTGAATCAATAATTAACAAGCAAAAACACCTATAAGATTTGATCTTATAGGTGTTTTTTATGTGCCTACTATTATTATGCAAACTACTTTACTAATCTTAGTGTCTAAAATGACGTGCCCCTGTGAAGACCATGGCGATACCATGTTTGTCTGCCTCATCGATAGCATCTTTGTCGCGAACTGAACCACCAGGTTGAATAATTGCCTTAATACCAGCTTTTGCAATCTCTTCAACATTATCTGAAAATGGGAAAAATGCATCTGATGCTAATACTGCACCATCAAGTCTATCTGCTGCTTGTTCAATGGCAATTTTCACAGAAGCAACACGATTCGTTTGTCCAGGTCCCACACCTAATGTTTGATGATCATTCGTAATGATGATACCGTTTGATTTGACATACTTAACTGATCGCCAAGCGAATTCCATCGCTGCTACTTCTTGCTCACTTGGTTGACGTTTTGTAACAAGTTCCCAACTATCACGTAATTCAACTGTTGTATCTTGATTTTGAACCAGTAGACCACCTACAACACCTGTTACTTCTACTTCACGTTCTGAAGCTTTTTGTTGATCAAAATCAAGTGCCAAAATACGTAAATTTTTCTTTTTAGTCGTTAAAATAGCTAATGCTTCATCAGTATAACTAGGTGCAATGATGATTTCTAAGAAGATATCATGCATTTTTTGTGCAGTCGCTGCATCAACCTCACGATTTAACACAACGATACCACCAAAGATAGAGACAGGATCAGACGCATACGCATAATCCCATGCTGTTTCTATCTCTCCTGCTGTACCAATCCCACAAGGATTCATATGCTTAAGGGCAACCACAGTAGGTGCAGTGAAATCACGGATGATACGAATTGCCGCATCTGCATCACGGATATTATTAAATGACAGTTCTTTACCATTTAATTGTTTTGCTTGCGCAATAGAATAAGCGACTGGTAAACCAGTTTCATAGAAATCAGCATCTTGCTGTGGATTTTCACCATATCTCATAGCTTGTTTCAAGTCATAAGTTAATGTCAGTTTTTCTGGTTTTTCAACCCCAACTTGTTCGGTAAAGTATGCTGCTATCAAAGCATCATAAGCAGCTGTATGTCTAAAGACTTTTGCGGCTAATTGTTGACGTGTTTCATAGTTAGTCTCCGCATTTTCAGATAGTTCACCTAAAACTACTTCATAATCAAGTGGATCAACAATAACTGTCACGCTAGCATGGTTTTTAGCTGCTGAGCGAAGCATAGATGGACCACCTATATCAATATTTTCAACCGCATCAGCATAAGTAACATCTGGTTTCATAATCGTTTCTTTAAATGGGTATAGATTAACGACGACTAGATCAATAGGTGAAATATCATGTGCTTTCATAGCTGAAACGTGTGTATCTAGATCACGTCTTGCTAATAAACCACCATGTATTTTAGGATGTAGTGTTTTCACACGTCCATCCATCATTTCTGGAAATTCAGTTACTTCATCAATTGCAATCGTTGCGATACCAGCTGCATCTAAAGCTGTTTTAGTCCCACCAGTTGAAATAATCTCCCAGCCTAAATCTTGTATCTTCGTTGCAAACTCAACGATTCCAGTTTTATCACTCACACTAATTAAAGCTCGCTTCGCCACGTTATTCTCCTTTTTTATAAAAAACTTATTACAACTCAATTCTAATTGTTTTTTAATCACTTTAATAGTAAATAACGGATAAATATCGGAAAACAAGGTTTATTGTTCGGAAAAAGTGAATATACATCATCTTTTTTTAATCAGTACGATTTAACACATCGTGAAGCATAAATGTCAAGAAGATTAGTTTAGGGTATTTTTAGAAGCATACTTATTGGTATTTCCCTTGCGTTAGTTTTAAACTATCGATCAGCATTTCTTACCTAAAAAACGTGAGTCTAAGACTCACGTTTTTTAGCTATGGCATATAATCCATCAATAGATTTAGATCTGCAATACTTGAGCGCAATTGATCGCCTATTGTTGTGTCTTTGATTAAACGACGTTGCGGTTTTTCGGCTAAGAAATTGGCTAAAGTTTCATTTCCCCTACCTTTAGCTAAAATTTCTTCTATCGACGTAAATGGCGCATGTGTGACGATTTTAAACCCATACGAGTCATTTAACAAAGAGTAACCTGCGATCCCAGTGGTCTTTTGATAAGCTTTGCTCATGCCACCGTCTATCACCATTAATTTTCCATCTGCTTTAATTGGACTTTCGCCATTACCTACCTTAACAGGCGTATGACCGTTAATCACAACTGATTGCTCATCTGTTAAGCCAAATTCTGATAAAATTTTAATCATCGTATCTCGATTATCTCTTAAAGTAAAATAAGCATTGCCAATTTCTTTATGTGTCTTTTTATCCTTAATAAAATAGCGTTCAAATGTCGTCATTGATGCTCTACCAAATAAAGGTGAACATTTGCCAGCCCAAGCATACCACATCAAATCTGTCGCATAATCATCACTTATATCTAGATGACGAACACCTTCTCTAATATAGTGATCAAATTGATCGAGTAAAGCACGACCTGAATAACTACCATCAGGCATCGTCATCGATAAAAACTCACCAGATTCAGTCAATGGAATACACCCATGATAAAGTAAATGCCGGTTATAAACGAGGTAAGCTGATACTTTTTCAATTAAAAATTTCATATGACGTTGAAATTTTTCTGATTTTTGAAGAGAAGCTAAAATCGTTTTCATCACATGCCCTTCTGCATCAGTCAAATGATTTGGATCATCGGGTGAAATGGTTTGAAAACAAGTATTAGTTAATGGATAATCTTGACCATTTAAGGCTATCGTTTGCTTGTCAAAATCAATCATCTTCAGTAAGTTTCGACTATCCATATCAAAATCAGGACGACGTGATATAATCTGCCCTTCTAGTTTGAATTGGATAATTGTTAAAGCTTGATGTACTTTAGATAATCGTTTGTGATTATCTAACCCATGTGGGTCATCTAGCTCACGCTCACTAGGGCTGAACTGTTCGCTTTCTTTATAGTGTTCCTCAGAAAATTGAAACAAAGCTCGTAAATTTAACCCATAAGCTGATTCTAATTCATAAAGATAGTCATATTTGACAGCAATCCGTAATAATGTTGCCAGACTTGCTAGATTTCCAGCATAAGCACCCATCCACAGGACATCATGATTTCCCCATTGAAAATCAACATTATGAAATTGAATCAAACGATCCATCACTTTATCAGCACCAGCACCGCGATCAAATACATCTCCCACAACATGCAGGTGATCGACTGTCAGCTGTTGTATGGTAATACAAAGACTACGAATAAACTTCTCATCTAGATCAAGCTCAATCAACCGTTGAATGATTTGCTGATAATACTCATTTTTTTCTACTTGATTTGCATCAACACTCAACAATAACTCTTCTGTAAAATATCGAAAGTCTTCATCTATCGCTTTACGAACCTTTGAACGTGAATATTTAGCACCGATATGTCTTAATAACTTTAATAGTCGATGAATCGTTTTAGCAGACCATCGATTTGCCTCATCAATAGTCATAGGTTTACGTTCCAACATATCTGTTGGGTAGGCAATCAACATGGCGAGCTGATCCATCTCATTAGATGCTTCATCTGGAAAGATTTCATCAATCTTTTCACGGATATTTCCAGCACCAGTTCGAATAATATGGTTGAAGGCTTTATATTCAGCATGAATATCACTAATATAAAGTTCTGTTGCTTTTGGTAAATTTAGAATCGCTTCTAAATTAATCAACTCACTGGCTACTTTATCTTTTGTTTGATATTTTTCAAATAATAAAGATAAATATTTATTCTCTTCCATGATCACTTTCTTCTTTCAACTCAAGCTTATATCCTTTTAACACTAGCTACATTATAACACGTCAAGACACAGTCACAAATCAAAAGTTACTGAGAAGATACTAACTAATTTCCATTTATTCTAACTCCTCCAAACAACTACTGACTTACGTCTCTTGTCTCAGACGACTTAAGCCCCCAGTACTTAATGACCAAAAAATAAGCTAGTGGCAAACCTAAGGCTGCTTTGACACCACTAACTTATCATATTATTTTACAATATTTCAATAAGTGATTGACTAAAAAAGCTGTATCATTGTTTAGTAGTACCACGCCATAGTCATGAGACGTTTCTGTAACAATCTTTTTTACGAGTTTGTTAGTTGATTTAATAGTTATCGTTTTTACTGACCGATGATAATCGGCTACATTTAAACTTTAAATAGCTTATTTTAGACCATAACAAAACGACTATGCTACACACAAATAAGATAAGTATTTTGCCAATCTGATAAAGATAAATGACATCCAAATAGCCTTTTGGTGATTTGAAAAAATTGTCTAGTAAGTCTCGCTGACTAGTAAACAGTTTTGAAAAAAAGGAGAAATCTGACCAAGCTGTATTGGGAATAAAATCACTAGGTATTGAAATTATATGACACATTAAAATACCCCAAGCCAAGCTAAATAATAGTCCAAATAACTTCTTATCACTAATTACACAGCTGAAACTTAACAAATATGTGTCAATAAGTTTGCATAAGATAAAACATTGATAGCCTAATAATACCCATAACATCGTTTGAAATATAAGACCCAAGACTTTAAAAGGTAAGAGGTTACCTGATAGGCCGTAAGTGACTTTCAGTTGGTTAGATAAAACCGCTTCAGAACGGTTTTGATCAGCTGTTTTAATGACTAATGTATCTGGCGTAAGTGATAATTGACTTGAAAAATTTAAAACGACCACATTGTTTTGGACTTTGGCAGGTAAGATATCACTGATGACATAAGTCTGTCCTTTTATACTAACAACTTTATTTTTGATATCTAAACTGCCAAATAATTTTCTTGCAACAGATCGCGAAACCAAACACCTAGTTGATTCTCCTACTCCTAAATTTATCAGGTTCTGACCAAACAGTGTTTTATCTCCAGATAAAGCAATCAAGTTTGACTTAACATCTTGGTATAAATTTTGGTTGCTTATCGTTTCCTCTTGATTTGAAATAAACAATAACTTAAGTGGGACAGGCTTTTTTTCATTAGATAAGAGTATTTTATCCATATCAGATTTACTGATTACTTGTTTAGTTAATCCCAAATAACTATTATCAACATAACTACTTAGCTCATTGAAACTATACAAGGCACAACCAGTTAGCAATACGCTCACCATCAAAAAAATAATTGGTTGCTTATGTTTCATTCGTGTTAACAATCCTAACTTTTGTGTTTTCTTCAACTGATTGGTCGATTTCTAGTAGAATATCACGACCATCTAATAATTTATTTGCTTTTATTGCTGAAAACTTAGGTGTTTTATCAACCAAAGAAACATCGATTTTTTCAGCGATAATTTCTTCACCCAACATCGTTTCTTTTGTTTTTGCTACCAAAACATAATACCCTTGACTCGATTCATGTACCGCACGAGTTGGTAAACAGTATGGATAATTAACAGATTTTTTTGTAACAATAGCTTTGGCACTACTCCCGTAGTTAAAATCAGCTTGCCCAAGATTTAGTTTCGACTTGAACATTTCTGGATTTTCTGTATCGATACTAGCTTCTATAATTGATGCCTTATCATACTCATTTTCTACATTTTGAGCAGAGATACCTATGACTGTTACTAGTTGACCCATTTTCAAATACTCCTGGGCAGTTTTTTGTGTTCGCAGCACTAGTATGTTATCTGATTTTTTGCTGGCAATCATTAAAGCAGCTTCCTCTGTTGTTAGTTTTCCTTCAGTGATGAAAATTCCCGTGACATACCCTTCTGTTGTTGCGTTAATAATACCATCTACTGACTTAACTTGCATTAACTTATCTTTATCTGCTACTAGTGTTGCTCTATCAATCTGTGCAGTTTTCCCATCTACTGCTGCTATAGGTGTTTCACTTTTAGCTAATTGCCAAGCGTTATATGCATCTTGTTTTGTAACTTGATCTACATCTGTCTCTTTAATCGCTTGGTAATTATCTAATGCTTGTTTAATTCTTAAGGCTTGCGTATTTTTTTGTGATATTTCTTGATTTTCCAAAGTTTGAATCATTAAGTCCAATTTTTGAATCTCAGACTCTAATCGAGTTATTGCTTTATCTATGCTACTCATCTCAAGTTTGAATAAAGGTGTTTCAGCTCTGACTTCTTGATTAGCATGCACGTAAATTTTCTCAATTTTTTGCCCATCTAATGTAAAAATAGGGATACTATCGGCTTTGGCCACTTGTCCTTCAAAAGTCATCTCATCTACCAACGTCTCTCTTTTTAACCTGACAATAGATACCTTAGGGACAGTCATATGACTCGTTACTTGCGATACAAAAGTCAAAATAAAGATAAGGATGATAAATATAGTCAAAAACCTGATAGATTTTTTTTGTAGATATTTACTTATCCGCAATCGTTAATCCTCCTATTAAAAATTCTCTGCAACTGTATAATATAGCAATCGGTACTACCATTGCAACGACTACTGAAACAAAAATCAAGGTCATATTATCCACTTTTAACATCATAATGTACATGGGTAAATTCCATAATGATTTATTTTTAATATAGGTCATAGTGGATTCAAAACTTCCCCAGTAGTCAATAAAATTTAAAACAATCGCAATCATAATACCCTTTGTTGCAAAAGGTAGGCCAATTTTTGTAAACAACTGCCACTCATTTGCACCTTCTAGCACAGCATATTCGATGACTGATTTAGGAATATCTCGAAAATAAGGCGTGATGATAAAGACAGCCAAGGTATAGAAAATTCCAGGCAAAATAACCGCACCTAATGTGTCTAATAGCTGCATTTGCTTGAGTATCATATATTGAGGGACCATCAATACAACAAAAGGTAAGACCATTAAGAGAATATAAAGATTAAATATAATATTTTTACCTTTAAATGTCACACGATAAAACCACCAAGCAGCTGGTAAATTGACAAGTAACTGTCCTACTGTAATTAAAATCGTTGACTTAAAACTATTCCAAAATGCAACGAAAAAAGAAGGTGTATCCAATTATAAGGCAACATACGCACTAAGTGTTAAATACTTAGGAAATATAAACAACTGATAATCATGAGATTTTGACCCATCATTTAAAGCACTAAGATACGTCTTCACTTCAAAATTACCGATAAAACTCCCAATCAAGATAAAACATATCGGATATAAGCTGATAAATAAGATGAATAACACAACCACTTTTTTCATATTAATCCCTCACGATTAAATAAATAGTTGATGGGATAGATGATGATGATAATTGAGATGACATACAATAGACTACCTACTGATAACTTATCAATACCAAAATCACGAAACCAATTATTAAAGACATGTTGTAGCATATAAACACTTCTATTAGGATAATCACCAAAAATCGCATAAATATCTCGATAAATTTTAAAGCTATTCAGTAAACAAAACAGAACCACTACAAAACATGTCTTTCTTAAATTTGGCAAGATGATACTGCTAAAAATCAATTTATCATCAGCTCCATCTACCTGTGCTGCTTCGATATAAACATAAGGTATATTTTGAATACCAGCTAAAAACAGAATAGTCATATATCCTAAATTCTTCCAAATAAAAATAAACACTAAAACAACTAGCGAAGCTGACGAATTTAACCAGTCAATGCTAAGGCTTGTGATCATATTTAGCATACCATATTTTGAAAATATAATTTGCCAAAAAAATCCTAAAGATACAGCTGGGATCACTAAAGGAATCATGTAAATAACTTTTAGATAGCCCCACTTATCATGAAACTGATTTAGCAATCTGGCAAACATCAAAGCACTGATGATTAATAGCGGGATAGCTAGCACCATAAATAGGGCGGTATTTTTTATTGCTAATTGAAAGGATTCATTTTTAACTACCATCACTAGATTATCAAATCCGATAAATTTTTTAGTCGCAAATCTCGTAAAAACTTGATAGATAATCTGGATAAATGGTATGACATAAAAAGTCAACAAGCCAATTAAACTAGGAACAATAAAATAATGAATTCTCCTATTGATCTGCATATAGTTTGCCATTTTCTAGTCTCAAAATCATGTCTCCTGATTCAATCATATTTTCATGATGACTGATTTTAATCAACATAATATGAGCAAACTGTCGACGCACGTAGGTTAAAATACGAGTTAACATCTCCTGATCGATTTGATTTAAAGATTCATCTAGTATGAGTACTTTAGGATCTTTCAATACCGCTCTTGCAAGTGCAACTCTTTGCCTTTGTCCGCCTGACAAATTACTACCATTTTCATCAATCACAAAATCAAGACCTGATATATCTGATTTTGTGATATCGTAAAGTTCAAACCCAAAATATACACTTTCCAGCAACTGATGGGTTGCTTCAAAAAATAATAAATTAACACTCAAACTGCCTTTAAATAAAAAAGTACTCTGTGACAAATAAATGATATTTTTTCTAAGATAATCAAGCGTTATCGTATTGATATCACACGCATCAATCTGAATCTGTCCTTTAATTGCCTGATAAAAAGCAGGTAATAGTTTAACGATACTTGATTTACCACCTCCGCTTTCACCGACTATAGTCACATTCGAAACGCCTGATAAGCTAAAACTAATATCAGAAAAAACATCCTGTCGGCCACCATAAGCAAACGACACCTGATGATAAGAAATTTTTTGAAAATCAAGATTTTGGTTGACTGACCTGCTCTCCAGAGAACTTTCTTTACTTGCCTCAATTACATCATTGATTCTATCCATCGTCACGACTGATTTTTGAATCTGAGGAAATATGTTAATCAGATCCTTAACGGGGGTCAAGAGAAAATAAACTAAAGTTTCAAACGAAATCAATTCTCCCAGTGTTATCTGACCCACTAAAACCATCTTACTACCTTGCCACAGTACCAATAAGACACCGATGCTTTCAACCATCGCCACTTTTGTTTCTAGTAGGGTAGTGATAATCCCTAGGTTGAGATTATGCTTTAAAAATTGATTGATTCGACTAGTAAATTTTGTGATAAAATACGGTTCAACAGCTAAACTTTTTACAGTTTCAATGCCATCTGCCGACTCTTTGAGCAAAGAGACAACTGCAGACTGAGTTTCCTTAACAAGTCGTTGTTTTTGACTCATCTGTTTTTTATATATCAAGACGAGCAAAATATATGCGCCAACAATGACTAATACAAGTTGAAAAAGTCTCTGATTCAAACTTATTAAAACAACACAGCCAATCATTGTCGTCATCATATTCATCATGATGGAAATCCCTGCACTTGAAATCAAAAATCGTATATCTGTGATATCTTGAAACCGATTAATAATATCTCCTGTTTCTTTTGTATTAAAAAAGGATAAGGGTAACTTTAAGACGTGTTCAAAATAAGTCAGCATCAGTTTCTTATCTATCCGCTTAGCAAAATAAACCAGTAAGAAATTTCTGAAAAAACTAAAGCATGCTTGCAGTAAGACGATCGATATAAATAAGAAGAATAAGGCATCAAGCCCTGTGATAACTTGGTCTATCAGGTTATTTATCTGATCAAGCAATGTTATATTTGGCTTTATCTGATCCACTTTAATAATCTGCTGATCAATAATTTTTTGATAAATAGAGGTAGAAAATAAAGAAATGATCGCAATCCCTATAGAAGTTAAACTAATCAAAATAAGTAATAATTTTTGATCAGTTAACATAGCAAAATATTTTTTATACTTGCCTTTAGCTAGGTTTTGAGCTTTAAATGACTCGCTAGGATAGATAGTTAAAATATAACCACTCCATTTTTTTTGGAAATCAGCATAAGACCATTTTTCATGGCCTACAGCTGGATCAAAAAGATAAATAAACTGCTCTGATATCTTTTTGATCACGACATAATGTCCTAATTCATCTCTTTTAATCACATGAGCGATGAGAGGTAACCGAATCGTTGCATTAGCCATTCCTTTTTTAAGCTCACAAAATGTCCCCTTTAAGGCTTCAGCTTTAAAACCATAATAGCGAGCAGTTTCTTGTAAGCTTGCTAGATTGGTGCCACTAGCATCTAATTTTGCTACTTCTGATAGCCTAGCATCAGATACGATTAACTTATAGTGCTTAAAGACTGTCGAAAGTACTGCTATGCCACAATCTTCTTCTCTATGTTGTTTTACACCACGCATCGTTTTCTCTTTCCGTTCATATCAACCTATCGCTGTCTTTTTTTATTCTTTCAAATACAAGTCTATTTTTGAAAAAGCATTATCTGTTGCCTGATCTACACTGATTTGATCAGTTAAAATATTGTCTATATCTTCATATAAAAAGTCTACTATGAGTTTGTTAAAGAAAAGTGGTGTATTTAAAGCTTTTATTTTTTTATCCCATTTTGTATAGAAAGCATCACTATAGCCGATATTATCAACCTTAACATTCTTTTTAATCGGATCCTCTCGGCCCAGCTTCATCTTTCCCCAAAATTTTAAATCAGATTTAGTCAGGGACTTATCTAAAGGAATACCAAGTAAACAGTAGGCATTTGCTTTCTGTCCTTTTTTGCTTAGTGAAAAACGGATGAAGTCCTTGGCTATTTTCTGATTTTTACTTGTTGATAAAACACCTAGTGTGTTGAGTGGGACATAATACTTAGCTTTTCCTTTATTTATGGTGGACAAGTCCACACCTAACATCTTACCAATCGACTCAGCTTGTAAAATATCCTGTGGAGTGGATTGAAAGTCAACCGCAAGTTGGCTTTCTTTAGCTACCACATCATCCCCTAACCCTAAACCAACAGTACCAGGTCTAAGTTCTATGAGCTTCTCTAACTTATCTTTTTTTCTTCTAGCTTCATCACTAGAGGTATCCACTAAACTATAAAGCGCCTTTAATGTCGTATAGTAAGACTTGATATTTTCTCTAGTGAGTTGCTTGTCTTGTGATAAAAATATCTGATACAAAATCGTTGATAGTTGTTCAAAACCATTCAAGCCTGCATAAACTGGGACAGAATCAACTTTAGCAAGTTTCTCCACATATGCTGTTACATCTGACAAACTGCCTAATGCTTGATTAAAGCCACTACCTGGCAACACAGTAGGGACTGACACTTGATTTGGTATCCCATAGTATTTTTTGCCATCTTGATAAGCGCCTAATACAGATGTCCAAATCTTATCTTTATCCTGTTGCTTGACAACATCTGCTAAGTCAACAAGTAAATCCTGTTTTTTATAGGCCTCGACATTTAGATGATCTAGCATTAGCACATCAGGTCCATCACCGTTTGCAATCTTGGTATTGAGTAATTTTATCAATTCACTAGTCGGAATTTGATTTTTACCAGTTCCCCAAGGCGTTGGCCCATCGATGCCAAACTCGTGAACGATCTCTAACTCTGGATGTGCTTTTTGATAGACTAAGACTAACTGCTTAATATAGTCATCGTTATAAAGAGAATATACCTTAAATACCTTACCTTTTGTCTTTGACTTTCTTTTATTTGGCACAAGTTTGACAAGTTTTGAACCAGATTCAGACGCTGTAAAGACAAGAAATTGTTTTTTAGGTGCTGTCAAAATAGCAGTAACTACTAGACTTGTATCAGCTAAGCATGTTTGCTTTGAAGAAAATAAAAAAGATTCCTTACCTTCTTGATTGATTTCTTGCATACCTATATCAGTTAGTACAAAGTAATTTTTATTATCATCCAGGATTAGAGACGACTTACCTTTTGCCTGTGCCATAACTGCTTCCACTTTTTTGAGGGAAGGCGTTAATGTTTCTTTGTTAAAACCTTCAGCTGAAACGACCTCTAGTGTTTGACTACTTTGATAATAGAGTTTATCTTGTGTGATAGTCGTCGAGATAAACGGTGCTGTTGTCTTTTCTTTTTCTACTTGAGCTGTTTGTAGATTAAAACTTACTGTCTTTCCAGCTTTAGTATCTAAAGCTATCAACTGATTATTTACCAAACCACCAATGGTTAACTGTTCTGCATCTAACCGATCTGTAATGGTCTGATTTAATGGTGTCACTTGGTTTTTATCATCCATGATAAAGATTTCTTGACTATAGCCATTTTCTGAGTTTCCCTTTGGTTTCAAAAAGGCTATCACAGCACGGTTATCCTCCGTTAAGACTATCTCTGTCGTACCCATCTCTGATGTGTGAAAACTACGATCAGTAAAAGCTTGTGATAAGTCAGCCACTTCTTGCCAACTTTGTCCTGATGCCTTACTCTCAAAAATCTTAGGATGGCTAGCATTTTTATCAACTGCAAAAATGCGAATCTTACCATTTTTAGTTTTCGCGGTCGCTAAGACATACTTTGCAGATTCAGGTAATGACAAACTCACTTCTTTATAGCTATTCGTATTTGTTTTTTGAATTTGAGGAGGCTGAGTAGTGCCTCTGGAACAAGCACCTAGTATAACCATACAAACACACAAGCTTACTATTCGACATAGTTTCATCTATCTACTCTCCTATTGATTACCAACCTATTTTTTTAACGCTATCGAGGAATTATTTTTAATTACTAGGATGTAAGTTTCCATTTAACTTGAAAACTTACATCAACTAATCAAAAATATTACTATCAGCAGCTTTTGACTAGAATTTAAAATTAACTAAATGCATAAGGGTGATGGCCTTTATATTTGTTACGATGCGCTACGGCCGTGTCACTTGCTGTAGCTAAGAAAGTATGTTTATAACTTAAATAATCACATTCTGGACAATACCAACGGGCACCACCATTAACGGTCTGCGCTTCAGTCACATTCACTTTATTCATGAGAGGCTCCTTTCTACTATTAGAACTACGTTTGTGCTAATAGACTGATAACATACGTTCCGATTTCAATAGTCTAATCGTCATGAGACCTTTAAAACCTTTCAGCATGTATTAAATCGTTCGAACAAATTTAATAACTTTAGTTTACCATATAAAATTTATTAATTTTAGAAATGTGCGAATCTGCTATACTTAGCAACTAGAAATTTAAAACATATTCATCTTAGTCTATCAGTTATGTATCATCTGATACACTTATGCCCTCATCTGAACAAAACTTAGTCATATGATGCGTCAACTCATCGACTAAAGCAGTTACGCCTAACTTTTTAAGCACTGCTATATCTTGCAACAGTTCCCCATAAACCACAAGGTTTTTTTCTTGTTTAAAGCGTGCTAAACGACTAAAGAGAGACAGCACGATCTCTGCCTCCATGTCTTCATCACTAATCATTTTTTCTATCTCCATCGCTATATGTCTTGCATAGCTATATCGATTTCGATAAACTAAATTAGCAAATAGATGGAGCATAGTCCTTTTGACAAGTATGCGATGTGAGGTTATCAGCTGAGACAGTTCGTTACTTTTTAGCATATCCATACCCAACTCATAGATATCTTCATCCGCTAAGGTCGTCAGACAAAAATCAAAAATATGAACTTCAAACTTAGTCCATTGTTTGATATTCTCTAAATAAGTCCTGATAAACTCACAATCTGATGACGTTATGAGATTTTCTCCACAAACTTGATAAATCGTGACTTTAACCATAAGATTTTTAATACGCTCGATTTTACTTTTTGCTCTTTTTTTTAAAAGCATTTTCATTTTTTCTGTCTTTTTTAAACTTGCTAATTCAAAAAGCTGATCTCTAAACTCATGAATCTGATTGAAGTTTTCTTTTGGCATCAAAGCAAAAAATTCATGTGGTGTCATGTTCAAACCACGAATGGCTAATAGTAAAGCATCTGCAGAAAAAGCATGCTCACCCTTTTCAAATCGAGCAATCTGGGTTCTATGGAGATAGTCACCTGCTACATCACCATAAGTATAGCCACGTTCCTCACGTTTCAACTTAAAGTAGGCGCGTATATCTATAAATTCATCTTCATATTGCTTTAATTTTGTCATGATCTATCCTCCAAACTTAAATATAAAAAATGTTAGAAAAATTAAACAAGTGTCTTTTAAGACATTTTAACATAATTTTTTGTA
>JAKDQI010000143.1 GCA_030454995.1 Pseudolactococcus plantarum | reverse complement strand
AGGCTATACCCAAACTTTATTATATTGTTAATTTGTTTCTCCATTGTTAATTCTATACCTCACATATACCAATAATGTCAATATAATCCCCTAAAGTTTATCATAATCTGCCATTATTTCATTTATCTTCGTTGCATCTGCCCAAATTCCAGGACTATCATATGGCCGATCTGGAAAAGCACCATATGCTAACTTGATAGGCCAATTATTTTCTTTAATGAACCACTCAACCTGATCAGCTAAAGATCTAGCTTTTCCAGTTGCGACATTAATGACACCTGTCACTTTGTCTTGTGTGCTGGCTGCAACTATCATTTTAGCTAGATCTTTGACATGAATGAAATCATATAAATTTTTACCCGTTGTAAATGGGAAAGATGTTTCACCATTATTAGCCGCTCGAGTTAATTTTGAAAAAATAGATGACCCGTAGGCATCGTCTCCAAAAATATAATATGCCCGTAACCAATATAAATTAAACGCTAATTCTTTACTTGCCAACATCAAAGACTCTCGCATAGCATTTTTAGCTATACCATACTGAGATTCCGGATTAGTCGGGGTATCTTCATCAACTGCCCCTTCATGGTAACCCACTTCATGCATAGACCCCATAACAGCAATGTTTTTTCCACCTGCTTTGACAAAGTCTCTGATAAATTCAATATGTGAAGATAAATTTTTCATATGTTGTTCAGAGTTATGGATAAATCCGTCACGCCAAGCTAAGTGGATTAAAACATCTGGTTCCCCAAGAGCTTCAAAGATATTCTCATGCGTAGCAAAAATATCTATATTTTTTTTAGTTGCTTTGTCAGATATATTTTTTAAACTAACATCAATAGCAAGCACTTCATGCCCTCTAGACAGTGCCTCATCAACTATGTGTGCGCCAATGTATCCACCAGCACCAGTTACTGCAATCTTCACTGCAATTTCCTCCGATATTCTCTGATATTAACCTAACCAAAAATCTTTTTAAAACCTGTTTTTAGTTTCCTAAACAAGTTATTCGCATTCCAATTATTATTATGAATAATTTGTTGTAGCTCAGAAATTTGATTTTGGTAATCTAATATTTGATCTTGATACCCTAACATTTGATGTTTCACTTCTTGTATTTGATAGAGTTTACCTAACAGATTACCAGATTCTGAAACATTTTTAAAAATACCCATTTCTTGGAGCACTCTTTTTAGATAATAAGATAAATTTAGGTATTCAATTGCTGCATATTGATCGTTCATAATTGTATGAGTATAGTATCCAGCATCTTGGGCAATAAATGGATAGCTTCGCTCAATTGCATGACTAATTGTCCCATCAACAGGCAGCGGTTCTCCTGGGAAATCTTCTATTTGCCAATCATGATCAAAAAGTTTTGACATCGCTTGAGGTCTAAACCAAAAAACAGACCCGATTGGTGCAATCGGTTGATGATCTAATGCTATTGGGACATGCACCGCTAATCTCTCTAACAGCGACTTGGTATTTGACAAATTTTTAGGATCTGGTGTCCAGTTTTTTTCCACAGTCCAAAAATAATCCCCATGATTTGGTGCCGGAGCAACAGCAAGTCCGAGTTGCTTGTTATCATCAAAAAGTGATATGACATTTGAGACATATTGCGCTGATCCATGAATATTTTCATAACATTTGTGAGCAAAACTATAACCAGAAGTCTCACTACCTAGCTGTAACGTTTTTTTATCATGCGTGAAACAAACTAAATCATAATCCCCACTTGTAATAATAGGTTTTGCCCCAACTAAAAGTGCAGATACGTCTCGACCACGATTATCTACATCTACCACAGTTATATTTTGTTGGATATCTTGTTTTCTAGCAGTCACTTTTGCCTTCACATTTGCTTGACTAGTCGTAATAAAAATATCAACCGTTTTTGGAAAATAGCTAGCATAACTCAAGAAGTCATCTACCATATCTTCAAAATATAAATGCATGATTAAAGCAATCTTTGATTGACTATCTTTAACCTTAGATTCTGTCCGACTCATGATGGAAACATTAGCCATATTTTTATGAATTAAGTCGTAATGATAATATGGTAAAATCGCTTTAGCTAACAATTCTATAGGATAATCAGTAGCAGTCTTGATATACTCAAATAATTCAGGGTTTTGTTCACCAGAACCAACGATAACTGATCTTTCAAGATCATTAAAGACAGCTCTTTTCTTGAATATCGGACATCTACCCTGTTCAATCAGCTGTTTAGGTAAATCATAGATTGGACATGGTGAATGCGGGTATATATTATCTGAATCAACAGATACCTCCCACTTATAATTTAAGTCGCTAAAATATTTGGTAAACGCAGCCTCATACATGCCCACACTTGTATCATAATCCGTAATATAAGGTAGCTCATCCCAAAACTTTTGCCAATCTTGTGATAAAAATAATGACTTTCTCACTGCGATCCAGTGTGATTGGATATGTTCATAATACTTATCATATTTAGACTTACTGAGAAGCACCTCACCAATACCTATATCTCCAACTTTTGTCAATCCCCAAAAATCTACGTCTTTAGTCAACATTTTATCAAATGTTTCTTTAAATGGATAGATTGGTCCCATGATCGTATTGTTAAGTAAAATTAGTTCATCAAATGTCGCTATGACATCACTAATCTTTTCCAAACCAAACTTATAGGCACCAACATCTAGTTCGTCATTTTCTCTAAAATAGACTTCACCAAATTGTGCTAGCTTATCTCTGTTCTCTTCGTCTAATTGACCATTCACAATGATAAGTAGTCTGTCAACGTTTTGAGTTAAATCACTCAAAAAATAAGAGACATAATCTTGTACTAGTCCCTTACCGTCATAAAAGAAATAAATTGCCGCTCGTTTCATAGTTTCCCTCTAAAAAATATTCTACCCACCAGAGAGTCTCTAATCCGATCGAGTATCTGATTCTGATGATTTATAAGTGTTTTACATGTTTCAAGTTCAGTCTGTTGCTTATCAATAACTGACATACGCTCGTTCATGATCCGTTCTTGGTCGTCTATGATAGTCATACGCTCATCTAATGTTATTTTTTGATTTTCAATGATCGTGAGACGCTCATCTAATGACAATTTTTGATTTTCTATAACCGAAAGACGCTCATCAGTTAGGATATTTTGTTGCTTAATAACAGCGAGCCGTTCACCCAAAGCTTCTCCAGTCATTAAGAACATTGACTGAAGGTGTCTTAAAAACTTGCTAGGATTTTCTTGCTTTTGTTCAACTGCTAATTTCAGATTTTTTGTAATCACCTCAAGGCTTTGTTCATCTATCACACGTTTTGCCATCTCGATAGCATCCGTTTTATATTTCCCAAATTCAGTTAAAATAGCTGTGATTTTTGCTACTGCATCATCTATGTCACCATTTTGATAAAGATGATGTGCTTCAAGATATCCTAGCTTCGCCATCTCGTTTCCTGTTTGATGATTAGTTGCAGCAACTGTTATGATCCCAAATTTTAACGCCTCAACCATTGTCAAACCAAACGTCTCCATTTTAGAAGGGTTAACAAAAATATCATTTTCTTGGACGGCTGACCAATTTTTCGTAAAATCATTTAGAAACTTAACATGCTTGATGTCATACTCTTCAACATACTTTTGACAGAATCCACCATATTCACTATCAGAGTTTCCAGTAAAAACTAATTGCAAATCAGGAAATTGATCTTGTAACTTTTGAAAAATTTTTATTAATTCTAAATTAATCCCTTCCGAATTCTTATTTTTGCCGCTATTT
>JAKDQI010000142.1 GCA_030454995.1 Pseudolactococcus plantarum | reverse complement strand
TGAAGCTACATTTTGATGAAAAGAAGTTCCCTAAATGATAGCTAAATTTGATAGAATAGAAATAGACTAAAAAAACAGAGGAAAAAAATTATAAAATGATTACATTAAAATCTCCAAGAGAAATCGCAATGATGCAAGATGCCTCAGATGTCTTAGCAGGTATCCATATTGGTTTGCGTGATATTATCAAACCAGGTATTGATATGTGGGAAATTGAAACTTATGTACGCCGTATTTGTAAAGAAAAAAATGCTATTCCTTTACAGATTGGTGTAGATGAAGGTAATGTCAATCCATATCCTTATGCGACTTGTTGCTGTTTAAATGATGAGGTTGCACACAGCTTTCCTAGAAAAGGCCATAAGCTTAAGTCAGGAGATCTGATCAAAGTTGATATGGTGATTGGTACAGGTGGTGGCATCGATATGAGCAAGGCTAATTTTGATGATGGCATGGCCATGAAAGCCCTAGCTGATAAATTTACTGGTGGTGTGGCAGATTCTTGTTGGGCTTATGCAGTTGGTGAAGTTTCAGAAGAGGTCGCACAGTTGATGTCTGTTACTAAAGAAAGTTTATATCGAGGCATTGAGATGGCACAAGTAGGTAATCGCATAGGAGATATTGGTCATGCGATTCAAACTTATGCTGAAAGTTTTGGTTATGGTGTTGTTCGCGATCTTGTTGGTCATGGCGTAGGCCCTACGATGCATGAAGAACCGATGGTGCCACATTATGGTACGCCAGGGAAAGGACTTCGTTTGCGAGAAGGTATGGTATTGACGATTGAACCCATGATTAATACCGGTGGTTGGGAGATTGACCATCCTTCAAATGAACGTGGCTATACAACACTTGATGGCAGTTTATCGTGCCAATATGAACATCAGTTTGTCATTACTAAAGATGGTCCAGTCATACTAACAAGTCAAGGTGAGGAAGGTAGTTATTAATTAAAGATGTAGCAGGGGGAGGTGTATTGAGTTGAAAAAATTTATTAAAAAAGTTTTAGCATCTGAGCGGCTTAATTTCTTTCTTGGTTTTTACAAATCAGCTGAGATGAGTTTGTCCAGTGTTGCGGTAGCCTACTATCTTCTTTTATCACTTTTTCCTTTAGTTATGATAGTGGGAAATATATTACCGTTTCTGCACCTAGATACAGCTGTCATCATGAATTTTTTACGTGATAATCTACCACCACAATTACATGATACAGTCGCAACTATAGTTGAAAACGTATTATCTAAACCAAGTGCAGGGTTGCTATCCGTTTCATTTATTACTGCATTCTGGACATTTTCTAAAGCAATGACTAGTCTACAGATGGCAATCAATAAAGCATATGGTGTGAAAGATCATAGAGATTTTCTAGTGGGCCAATTTTTTTCACTAATAGCTAGTTTAGTGATTATTTTGTTTTTGTTTATCGCAGTACTCTTAGCTACTTTTGGACAATTAGTACTTGAAAAACTTTATCAATATATCAAATTTGATGAACATCTATATGTCACATTGCATAATATGACGCTACCAGCAGTTGCGTTTACTATTTTTTGTGCGTTAGCATTGCTATATTTTATCATGCCAAACGTAAAAATTAGATCCATCAAATATGTTTTACCAGGTGCATTATTTTCAACTTTTGTATTAACCTTTTTAACCAATATTTTTGGTAAGTACATAGGTCGGTCAACAGACGCAATGAAAGACTTTAAAATTGTCGGGAGTTTGGTTGTATTCGGACTCATGCTGTGGTTCATCTTTATTGCCAAAGTACTGATATTTGGTGCAATTTTAAATGCAGTTTATTTAAAGCGAAATAATAAGATTGAAAACAGACGTGGTGAAATTAAAGATATCATTAAAAATGTGAATAGCAGAATAAACGAAGAAAAAACCAGCTCAGAATGAGTTGGTTTTTAGTTGTTGTACAGTTATTTAGTTGTGAAAATTAAAAACTTAGAAAAGATGTAATTAAGTACAATTGTCAAAATTTGTAAAAAGATAGTTAAGACAAATACGCTTGGTTTAAGTGATAGATGAAGTATTCCAGTAAGGACATGTGGGTGTGTATCTACTAAATACCAATTAGCGACAATAGAAATCAACAACACAAATAAACGACTGGTAACAAATTTGATAAATTCATGCAGGAAAGGATTTGTTGTTTTTTCAAATACCCATAGTTTATTTGTAAAGAAGGCAAATAGAATGGAGATAACTTGAGCGATAATTTCTGAAATAACACCAGAATTTGTTAAGTTGAACACACCCATCTTGACAATAAAAAAGACAATTGTTGCACTAACACCAGCAACTAGATACTTAAAAATCTGATCAGTTGCAATTTTTTTGATAAGAGTTTTCATTTTAAAAGTATATCATTTTTAATTAAAATTTGCTATACTAGTTCTTGCTTGTAAAAAGCCCTTCGTACTTTCTCACTTTGACGGAGCATATTATAATCGCAGTGGCGATAAAGGAGATTTAATTGAATAAAATAAAAGTCGTTGATTTGGTGCAGATAGCAATTGTTGCTGCATTATATGTCGTGGTCACGGTTGTTTTAGGGCCGTTCGGATCTGGAGCTATTCAGTTCAGGTTATCTGAGCTATTTAATTTTTTAGCTTTCTATAATAAGAAATATATTTGGTCAGTGACCATAGGGTGTGTGATTTCAAATTATATTTCTAGTGGCATTGTGGATGTTGTTGTTGGCAGTCTTTCAACATTAATTTTTGTCACTTTAGGTGTATACTTGTTTGAAAAATATATGTCTCAAGAGATATTAGGTGGTTTAACAAATAAGGCATTTCTCTATTTTTCTCTATTTTTCTCATTCACAATGTTTACAATTGCTGCTGAATTAAGTATCTTGTTTGGCTTGCCATTTTTCTTAACATGGCTAACAACCGGAGTCGGAGAACTCATTTCATTACTGATAGGTGGTGTTTTAATTTCCCAACTTTCAAAACGTATTGATTTAACAAAATAAGTGTATAATGAGTATATGAATATATACGATTATACAGTTAAAAATAATAAAGGAGAACAAGTCTCCTTATCAACATTTAAAGGGCAAGTTTTGCTGATTGTCAATACCGCGACGGGATGTGGCTTTACGCCACAATATAAAGCATTGCAAGCATTATATGAGACGTATGGTCCACAAGGCTTTACGATTTTAGATTTCCCGTGTAATCAGTTTGGGAATCAAGCCCCAGGTAGTGCGTCTGAAATCGCTGAGTTTTGTGAACTCAGGTATCATACGACCTTTCCGCAGTTTGCAAAGATAGATGTCAATGGAGCTGAGGAAGATCCATTGTTTACCTTCCTCAAACATGAACAACCGGGTAAATTAACGTCTGATATCAAATGGAATTTTACAAAATTTCTAGTGGATAAGACAGGACAAGTTGTGAAACGTTACGGTTCAGCTAAAAAACCAGAAAATATAGCAAAAGATTTGATAGACATACTTTAAACGTTCTTTTGAACGTTTTTATGTTATAATAAAAATATAGTAAGCGCTTTCGGTTTTGAGTTGGAAATAAGGGAGACGTCATGGACAAATCACAAATGATCTATAAACTACAACAACTTGGGCATAATCAACAAAAAATAGCTGAAATTTTTATTGACAAGAAAGAATTTCATCGTGCCGAAATTGCCCAGACCAAGCATATTATGTATGAAAATTTTGCCGAATTGCTGGAACACTGGTTAGCAGAAGAAGAAGATAAAGTGACTGCATAAAGTTTTTGGACGTGAAGGGCAACAGTAAAAAATTTAAAAATAGTTATGGTAACCTTTAATTGAAATTTTGCTATAATTTGTTA
>JAKDQI010000141.1 GCA_030454995.1 Pseudolactococcus plantarum | reverse complement strand
TAGTGGGAAAATTTTTTCCCTGAGGTGGCTAACTTCATTTTACAATTTGGGTTCAGATTTAAATAATATAATGCGCATTATATTTCACTACAATTAATTAAGGAGGTAATCATGTCAACTCAACAACAAGTAGCAACACAAATTTGGAATTACTTAACGAGTATAGGTTGGTCTCAAGAAGCTGTCGCGGCTACTCTTGGGAATATGCAATCTGAAAGTGGTATTGTCGCAGATCGGTGGGAATCCGATGATATTGGCAATATGTCAGGTGGATATGGTTTAGTTCAGTGGACCCCAGCGACAAAATATATTTCTTGGGCACAAAATAATGGACTAGTATATCAAGATGTCATTAGTCAATGTAAAAGATTAGAGTGGGAAGTTGTGAATAACCAACAATTTTATCATCCTAATATGACTTTTCGACAGTTTACTCAAAGTAAACAGTCTCCAGAAATATTAGCGGATATTTTTATAAGATACTATGAACGTCCGCTAAATCCCAATCAACCGGCAAGAGCGACTCAAGCAAGGTATTGGTATAATTTGTTAAAAGATAATGATAACACAGTAGAAGAAGGAGATCTAGAGATGTTTATAGCAAAATGTACAGGTGGTGATGTGAATCAATATATTAAAAATGGTTCGTTTGTATTGTTTAATTTAAATCGAGGTACGTACAGTATTTTAAATGGTCAAAGCCAAGTTGATGCTGTGACTGAGGGCTATCAGTTATCAACGTCTAAAAGTTTAACGAAAGGTAGCATGTCTTATTTAGTCATTACAAATTTGATTATGGGTGCAAAATTAGATTATCGTGGCTAAAAAATGACATAAGTATCACGATAAAAGTAAAACGAGCAATTAACAGGTGAGCTGTTGATTGCTTTTATAGTCTTTGGAAATGAGTTTATGAATTCAACAAATGAGGTAGATAATCTTAATTAATCAATTCATATTGCTATTACTGGGATAATTTAAGCAGAAAAATAAATAATGAAAAGGGTGTTTCAATAGAAGAGAGGAAAAATGGAATATAAATTAATCGGCATATCATGCCTTATCTTGATAATCTTAGGGTTATCTTGGATAAAAGATGGTGAAAAGATGGAGCCACCAATAAAAAAGAGAATACTAATTGACTTTGTAACGATCGGTATATTTTGGGGTGTATTTGAATTTCTTGATAAATCAGGATCGAATACTTATCTAAATGAAATATCTTTGGTGATTAACGGATCTTTACTGTTCTTTTTTGCTCGAATGGTTCAACTGATTTGTCAAATCAATCCGATGATACAGGAGTTGGTCAAGTATCTCAAATCAAAAGGGATTGACACGGAGGATGATAAATGAAAAAAATAGCAGTAATCTTAGGTGTTATTTTGATTTTTTTAACAGATACAACAATAGCCATGGCAGCAGTTGAAGATCGTGGCGTAGACTGGTCAGTTTATCAGGGAGATCAGGGTAAATTTGGCTATGGACATGATAAGTTTTCAATCTCACAGATTGGAGGCTATAATGGCTATGGTATCTATTGGCAGTCGACTTATGCCTCACAGGTGCAGTCATCTATTGCGCAGGGTAAGAGAGCTCATACCTATATCTGGTATCAAAGTGTGACTAATACAGCTTTGGCCAAAAATATCTTAGATACAATGCTTGCACAAGTTCAAACACCTAAAAGGTCTATTGTGGCCTTAGATGTTGAGGACGGAATCGCTAATACTGATGTGATCCTTTGGTCACTACAGTACATCAAAGATCGTGGATATACACCATTGTTGTATGGCTACAAGCATTTTCTAACGAATAATTTGGACTTGAAACGTATTTCAGACAAGTTTGGTCTTTGGCTTGGTGAGTATCCTGATTACAATGTGACACCAGTGCCGAATTACAATTTCTTCCCGTCATGGGATAATATCCAAGTGTTCCAGTTCACATCAACGTATGTCGCTGGCGGTTTAGATGGCAACATCGACCTGTCAGGTGTGACAGATAATGGTTATCGTCATGGTGACGCAGAAAAACCAAACAACGATACACCAGCAATTGATGCAGGTAAAGAGGCTGATAAAGTAATAGGTAACGCTAAAGAAGTTGGCATGACAGTCAAAGTCAACTTTAGCGCTAACAACTACGCAACTGGTGAAGCTATCCCGCAGTGGGTCAAAGGGACAGCATACCCAATTATTGAAAAATCAGGCGATAAGGTGTTGCTTGATGGCATCATGAGTTGGTTAAGCGTGTATGACGTTGAGACACTGGACGCATCAACTAGTGGACCAAGTGTCCCAGAAACAGGTACACAAAGTCATGTGGTTCAATATGGCGAAAACCTAAGCGGTATTGCTGCGAAGTACGGGACTACATGGCAAGAGCTAGCACGTATCAACGCTTTAAGCAACCCTAATCTTATTTATCAGGGTCAAACCTTAAGCGCTTCAGGTGGTCAATCTGTAGCCACACAAGCACGTCAGTGTGTTGTAGAATCAGGCGATACATTATCAACGATTGCTGCACAGTTCGATACAACGGTGGAATGTCTAGTGTCAGATAACGGCATTAGCAATCCTAACTTTATTCAAGTTGGTCAGGTGTTGAACTTTTAGGAGGTACCACATGACAAAGTTACATGCGGTACTTTACACTAAACCGCATTGTATGCCTTGTAAGATGACAACTAAGCTACTAGACAGTCTAGGAATGCCTTACGAAAATACTTACTACGGTAATTCAGGGCAGCTAAATTTTATCGATCTTGATAGTCAAGGTGAGGTCAAGAAAACATGGAGTGAGAAGAAGGTAGAAAAGTTTAAAGCTAAGTATCAGATTATGTCACTGCCATTGATTAAGATCATTGATGATGAGATTGAGAAAACACTTGATGTATGGTCTGTTTCGTGACTGATGAAATAAAATGTTGAAATAACAAATTTGATTAAGACAAAATCCTTACAGTCAGTTGATTGTAGGGCTTTTTTGAGTTACTTAGTTAATAAGTTGTAAAGGATGTAAATAATGTAGATTATAATCAAAAATGCACCATCTTTTTTTGTGAGTACATGTTTTTTGGGATTATAAATAGAGAAGAGTAGGTAAAGAAAAATTACCATTGCTATTGGAAAGTGAAATATCAAAAAAGATTTGGGTACTGTTATAGGTGTTTTAGAAAATGTAATTGCTGTGCCTAGTACGAACAGGAGATTCATTAAACTGGCACCTACTAAATTGCCAAAAGCGAGTCCACCATATCCTTTTTTGGCAGATGAAATGACAGTTGATAATTCTGGTAAACTAGTTCCGAGAGCTACAACAGTAGCAGAAATGATTGCTTCAGAGATACCAGCCCTACTTGCTGAAACTTGTACGGTTGCTACTAAAAAGCTTGAGCTTAGCGCAACGATTAAACCTGAAATAATCACTTTGATAAAAAGCATTAATAGCTTATCAAAGGAAAGCTTTTCTTTTAGAGATTTATTTTGTTCAATAGTTTCAGTTGAGTTGTTATTGTTAAAAGATTGAAGTAAATACAATGGCAATGCAATTAATAAGGTATAACCTAAAACTCTAGGAATTAAAGAGTTATTGAATAATGATGCAAAATACAGGCCAATTATACCTAAAAATGTAATCACCACATTACTTGCAGATTTTTTTGAAACCGGTATACTACCATATAATATCCCTAAACTAAGAATCAAACTAGTATTTGTGATAATAGATCCTAATGAATTACCCAATGCCAGATCATTGGATCCACTTATCAGTGCACTTATTGTCGTTGCAAATTCTGGTAAACTTGTACCTAAAGAGACAACTGTAGCCCCTATAATAATATCAGAGATGCCCAATGATTTTGAAATGACAATAGCAGAGTCAGTCAAATAGTCAGTTGATTTTGATAGGA
>JAKDQI010000140.1 GCA_030454995.1 Pseudolactococcus plantarum | reverse complement strand
AGCACCTGCTAGCTTAACGATGATATTATAAATTTTATCGATTTGCTTCTTAGGGCCTTTTATTTTTAAATGTTCCATGTCACTAGGATTACAGATCATCGCATAATGACTCATTTCTTTGAGTATACGATAGTGACGACTGAATTGATCCTGTGGCATCAAGCCAAAAAATTCTGCTGGTGTCATATCTAGCCCTTGAATAGCTAACAATAAACACGTGGCAGAAAACATATTAACTCCTTTTTCAAATCGAGAAATTTGAGAACTATGCAGGTAATCACTTGCGATATCAGCGTAAGTATAGCCACGTCTTTCTCGGATTTGCTGATAATACCTACCTAATGTGAGTCCTTTAGATGGCACATCTTGTTTATCCATCATTTTCTCCTTTTCTACAGCCATGTGCATGAAACATCGTATAAACTTAAATCGTTATATTAAAATTTTACGACGATATTATTTAATTGTCAAGCAAAAGACTATAAATTCTGAAAAATTTATCTTTAAAATATCCTTATTTGGGCAACAAAAAACGCCATCCAAAATTTGATGACGTTTTAATCGGATTATTTCATTTCTTTTTTTACTGGGCACGAACAGTTACAATCGTCACATGCACCACGAGACTTGATATATTTATAGAATGCAAAGCCAGAAATTGCAATTGCAATGATAAAAATTAGCCAAGTTTGTATATTCATACGTTCACACTTTCTTTAAGAGATGGCGTTAGATAAGTAGGTTTTTTAAATAGGTAATAACACCCGATAGCAAGTGTTATCACAGCAAGTACAGTGCCGATATCTACGCTACCTGTTGCGATGCTATATCCTAATTGAAAAACGATAAAACTAATCGCGTAAGCAATACCACATTGGAAGGCGACTGCTATACCTGTCCATTTTGCTGTTCCCATCTCACGATAGATGGCACCAATTGCAGCAAAACATGGTGCACATAGTAGGTTAAATAAGAGTAGCGTATAGGCAGATAGCTGGGTAAAGTTATGTTGCATAGCTGTTTCTAATGCCACACCAGGTTTAGCATGATAGAGGACACCCATGGTTGACACAAGTGTTTCTTTTGCAAGTAGTCCTGTGAAGGTAGAAACAGTAGCTTGCCAAGACGTCCAGCCAAGTGGCAGAAAGACTGGCATAATAACTCTACCGATATCTGCTAAGATAGATTTATCAGTTTCGACAACATGTAAGTGAAAATCAAAGGTCTGTAGGAACCATAACAAGATCGTAGCTGCTAATATAATCGTACCAGCACGTTTGATAAAGCTGATCCCTTTATCAAAAGCATACCTTAGTACATTAGACCATTTTGGCAAATGATAATTCGGTAATTCCATGATAAACGGCGTTACTGAGCCACCTAGCATCTTTGTTTTTTTCAGCATAATCCCACTGATAATAATAGTCAAAATACCTACAAAGTAAGCACTTGGTGCGATCAATGAATTATGTGGGAATAAAGCGCCAGCAACTAAAGCAATAACTGGTAATTTCGCTGAACAAGGCATGAACGTTGTTACCATAATTGTAATACGACGGTCTCGTTCATTTTCAATTGTGCGTGATGCCATAACACCAGGAATACCACAACCAGTTGCGATTAACATCGGGATAAATGATTTACCAGATAAGCCAAATCGTCTAAAGATACGATCCATGACAAAGGCAACACGACTCATATAACCTGAGTCTTCTAAAACGCCCAAGCAGATAAAGAGGACAAAAATCTGTGGAATAAACCCAAGCACTGCACCCACACCTGAAATAATACCATCTAATACTAAACTTTGTGCAATCGGCGCGATATGCAAGAAATCAAGAATCTTCTGTGCAATATCCGGTACTAACTCACCAAAAAGCACATCATTTACCCAGTTGGTACCACTAATACCAACAGTCTGAATACTGATATAGTAGACAGCCCACATGACAAATAAGAAAAACGGTAAGCCAAAAATTCGTGATGTCACAAAACTATCGATTTTATCTGAGAGATTAAGTCTGATCCCTTGTGATTTACTCTCAACCATGGCAACCATTGTTGTTAAATATTGATAACGCTCATTAACCACGATACTTTGACGATCATCTAAGAATATTTTTTCAGTGATTGTGACAATCTCAGTTACTTCTTTTTCTTGTGCCGGAGACAGGTGTGCTAACTGAGTCATCTCAGCATCTTTTTCAAATAATTTGATGAGACTAAAGCGATTCTCTATGTTTGTAACCGCAGATATCTCTGCTATACTAGCTTCAAATCTTTCATCAAAATTTAGTTCAACCTCAGGATTAGTCGCCTGCTTACTCGTTGAGATCAAGGCATCAAAACCTTTATTTTTAAGTGCGGAGATATTTACAACAGGAATACCTAGTGCATAAGATAATTTTTCTATATCAATATGAATATTACTTTTTTCAAGTAAATCAGTCATATTAAGCGCAAGTACGACTGGTTTACCAATCTCTATCAGCTGTGTCGTTAAATAGAGATTTCTTTCGATGTTTGTTGCATCGACGATATTAATCACAACATCATAATCATCAGATAAAAGATAATCGCGTGTCACTTTTTCTTCTGGTGTATACGGAGAAAGTGAATAGATACCCGGCAGATCTTGTATTGCAATTGTTTTATCCTTGGTATACTTCCCAGACTTACGTGCTACAGTTACACCTGGCCAGTTACCCACATATTGGTTGGATCCAGTTAAGATATTAAATGTCGAAGTCTTACCAGAATTAGGGTTACCAACCAAGGCAAATCGTTTATTGTCAATCATTTTCTAGTACACTCACTTCTACTTTTTCTGCTTCATTTTTTCGTAGCGTCAATTCATATCCCCTGACATGTAACTCCATAGGATCGCCAAATGGTGCTACTTTTCTGACATAGATGCGTGTGCCACGTGTCACACCCATATCTAACAATCTTCGCTTCAAAGCATGGTTATGATCATCAGTTGTAGTTCCTGTTGCGATACCTAAAACAAGTGCCGTTTGCCCTGGTTTTATGGTAGAAAGCGTCGTAAAGTGCTCATTGCCAATCATTTCCTTGGATAAATCAATATTGGCTAAAATAGTATTATCCAAGGCAATCCGTGAATTATGAATTAGAATAACGCCATTACTATTATCACGGTTCATCAATGCCACTCGTGCATTTTTTACAAACCCTAGATTTTGTAAGTGTTTTTTTGTTTCAACATCACCGTGTATATGGGATACAAAGTAGGTCTGCTTTAATTGGCAGGTATTTAATGTGATCATGCTTATATTATGAGGTTAAAGCTAAAGCATTAACACTCAATCCCTTTCAGATTTCAGTACATAACAAATAATCCTATAAAACTCAATTATCTTGTTTATAAAAATATTATAGCATAAAATAGTAAAAGGTGTTATACATATATTGAAAAATATTTTAGTCATAACGTGTCATATTTCTTTGATAATTTTATGGGCTAATTTTCACGAAGAACCAACGGCTTTATAAGGTTTCGCCTACTAATTAAACTGTCAAGGAAAAGCAAAAAAAAAACTACTCAGATGAGATAGTTTTTTTAAAATATTTATTTGTTTAACGCTTTTTTAGCTGCATCAGCTAATGCTGTGAAAGCTGCTGCATCAGTAACAGCAAGATCAGCTAAAATTTTACGGTTAACTTCGATTTCAGCTACTTTCAAACCATGCATCAATTTAGAGTATGATAATCCATTGATACGTGCAGCTGCGTTGATACGTGCGATCCATAATTTACGGAAGTCACGTTTCTTTTGACGACGGTCACGGAATGCATAGTTATATGAATTCATTACCTGTTCTTTGGCAGTACGGAACAAAGTATGTTTTGATCCATAATAACCTTTCGCAAGTTTCAGTACACGTTTACGACGTTTGCGGCTTACAACGCCAC
>JAKDQI010000139.1 GCA_030454995.1 Pseudolactococcus plantarum | reverse complement strand
TATAAATTATGACGAAAAAAATAATGATTACAACTACAGTTGAAAGTATTGACCAAGCTAAAGCCTTACTTGATGTGGGTGTGGATACCCTGTATATCGGTGAAAAAACATATGGTCTGAGATTACCGCATGAGTTTACCTATGAAGAATTACGTGAATTAACTATCTTAGCCCATGAAGCTGGAGCGACAGTAACGGTCGCTGTCAATGCGATTATGCATCCGGAAAAAATGGCTAATATTAAATCCTACTTAGATTTTTTAGCGGAGATTCAAGTGGATCAACTTGCTGTTGGTGACACCGGTGTTATTTTTGTACTTGATCGGGACGGTTATAAATTGCCCTTTATTTATGATGCATCAACGATGGTAACAAGTAGCAGACAAGTTAATTTTTGGGCAGAACAAGGAGCTATAGGTGCTGTATTATCTCGCGAATTACCTAAAGCAGAACTAGCTAAACTCTCCACTAATTTAACTATATTTGGAGAGATTTTAGTCTATGGTGCAACCATTATTCATCAATCAAAACGCCCGTTGTTAGAGAATTATTATAACTTCATAAAGACAGATGAGGAAAAATCACGAGAACGCAATCTATTTTTGAGTGAACCGAAACAAGAAGACACACATTACTCGATTTATGAAGATAGCCATGGGACGCATATATTTGCTTCTGATGATGTGAATATGATGACTGAATTAAGTGAATTAACGACGATGGACTTTACGCATTGGAAGTTGGACGGTATTTATACGCCTGGAGATAATTTTGTCAAAATAGCTGAACTTTTTGTTAAAGCAAAACTGATGATTGAATCAGGTCAATTTACAGCATTACAGGCGTTTGCATTTGATGAAGCAATCCGATCATTACATCCCAAAGAACGTACCTTAGGACATGGATTTTATGATTTAGATCCAGATGAGATCCAGTAAGTTAGGAAGAGGATGCCATATGTATTGTCACTTACTAGCTTAGTGGTAGTCAAAAATAATAAAGTCTTACAGTGATGTAGGACTTTTATTCTTGACACTTTATAATTAACGATGTATAATTATTAACGACGTTAGATATTAAGGCTATTAAGGAGAAATGATGGATTATAATAAAGTAGCGGAATACTTTATCACGACTGTTTTTAAAAGGGGAAAAGCAGAGATGATGAGTCGCTTTAATATTCACTCTCAGGGAGAAACATTGGTATTAGGGTATCTTTCTAAAAGATCCGGTACGCAAATCCTACCGAGTGAAATCGCTAAATTTACACGTACAAGTACTGCAAGGATTACAACTATCTTAAATAATCTCGAGAGTAAACAATTGGTTACTCGTGAGATGTCAAAAACAGATCGTCGAAAAATTCTAGTTGCGATTACAGACAAAGGTGAAACTGCAGCAGAAGCTGTCAGAGCAGAAGCTTGCGATTATTTGGCGCGCATTTTTAAGGAGATGGGTGAGGAGAGAACAGAGAGTTTTATTGAAAATTTTAACCTATTTTTAGAAATTGGTATTAGATTTTCACAAGAAGATAAAGAGAAAGCAGGGGAGAAAGATGCCTGAAGTATTCGAAAAAGACTATCATGTAGATATACATGGTAAGCATTATAGCAGAATAGGAATGTTTCTGTTGATTTTAGTTGGTACTTTTGGTGCCATGTTAATGCAAACATCACTTGGGACAGCTATCCCCACTTTGATGAAAGATTTTAATATTTCTATGTCCACAGCCCAACAAGCAACGACTTGGTTTTTGCTGGCAAATGGTATTATGGTACCTATTTCAGCTTACTTAGCAACAAAATTTCCTACACGATGGCTCTACGTTACGGCATATGCGATCTTACTGGCAGGTATGTTTGTCACATATTCAGCGCCAACCTCAAGTTGGTGGGTCTTTTTGGCAGGACGGATTCTTCAAGCAATTGCCGTTGGCATTACGATGCCGCTCATGCAAGTTGCTTTGGTGAATATGTTTCCATCAAAACAAATGGGTGCAATTATGGGTGTTGCGGGTATTGTTATCGTACTAGCACCAGCTTTAGGTCCTACATTTGCGGGGTGGTTAATCACTCATAATTTTAATCTGATTTTCTGGACATTTGAAGCTGGTTGGAGAACAATTTTTCTCATTCCTATGATCGTTGTTGGGGTAGTCTTCTTAATTTCTATTTTTGTGATGCGAGACGTTATTCCAAATCGTCCGATGAAATTAGACTTACTTTCTGTGCTGCTTTCAGTTTCTGGTTTTGGGATTTTCCTTTGGGGATTCACAAATGTTGCAACTGACGGTTGGGGCAAATTAGATACAGTTATATCGCCCATCGTAGGTGGTTTAATCATTATCTTACTATTTGGATTACGTCAACTCAAAATGGCTGATCCATTCTTGGATATTCGTGTATTTAAGATCAAACAGTTTACACTAGTGACACTTGCACTCGCTTTAAGTACGATGGCTATGATGGGTGTAGAAATGATGTTACCACTCTATCTTCAAGCAGTGCATGGACTTTCAGCTTTTAATTCTGGACTTGTTCTCTTACCAGGTTCTTTGATGATGGCTGTTGTTGCCCCACTCGCTGGTGGCGTTTATGACCGTATCGGAGCGAAACGCTTAGCGATTGTTGGCTTCTTAGTATTGGCTTTGGGGACTGTGCCGTTTATGTTTTTCACAGTCTCAACGCCTGATCATTTTGTGACCCTACTCTATGGTCTGCGTATGATAGGTGTGGGGATGGTCATGATGCCACTGACAACCAGTGCCATGAATTCAGTACCTGTACATGAGGTTGCTCAAGCTACAGCATCAAGTAACACAGCCCGTCAAGTTGCGTCATCTGTTGTCGTGGCCCTACTATCTTCAGTTGCTCAAAATGTGATAACAAATCATTTACCAAAAGCATCCTTGAAGGATACTAATCCATTACAATATGCAGATAAAACAATCTCTGCCATGTTACAAGGCTACCATGCTTCATTTGCAATTGGATTTGCCTTTGCTGTGATTGGTGTCGGTGTTGCCTTCTGCTTAAGTCGAGGTAAAATGCTTGCTGGTGTACCTGCTACAGCACCCGTTAAAGTGAAAACAGTGAAGGGAGAAGCAAACTAATGTTAATTATATTATTTGTCATTATATTCATGATAGGTACCTTCTTTGGGTTCATGTTCATAAAGAACAGACTAGCACGTTGGCTGGTTGGTGGGTTATGTTTCCTATTATTAGTCATTTCAGTAGCTATGCTGACAATACATATTAGAGATAGCTGGGGAATGAAAGAAGTTAAGACAGCCGATTCTCGCCGTATCTATACTGCTGGAGAAAAGTCAGCACCATATGGCGTTCTAATTAAAGCCGAAATCGGTAAAAATACAAATAACTATGTTTTTGTCTATCGTCATGATAAAACATCGGACAAACCAGAAGCTAATTTTAAACCTGATGAAAAACATATCGTTGAGGCAATCAAAAAAACAGCAACATATGAATTAGTAGATGAAAACAAAGCAATGGTGACAACATATACGACTAGACGTGTTTGGTCATCTAATTTTTATAAATTATTATTTAGTGTTGGTGGTGAACAAAATGAATTGGTCAAACAACATTCAGTTGTATCTGTACCTAAAAATACGTGGCTTGTCTTAACACAGGATCAAGTCAAAAAATTAAGTCAAGAAGCCCCAGCAATGCAAAAACAAATGACTGAAGCGCTAAAAGCTGATCCACAAAAAGCAGCAGAGCTTACTGCGCTTCAAAAGTCAAATCCAGCTGCGTATGCTGCCTTACAAGTGAAACAAATTAAGCAACTACTTGGTATTACGGAATAATATATTAGGCATATACAAAAATAATCGACTATCGAAAATTAATTTTTAAGCCCAAATTGTAAAATGAAGTTAGCCACCTCAGGGAAAAAATTTTCCCACTAA
>JAKDQI010000138.1 GCA_030454995.1 Pseudolactococcus plantarum | reverse complement strand
CTCAAGAACCGGAATCTTACGTGATATCCATTACACTAAGGACGGAATTTTTGTTAGACAACTACTTTAGTTTAACAGATTTTTAGTAAAATGGCAAAAAAATATCTTAATACACGCAAGATAGCGTGGGTGTTAATGACTGGTTTTCAGGTCATCTTTTACATCAAAAAAACATCCTGAGAGATGCTTGATCTCTTCAGAATGTCTTTTATGTTTTTCACGCTTAAGCTTTCGCTTTAAGTGCTGTTAAAATTTGTGTACGGATATCCTCTATACCATCTGGTTGACTTGGTAAGAAGACAGATGAATTACCGTTATTTGCAAATTGGTTCAAGGTATCTAGATATTGGTTAGTTAATAAGATAGACATAATTTGATCTTCTGAAATATCAACACCAGCCTCTTTCATTTCTTTAATTGAAAGAGCTAACCCGTCAACGATTGCTTTACGTTGTTCAGCAATCCCGACACCATGAAGTCTATCTTTTTCTGCATCTGCTTCGGCAGCAGTAACGATTTTGATCTTGTCAGCATTTGCTAATTCTTGTGCTGCAACACGTTTTCTTTGCGCAGCATTGATTTCATTCATTGATTGTTTAACTTCAGCATCAGGTTCCACTTTTGTAATCAATGTTTTAACAATGATATACCCATAAGTTGACATCTCTTCTGCAACCTGTTTTTGTACTTCAAGCGCAATCTCATCTTTTTTCTCAAATAGCTCATCCAATGTTAACTTAGGCACACTTGAACGTAAAGCATCTTCGATATATGACTTGATTTGCTCACCCGGATTCATCAGTTTGTAATAAGCATCTGTTACATTTTGCTCATCCACTCGATACTGAGTGGCAACTGTCATCTGTACAAACACATTATCTTGTGTTTTTGTTTCAACGTTCATATCATTTTGGAGCAAACGTAATTGTACACGCGCAGCAATACGATCAATTCCAAAAGGTAATTTGAAATGAAATCCTGAGTGTGCCAATGATTGAAATTTACCAAAACGCTCTACAATCGCAACACTTTGTTGTTTGACAACAAAAAATAAACTAGATAGACTGGCTAAAATCAAGCAAATAATGATAATGAAAAATATTAACATAGCAACCATTTTTTTCCTACTTTCTTATGTAAAAACTAAATTCTCTTTCCTTGAATTGTATCATCTTTTCAGCTGTTACGCAATCTTGGATCATTTCTTCATAATAAGCTAGTCCATCCTCAGTATTTAATGTCTTGATTTGGATATATGCATCATTTTCACTTTTAGTGCTCAGCGCACTTACATCTACCGGATTATCAAAAGGTTCAAATGTCACTTTACGCAACTTAATCTTATCCTCCTGAGCTATCACAACATACTGTGGGAAAAGCTGTGCAATCTCAAATAATACTTGATTTGTGATCTCTTCATCAGGTAATTCACTGAAAATAAGCGCATTACCCTTAGCATCTTCAAATACAAATCCAAAAGATTTTCCCAGTAGATTCAACCTTATAATTCTAAGTGTCGGACACTGCTCACTACCTTCTAATGCAAAACTAGGTGTACTCGAAAACCCATCAAAATGAGTAGAAAGTGTTAAAAAGTAGTCACAGGCAGCAACAGAACCTTGTTTTTGATATATTTCTGAAAAATAGGCGTTAACGACACTAGCAGGTGGCATAATATAGGCTAATTTTGCTTCATGACTTGGTAATATCGCTAAACGATTTTTCAAAAATACGCTGTCCATTTCCATGAAACCACCAGATTTTATGGCCAGTTCAATATAGTTCATTTTTTGTAATTCTCCATTTTTCTTTTTCTGAGATATAGCCAGAAAGGTGGTATATTTCAACCTCATCTTGGGCGATGATCGACACAATGATCGCAACTTTTTTCAACATAGGAATCTGATAGGCTTCACTATAAGGTATCTTCATATCAAAAGATACAAATAATGTCTTAATTTTATCGATAATCGCTTGTCTTAGGACTGATATACCTGTTTCATTTTTGATTGAAATTTGAATATTTGGTAAGACCGTCGGTGCAAAATTTTCAGCTAAATCTAATTTATTATAAACTGCTAGTACTGGTATATCAGACATCCCAAGCTCTTTCATGATAGCTGACACAACATCCTCATGAATCGTATGTGCTGGATCTGAAGCATCTATCACATGAAGTAGTAAATCTACATTTTGAGACTCTGATAAAGTTGACTTAAACGCTTGAACAAGTTCAGTTGGTAGATCTTGGATAAAGCCTACTGTATCAGTCAACGTTACCATAAATTCATCTTTTAAAGAAAATTCTTTCGTTGTTGCATCTAGGGTTGCAAACAATTCATCTTTTTCATATTGTATTTTCTGAGTTAGGGCATTGAAAATAGATGATTTCCCAGCATTAGTATATCCGATCAAGCCTATTTTTATCACTGACGCATCTTGACGTTTTTGGCGGCTATTTTCTTGAACTTTTTCTGCTTTTTTAAGCTGAGATTCAATAATACTCAATCGATGTCTAATATGTCTACGATCAGTTTCTAATTGACTTTCTCCTGCACCTCTTGCACCAATACCACCTGCTTGTCGGCTGAGCGCTAATCCTTTACTCCCAGATAAACGAGGGAGAAGATACTTTAACTGAGCTAACTCTACTTGTAGCATCCCAACGTGTGATCTAGCACGAAGTGCAAAAATATCTAAAATCAGCTGCATCCGATCAATGACTTTAATGCCTAGAAAGCTTTCTAAGTTAACGTTTTGACGTGGTGTCAACTTGTCATTAAAGATGACTGTATCGATATCATCGCTTTCTATCATCAGCTTAATATCCTCGAGTTTGCCAATCCCAACGACATACTTACCATCTAAGCGTTCTTTCTTTTGTGTAAACTTGTCAACAACTAGCGCACCAGCTGTTTTGGCTAAGCTAGCTAACTCTGACATAGAGACTGCAAATGTCGCTTGGTTAGCGTAGGTCTCAGCACCTACTAGGATAACTCTCTCTTGTAGCTCTTCAGTTTTTATCATTTAAAAATCTTTCTACTTTCCCTGTGACATCCGCTTCAAAATGATCAGAAAATACATCTAGAAATGAAACATTCATCCGATTTTTGAACCATGTAATTTGTCGCTTACTGTATCGTCTAGAATTTCGCTTAACTAATTCTACCGCAGTTGCTAATGCTTCTTGACCAGCAAAATAAGGAAAAAACTCTTTGTATCCAATTGCTTTAGAAACTTGTGCATCACTAAATGTATCATATAAAAATTTAGCTTCTGATAATAGTCCTGCTGTCATCATCATATCCACTCGCTGATTAATACGATCATAAAGGCGCGCACGTTCGGTATTTAAGCCAATGACCAAAAAAGAATAATCCGATTTTTTATTTTCTGCTTGATTTGAAAATCGAGATAATTCTAATGCTCTGATGGCACGCCTACGATTCACTTGGGCTAGCTCTATCTCCTCTTTAGCTAATTGGCTATATAACGCTTCATCAGTTAATAAGTCAAGTTCTTTGCGTAGGGCTTGCATCTCTTCATGGTTATTTGAACCACCAAGATGAAAACCTTCTATCAGACTCTGCAGATACAGTCCTGTCCCCCCTACGATGATTGGTAATTTATCTCTTGATAAGATATCTGCAATCGCCTCATTAGCTGCTGATACAAAATCAAACGCACTAAATGTCTCTGATACCCCTCTGATATCAATGAGATGATGCCTAACAGCTTCTTGTTCTGCTTTAGTTGCTTTTGCTGTTCCTATGTGAACTTCACGATAAACTTGTTGACTATCGCCATTAATGATTTCACCATTATATTTTTTTGCCAATGCTATAGATAGAGCTGTCTTACCAATAGCGGTTGGTCCAGCAATAATAATCACTTTATTATCTCTCAATTTTTTCACTTTTTTCTGTTTTTTTGTTATGATTAAATTATATCATATACAAGTATTCATAGATACCCATATA
>JAKDQI010000027.1 GCA_030454995.1 Pseudolactococcus plantarum | reverse complement strand
AAGGAAGTGATCTTGAAAAAAGGCGTTTATTTTCTAGTCATCCTAGTTATTTTAACCCTATCTTGACTTAAAGTTGTCTTTTTGACATCAAGGGGATATCAGTTGGGAGCGTTAAAATGCCATCATTCATCAATAAAGTAAGCGTTTTCGATATGATAAAAAAATGATATACTAAACTTATATAAGAGAGGTGCAAATATGGTGCAATTTAAAAAAAGATCACTATATACTTTTTTTCCTTTAGTTTCTATCATCAGTTTGATATCTATCAGATTAATCGAATTAGATTATCCCACAAGAGAACCACAGTTATTTAGAGAATATTTATTTTTTAATCTTCTTTTCCCCTCCTTCTATTTATTTTTAATCGCTTATTTGATTCCGCTATTTATGTCTTTAAGGCTGTCTAAATTAAGTGTTAAACTATTAACTATATGTATGTTAATTGTTTCTGGTTGCTATATTATCATTAGTTTATATGGTTTCTTTATTAAAAAAGAACCTGATTTATTCCCACAAAAATTTGATATTATCATTGGCAGTGTAGTAGGCATTGCCTTAGGTTTAATATCTGCAGTACCAGACAAGCTATAATTATGTCAGCGTAGTGTGATGTAAAAAATAGGATATATTGATAAAAAGCCAACAAAGTTTATTTTGTTGGTTTTGTTGTTTTCGAATAAATTTTTGACATGACATTTTGAAAGGTGTATAACAAGTGTGTGCTTAATTTACAGGCTTTCCTAAAAAATAGTGAGGTGGATTTAGCTTTTTATTTGATCCTCTATATTTTTTGTAAAGTAGTTTATTAGAGAAGAAGTTATTCATAAAAAGGAGATAGTCTCATGACAACTAAGTTTCAACTATTGAACTATTTATTTGTTGGTATTGGTATGATAGATGTATGGGGATTTGTACAAATCTTCCCTACTATCTATGTCGAATTAATATTGTTAATTCTCTTTATTTTAGGGGTTAGCATGAATATTCTCCTAAATAAAAAAAATAAACGAGAGTCACTTAAAAAAGATGGGGTCAACTTAAGAAGGTTAACGGCACAACGATATATGTTTGGCGCACTATTTTCATTTATTTTTTTATTCTTATTATTCTCTACTGCATCATATACTCTGAAAATGTCTAGGATATATAACCAAGGATTCGATATCTTAATTGGGATTATATTTTTTTCTGCCATATTCTTTACATATAAATTTTGTGATTCGCTTTTTGAAGATGGCAGTCAATTATTCATGCCCAGAGTTGGTGGAGTTTATGTGAATCCCAAACATCCTATTGGGAAGCTATTCTTTTTAGCATTGTTTTTAATTCCCGTTTATATTATTTTATCAGTAATTTTCGGTGGTCCGATGCTGATAAATACTTAGTGCTTTGCTATTACAAAATCTGACGATCAAAACCAATATGTTTGATGAGCAAAAAAAGAGGCGTAGGGTCGTAAAGTTGTCAATAAATTCGTGTCCTTGTGCTTTTTGTAAGTCAAAATAGTTTCATTTTTTTATACCCTTTTATATAATGATGAGAGAAAAAAATTTTACAGGAGAAAAATATATTGGAAACACTTAAAAAAGTTGTCACACCAAAACGCATTTTGTTTTTGATCATCTTTATTCTGGTCCTTATTTTTGGTTTTCAAAATATGAAACCAGCAACTGTCAGTCTTATTTTCTTTTCTATAAAGATTCCAGTCCTTTTCCTTATTTTAGGGCTATATGTTTTGGGCGTGATTACAGGTTGGTCAATCAAACGTAGTGATGTCAAAAAATTAGTTGAGCAAGCAAATACCGATACAAAAAAAGAATTAGATGAAATAAAAAAACATGTTAAAAAATAATGCAACAGCCAACAGATTACCTTTTGTTATCTGTTTTTTTAGTGCCTGTTTTAACTAGCATGTTTATTTTATGTCACAAATAGATATGACTTGGTTAGACAAAACGTTAATTAATACCTAAGACATGCTGTAGTCGTATTAGGGTGTGCTTATGATTTTAACGTATAATCTCCCCCAATCTAAGTCAAAACGACACTGGTGCATAGTCACCCCTGAAACTAGGTTTTTCCTAGTTTTTTTGGTATAATTGAAGTAATACATGATTCGTATTTGAAAGGCTGTAAATCAATGCAAGACAAAAATTTGGTTAGTGTGAATCTAGCCAGTGAAATGAAAACGAGTTTCATCGATTATGCCATGAGTGTTATCGTAGCACGCGCCTTACCAGACGTAAGAGATGGCTTAAAACCAGTACATCGTCGTATTCTTTATGGGATGAACGAACTGGGTGTGACACCAGATAAACCACATAAAAAATCGGCTCGTATCACCGGTGATGTTATGGGTAAATACCATCCACATGGTGACTCAGCGATTTATGAATCGATGGTTCGGATGGCACAGTGGTGGAGCTATCGTCATATGCTAGTTGACGGTCATGGTAACTTTGGCTCGATGGATGGTGATGGCGCCGCTGCCATGCGGTATACTGAAGCACGTATGAGCAAGATTGCACTAGAGATGCTCCGTGACATCAACAAAAAAACAGTTGATTTTATCGACAACTATGATGGTACAGAGCGTGAACCAGTTGTCTTACCAGCACGTTTTCCTAACTTACTCGTAAACGGGACAACAGGGATCGCAGTTGGGATGGCGACAAATATCCCACCACATAATCTGGGTGAGACGATCGATGCTGTGAAACTGGTGATGGATAATCCTGATGCGACAACGCGCGACATCATGGAGGTTATGCCTGGACCAGATTTTCCAACAGGTGCACTGGTGATGGGCCGTAGTGGGATTCACCGTGCTTATGAAACTGGTAAAGGTAGCATTACCTTACGTGCCAAATCAGAAATTGAAACGACAAAATCTGGTAAAGAACGTATCGTGATTACTGAGTTTCCATATATGGTAAACAAGGCTAAATTACACGAACATATCGTGCGTTTAGCACAAGAAAAACGTATCGAAGGGATTACAGCAGTTCGAGATGAGTCTAACCGTGATGGTGTTAGATTTATCATCGAAGTGCGTCGTGATGCCTCAGCAACGGTTATCTTAAATAATCTTTATAAGCTAACAAGTGTTCAGACAAATTTCAGCTTTAATATGCTTGCAATCGTTAATGGCGCACCGAAAATTTTGTCTGTTAAAGAAATTTTAACGCATTATATCGTGCACCAAAAAGAAGTGATTGTCCGTCGTACACAGTTTGATAAAGAAAAAGCTGAAGCACGTGCACATATCTTAGCTGGTTTATTGATTGCCTTACATGCAGACAATATCGATGAAATCATTAAAATTATCCGTGGGTCAAAAACTGATGCGATTGCACAAGCAGAATTAATCGCACGTTTTGATCTGTCAGATAGACAATCTCAAGCAATCTTAGATATGAGATTACGTCGTTTGACTGGATTAGAACGTGATAAGATTCAAAAAGAATATGATGAGTTATTGGCATTGATTGCAGATTTGATTGATATCCTTGCTAAACCAGAACGTGTTGTTGCTATCATCAAAGATGAGATGGACGAGATCAAACGCAAATTTGCGGATGCACGTCGTACAGAGTTATTAGTTGGTGAAGTTCTTAGTGTTGAAGATGAGGACTTGATCGAAGAAGAAGATGTCTTGATTACGCTTTCTAATAAAGGCTACATCAAACGCTTGAACCAAGCCGAATTCCGTGCGCAAAACCGTGGTGGACGTGGAGTCCAAGGATCTGGCGTATCAGATGAAGATTTCATCAAGCATATGGTATCGACATCAACACATGATCATCTCTTGTTCTTTACTAATAAAGGCCGTGTCTATCGCATGAAAGCCTATGAAATCCCAGAATATGGCCGTCAAGCTAAGGGGTTGCCAATCGTTAATTTACTGAAATTAGATGAGAATGAAACGATTCAAACTGTGATTAACGTTGAACGATCAGATCAAGAACGTTTCCTATTGTTTACAACCTTACGAGGTATCGTCAAACGCACCAATGCAAATCACTTTGCAAATATTCGAACAAATGGCTTGAAAGCATTGAACTTACGTGAAGATGACGAATTGGTAAATGTCTTGATGACGTCAGGTGATGAAGAGTTAATCATCGGGACACATAACGGTTACTCAGTTAGATTCAAAGAAAATATCCTACGTGACATGGGCCGTTCGGCTACTGGTGTTAAAGGTGTGAACTTACGTGAAGGCGACTTTGTTGTCGGCTCAAGCACCATTAATGATAGTCAAGAAGTACTTGTGGTCAGTGAAAATGGATTAGGTAAACGCACTAGTGCAGACCAATATCCAACAAAAGGACGTGGTGGTAAAGGTATCAAAGTTATGAACGTGACTGAACGTACTGGTAAACTGGCTGGTCTTGTCACAGTTAATGGCTCTGAGGATCTTATGTTGATCACAGATACGGGTGTGGTCATCCGAACTAACGTTGATAATATCTCACAAACTGGTCGGAGTGCACAAGGGGTTAAAGTGATGCGTTTGGATGAAGATGCCAAACTTGTTACCTTTGCCTTAGTCGCATCAGAAACTGAGTTAACTAGCGATGAGGCAACTGAGAGCGATTCAAAGGAAAATACAAGTGAAACGAAGTAAGCAATACCTGCTGTTATTTACAGTACTTTTAAGTATTAGTTTGATATTAGTGTCCTGTGGTAGTAAACAACGTGACTTGCGGACGAAACCCTATGTGAAAGAATTGTTTGCCATGGGAACTTATATCAAGATCACATCTTATGATAAAGGACATGAAAAAGACATACAAGCTGCTTTAGATATCGCTAAAGACTATGATAAAAAAACAAGTGTCAACCAAAAGGGTAGTGAGTTAGATGAAATTAATGCCCAGTCTGGTATCAAGCCGGTCAAAGTTTCAAAATCTGTTTATGATTTATTAGTCAAATCATATAGCTATTCTAAAAAAGAAGCTGGATTTGATATGATGATTGGTGCACTGACAAGTTTATGGCATATCGGATTTGATGATGCTAGAAAACCCAGTCAAGCAGAGATTGATCAAGCGCTCCCTCTCGTTTCTTATGAAGCAATTCAGTTTGATGAAAAAAAGCAAACTGTTTATTTACCAGTCAAGGGTACCAAGCTTGATCTAGGTGCCATCACCAAAGGCTATGTAGCTGATCAGATGACTGATTATCTAAAGACGCATGGTGTGACGACAGCGATTGTTGACTTGGGATCTTCCAGTCTATCATTGATGGGTCACTCACCTCGTGGTGAGAAGACACCATGGCGTATCGGGATCAAAGATCCCAATAAAGAAGTTTCTGATCAAATCGGTTTTTTACAAGCTGAAAATGAGTCAGTGACCACATCTGGCATTTATGAACGTTTCCTAAAACTAGATGGTAAGATATATCCGCATATTCTTGATCCAAAAACGGGCTATCCTTTTGACAACGATATTCAGAGCGTGACGATTGTCAGCGAAAAAGGTGTAGATGGCGATGCTTTATCGACAACGATTTTTGCGATGGGAACTAAAAAAGGCTATGCCTATGTCGAGAAGACAAAAGATATTGGTGCTATCTTTGTTGATAAAGATGATAAAGTTTATGTGACCCCAAACTTAGCCAAACGTTTTGAGCTTGATACATCATCACACTACCAGTTAGGCTCTACAGATGATTTACAGCACGAAAATTAAAGATTTTGGATAGAAGGTATTGAGTTGAAAAAATTTAGACGTATTTTAATCAATGTTGTCTTGGTGTTATTGATATTAGTTGGCTTGGCACTGATTTTTAATAAAGGTATTCGTAATATCATTATGGCGACACAAAGTAATCGGTATCAGATTACTAAAGTATCGAAAAAGACTGTGCAAGCAAACAATCAAAAAGGCGTAGGTCAATTTGATTTTGGGAAAGTTAATCCGATTTCTTTTGAGGATGTCCTTAAAAATCAATTGGATAATCAAAAATTACCTGTTATAGGTGGGATTGCAATACCAGATCTTGGCATTAATCTGCCAATCTTTAGAGGTGTAGGTAATGTCGAATTGACTTATGGTGCAGGTACCATGAAAGAAGATCAAGTCATGGGTCAAGGTAATTATGCCTTAGCCAGTCATCATGTGTCTGCCTTGACAGGTGCCCCACATTTACTATTTACACCACTAGAGCGAGCTGAAAAAGGGATGATGATTTATCTCACTGATAAAGAAAATATTTATCAGTATCAGATTCGGGATAAGCAGGTGATGAAACCAACGCATACTGAAGTGATTGAGGATCATCCAGGCAAGACTGAAGTGACATTAGTCACATGTGATGATTTGGAAGCCGTAAATCGTATCATCGTCTTTGCCGATTATGTTAAAACGATTCCAGAGAATCAAGCAGATAGTAGTGTGAAAAAAGCATTTGAAAAGCATTATAATCAACTCACTAATTTCTAATTAAGTAAGATAGTCAACCATGACTATCTTTCTTTTTTCATTGTATTAAGCATTGTGAAAGCATAAAAAGCAAGTTATTTTACCATCCTGACAGGATAACATGCTTTGTCTTTTATGCTATAATTAAGAAGATAGTTAAACAGGAGAAAAGAGTATAATGCATCCATTATTACAAGGTATGAACGACAAACAAAGAGAAGCCGTTGAGACGACACAGGGCCCTTTACTGATCATGGCGGGAGCTGGATCAGGTAAAACACGTGTCTTGACCCATCGAATTGCGTATCTAATCGAAGAAAAGCAAGTAAATCCTTGGAATATCTTAGCGATTACCTTTACCAATAAAGCGGCACGTGAAATGCGAGAAAGAGCCGTTGATCTGAATCCCCGAGCACAAGATGCCTTGATTGCGACCTTTCATAGTATGTGTGTGCGTATTTTACGTCGTGATGCTGATCATATCGGCTATAACCGCAATTTTACCATCGTCGATCCGGGTGAACAACGTACCTTGATGAAACGAATTTTAAAAGAGCAAAATGTAGACCCTAAAAAATTTACTGAACGGACGATTTTAGGGACGATCTCAAATAGCAAAAATGAGTTAGTCACAGCCAACCTTTATGAAAAGCAAGCAGATGACCTCTACACTAATGTCGTCGCAAAAGCCTATAAACGGTATGAGGCTGAGCTAAAGCGTAGCGAGTCGATGGATTTTGATGATTTGATCATGAATACCATTTTATTATTAGATAAAAATCCAGATGTACTGTCATATTACCAAGGCAAGTTCCAATATATCCATGTGGATGAGTATCAAGATACCAACCATGCACAGTACCAGCTAGTGCAGCTATTAGCCAAACGCTTTAAAAATCTATGTGTTGTTGGTGATGCAGACCAATCTATCTATGGCTGGCGTGGTGCTGATATGCAAAATATTTTAGATTTTGAAAAAGATTATCCCCAAGCTAAAGTGGTCTTGTTAGAAGAAAACTACCGCTCTACTAAGACAATCTTACAGGCCGCAAATGATGTCATCAACCATAACAAAAATCGTCGTCCTAAAAAACTTTGGACACAGAATCATGAAGGTGAAAATATCGTCTATCATCGCTCAGGTGATGAACGTGAGGAAGCGAATTTTGTGGCAGCTCAGATTAATGATGAGTTAAAGATGAATCAGCGTGCCTATTCAGATTTTGCTGTTTTATATCGGACAAATGCTCAGTCACGTGCCATAGAGGAAGCTTTACTAAAATCTAACATTCCTTATACCATGGTTGGCGGTACAAAATTCTATTCTCGTAAAGAGATTAGAGATGTTGTGGCTTATCTAAACGTTATTGCCAATCACAGTGATAACATCTCTTTCGAACGTATTGTGAATGAGCCTAAACGTGGTGTTGGGCCAAAAGCCTTGGAAACACTTCGTGCATTTTCTGATCAACAAGACACTTCTTTACTTGAGGCGGCACGTGATGTCACGCTCAGCTCACTCAAAGGAAAAGCAGCTAATGAATTATTTAATCTTGCTCATATCTTATTAAACTTAGCAGATGATATCAACCAATTTACGATTACTGAATTAGTAGAGGCTGTCTTAGATAAAACAACTTATCGTCAAGCACTTGAGATACAAACGACGAGTTTGGAAGCACAAAATCGGTTAGAAAATATCCAAGAGTTCTTAACTGTAACGCAAAGTTTTGATAAAAAAGAACTAGAAAATCCAGTTGCGGATGAAACAGGGCTAGATAAGCTCAGCCGCTTTTTAAATGATCTAAGTCTTGTTGCAGATACAGATAGTTACGATGAGGCGTCTCAAGTCACTTTGATGACACTTCATGCGGCCAAAGGATTAGAATTCCCTGTCGTGTTCTTAGTCGGGATGGAAGAAGGTGTCTTTCCACTTAGTCGTCAAGCAGAAGATGAAGATGAACTTGAAGAAGAACGACGTTTGGCCTATGTTGGGATTACCAGAGCTGAGACGATACTGTATGTGACAAATGCAAGCACGCGGATGCTTTTTGGTCGCACAAGTTATAATCAGCCGTCACGATTTCTACGTGAGATAGATGATGCTTTACTGACCTATACAGGACAGGCTAGGAAAGCCAATGTAACTTTTAACGCAAGCTATAAATCAACGAGTACACCAAGACAGTTTGGCTCTGGGGTAAGTTTAGCAGATGCGATTAAAGGTAGAAAATCGAGTGTATCAACCACCATTAAGACTGATGAGAAAACTGTGGAAGACTGGTCTATTGGCGACATTGCCCATCATAAAAAATGGGGAGAAGGTACCGTACTTGATGTCTCTGGTACAGGCGCTAATATGGAGTTGAAAATTGCTTTTCCTGAGATTGGACTAAAAAGATTATTAGCTAAGATGGCACCAATCGAAAAAGTAGAGAAATAAGCAGTTTAAAAGGGAGAGGAGAATAGATGAATCAAATCAAATGTCCGCATTGTGGACAAGTTTTTACGGTTGATGAGTCAGGATTTGCAGATATACTCGCACAAGTGAGAACAAAAGAATTTGAAGCTGAAATTCATGCGACACTTGAAAAAGAAAAAGCCTTATTAGCTATTCAGGCAGATGCAACCGTCTCTGATTTCAAAAATAAACTCGAAAAAGTTGAGCTTGAAAAACAAAGTCTGGCAGAGAAACAATCTGCTGACTTACAATTAGTTGCTGAACAAACTAAAGCCACGTTCCAAGATGAGATAGCTGAGCTGAAAGTGAAATTGTTAAGCCTTGAATCTGAAAAGGAACTTGCTTTACAGCAGACAGTGTCTTTGAAAGAAAAAGAATTAGCTCAGCTTGAAAAACAGCGTGATGAGATTAAAACACAGTTACTTTTATCAGAAAAAGAGCAAGAATTAAAGCAAAATGCTGTCAAAACAGAGTATGAGTTACTACTAAAGGCAAAAGATGATGAGGTCGAGTTCTACAAGAATTTCAAGGCTCAACAATCAACTAAAGCAATCGGTGAGAGCTTAGAGAATTTTGCTGAAAATGAGTTTAATAAAGTGCGCGCGACCATGTTTCCAAGAGCTTATTTTGAAAAAGATAACGATGCGAGAACAGGTAGTAAAGGTGATTTTATCTATCGCGAGCAAGATGAGTATGGTAATGAGATCATCTCTATCATGTTTGAGATGAAAAATGAAGGTGATCAAACTGCAACCAAACATAAAAATCGTGATTTTTACAAAGAATTAGATAAAGATCGCAACGAAAAAAATTGTGAATATGCAGTATTAGTAACCATGCTTGAAGCTGATAACGACTACTTTAATACAGGTATTGTTGATGTATCACATGAATATGCTAAGATGTATGTGGTAAGACCCAACTTCTTTATTCAGTTGATCGGTTTACTTAGAAATGCTGCCATGAATGTTTTGTCGTATAAACAAGAAATCGCTATGATACGTGAACAAAATATCGATATTACGACATTTGAAGCAGATTTAGATGTATTTAAGACAGGATTTACAAAAAATTATACCTCTGCTAGTAAAAACTTTACTAAAGCAATCGATGAAATTGATAAATCTATCAAACGAATGGAAGAAGTTAAAAAAGCACTATTAACCAGTGAAAATCAACTACGTTTGGCAAACAATAAACTAGAAGATGTATCTGTAAAAAAATTAACCAAGAAAAATCCAACGATGGCAGAAAAATTTGCCAAGTTAAATAGGGTAGACGAATGACAAAAAATGGCATTTTAAATATATATAAAACAGCAGGCATGACGAGCCATGACGTTGTATTTAAGTTAAGAAAAATCTTACAAACTAAAAAGATTGGTCATGGGGGGACACTTGACCCTGATGTGACTGGTGTTTTACCGATTGCAGTAGGACAAGGGACGCGTGTAATCGAGTTCATGACAGAGGCAGGTAAAGTCTATGAAGGTGAAGTCACACTTGGGTTTTCTACAGAGACTGAGGATGCTAGTGGTGAGGTGATTGATAAAACGCCTGTGCTATCTCAACCAAGTGAGGAAGAAATTGATACCGCTATGGCAGAATTTGTCGGAAAGATTACACAAATTCCTCCTATGTATTCAGCTGTGAAAGTGAATGGTCGAAAACTTTATGAGTATGCACGCGCTGGCGAAACGGTTGAACGTCCCACTCGTCAAGTTGTTATTTCAGAATTTACTAGAACCTCGCCGATTACCTATGATTCAGATGCATCAGTCGCACGTTTCAAGTTTAAAGTTGGTTGCAGTAAAGGGACTTATGTGAGGACTTTAGCTGTTAATCTTGGTGAAAAACTAGGGTTTGCAAGTCATATGTCTGCGCTCCAACGCACTGCTTCAGCAGGGCTTAGCATCGATCATGCGTTTAGTTTAGCAGATATTGAAAGGCTTAAATCTGAAAATCGCTTAGCTGAGGCATTTCTACCGATAGAATATGGCGTCTCAGATCTAGAAAAAGTTGTTTTAATGCCTGAACAGGTAAAAGAAGTCGGGTTTGGCCGTTTTGTGACGTTAGATGCAGCTAGTGAGGTGATCGCTGCCTTCCATGAAGATAGATTAATTGCGATTTTGGAAAAACGTGAAGAAAGACTATACAAACCCAAGAAGGTTTTGATATGAAAGTAATAAAATTTAACGAAAAAACACTTGATCAAGCACCGACTATTTTAGTGCTTGGCTATTTTGATGGCTTACATTTAGGGCATCAAGCACTTTTTAATAAAGCATGTGCATTAGCAAGTGAAAAAAATGCGACAATTTCTGTATTAACATTTCCTGAAAGTCCGACATTAGTATTTAAAAAATTTAATTCGGATTTATTCAAACATCTGACATCAAAAGCTAAACGTTGCCAGTTATTCGAAGAAAATGGTGTTGATTTTCTTTATTTTACAGATTTTACCAGTCATTTTGCGAAGCTGACGAGTCATGATTTTATTGAACAGTATATTCGGCAGTTATCGGTAGCCGCTATTGTTGTCGGTTTTGATTATAAGTTTGGATCTGATCACGCTAGTATAGAAGCATTAACAGCTTATGAAACCTATCAGGTCGATAAAGTGATGGCTGATGGTGAAAAAATATCATCAACTGCTATCCGCCAAGCGATTTTAGATGGTGATGTCACACGTGCCAACAAATTACTAGGGTATGCTTATGAAGTCACGGGTATCGTTGTTCATGGGGAAGCTCGTGGGCGTACAATCAGATATCCCACAGCAAATATCGAATCAAAAGATAGCCAGTATATCCCTGCTATTGGTGTATATGTTGTAGATATAGAGGTCTCAGGAAAACGATACCGTGGTATGGCCTCTATCGGTTATAATGATACGTTTGGTGGTAAAAATAAAACTTTAGAAGTGCATATTTTTGATTATCGTGATGAAATTTACGGGGAAACAGTTACCGTCTATTTCTTGCAATTTATTCGCGGTATGATCAAGTTTGATAGTGTGGCAGATTTGATCACACAAATGGAAAGTGATGAAAAAAAATCACGAGAGTTTAACGCTTGAAACAGGTGTATAAGGACGCTTAGACGTTTAGCTATTAGTAGCTTTCTAGCGTTCTTTTCAGTTATCAAACGTCAGAAAGATTAAGTTAAGCTAGCTTTAGCTAAAAGCAAGGATAAGCTTGATTGAAAATGAAAGAATCAATATGAAAACAGTTAGTCAACGACCAACATCAGCTTACATACATATTCCTTTTTGCACGCAGATCTGCTATTATTGTGATTTTGCAAAAGTATATATCAAAAATCAACCAGTAGACGATTATATTACGGCACTCTTAGCTGAGTTTCACGCTGCTAAGATATCTGTGCTAAAAACAATCTATATTGGTGGCGGAACACCGACAGCTCTGTCTGCGCTACAATTAGATAGATTACTGTCAGGTATCACCCAGCACTTGGATTTGACAGCATTACAAGAATTCACAGTTGAAGCAAATCCTGGGGATTTATCAGATGATAAGATTGCAGTGTTAAAAGCACATCAGGTGAATCGTGTGTCCCTAGGTGTGCAGACGTTTAATGATAAATTGTTAAAAAAAATCGGTCGTAGTCATACCGCACAAGATGTGTTTGATAATATCAAAAAATTAAGACAAGCAGGTTTTGAAAATATCACGATCGACTTAATTTACGCCTTACCAACTCAGACGCTAGCTGATGTTAAAAAAGATGTTGTGACCTTATTGACGCTTGACTTACCTCATGTTGCACTCTACTCACTTATTTTAGAGAACCATACGATTTTCATGAATAAAATGCGTCGCGGTAAACTTGATCTACCAAGTGAAGATTCAGATTTTGAGATGTACACTTATATTATTGATCAGCTTGAAGCAGCTGGATATGACCACTATGAGATTTCAAACTTTGGTAAGAAAGGATTTGAAAGTGCCCATAATCTCATGTATTGGGATAATGCGGAGTATTATGGTTTTGGTGCGGGTGCTAGTGGATATGTTGACGGGATACGCTATAAAAATCATGTGCCAATCCATCACTATATCAACAACCAAGATAAGCAGGTCATTAAAGAGAAATTAACTTTAAAAGAACAGATGGAAGAAGAGCTATTTTTAGGATTGAGAAAAAAAGAAGGTGTCAATATGGCAGCCTTCACAGAGAAATTTGGTCAAGATTTTGAGACCATTTATGGTGATGTTGTAGCGTCTCAAATCAATAAACACCTTTTAAGTAAAAATGAGAAAAATATTTTCATGACACGTCAGGGTATGTTGCTAGGTAATGATGTCTTTGAGGCGTTTTTACTAGACGATGAGAGATAAATTTTGTTATAATGAAATAATGAATATTATGAGGAAGCGTTTAACAATAGTTGGTGCACTTATAGTTGTCTTTTTTCTAACTGGTTTTATGCTTTTGTTCATCAACTTAACACTTACAAAATCTAAAACTGGTACTGGAACTGATGAGTTTAAACCTGTTGATACAGCTACATTTGATCAAAATGTCGATATCACAAAACCAATTATCGATATTTCTGGTTGGCAATTACCGAGTGAGATGGATTATGATCAACTCGCTAATCAAGTAAATGGTGTAATTGTCCGTGTACAGCATGGCATCAGTATGAAAAAAACAAATAATGCTGCTTATAAAAATGGACTGGATAAGGCCATGTCCACACATATTAAAGAATTTCAAAAAAGAAATGTTCCCGTTGCTGTATATGCCTATGTAAATGGTAACTCAGAAGAAGAAATGCGAAAAGAAGCAGATGCGTTTTATGATCGTGCTGCTGAATATAAACCGACATATTGGTGGTTGGATGTTGAAGAAGTGACTATGAAAAAAGACTTCAACGCCGGTGTGGATGCTTTTAGACAACAATTAGAGAAGCGTGGTGCCAAAAATATTGGTATTTATACGCAGGATTGGTTTGTGACCGCAAACAATATCGATGTCAGTCACTATAGTAGTGTCTGGTTGGCACATTACGGTCGAGATACTGGGTTTTGGGATACATCACCTGATACCACGATCGGATATGATCTGCATCAGTATACTAGTCGAGGAAAGTTAAATGGGTTTGCTGGTGATTTGGATTTTAACCGTGTGACGAATGTTTCTGATTATAATAAGATTTTTAATCATGGACACTTAATGAAATAGCTAGATAAAAAACGCCATTTTAGGTGTTTTTTTGGTAAAATGAAGATATGTTAACTTACAAAAAGAAATATACCGTGCCTTATTATGAAAGTGACGCCAATGGCAATATGAAAGTGCCAAGTCTTTTGAATGTTGCACTGCAACTTTCAGGGGAACACTCTTTTAGTTTAGGTGTTAGTGATGATTGGCTAAAAGAAACTTACAATTATACTTGGGTCGTGGTCGAGTATGCGATGGAGATCAACCGTTTACCACGTTTTACTGAGACGATTACAGTTGAAACTTTTGCTAAAAGTTATAATAAATTTTTTTGTTATCGTGATTACGTATTTTATGCTGAAAATGGTGAGAAATTATTGACCGTAGCCACTACCTTTGTTTTGTTAGACATTGCGACAAGAAAGGTTGTTCGTGTTTTAGATGAGATTGTTGCACCTTACAAAGTTGATAAGGTATCAAAAATCATTAGAGGTCACAAGTACCGGGAACTTTCGACAAGTGAGTGTATTGAAAAAATCTATCACGTTAGATTTAATGATATCGACCAAAATGGTCATGTCAACAATAGTAAGTATTTTGATTGGATGGTTGACCCACTCGGTTTTGACTTTTTAAGCACATACGTACCTGAGAAAATTTGTCTAAAATATGTTAAAGAAGTATTATATGGTGCAGATATTTTATCACGTGTCTTAAGAGATGAGCTGATTACCAGTCATGAAATCAACGCAATCGGCAATCATGCTCAAGCACAAATAAGTTGGAGAAAGAAATAGATGAAGGCATATAAAGGATACTTGATAGACTTAGATGGGACGATCTATCTTGGTGAGCATAAAATTGATGCGGGTACTAGGTTTGTAAAACGATTGCAAGAAAAAAATATCCCACATCTGTTCGTGACAAATAATACCACTAAGACTCCTGAGCAAGTGCAAATGCGACTCAAGACGTCATTTGATATTACGACGACACCTGAAACTATCTATACGGCAACACTGGCAACATTAGATTATATGAAAGATATGGCTAAAGGCGATACAGCCTATGTCATTGGAGAGTCAGGACTCAAGACAGCTATCTACGGCGAATTTAAGCGAGACACAGAAAACCCAGCCTATGTTGTTGTTGGCCTTGATAATGATCTAACTTATGAAAAATTAACAATAGCAACCTTAGCGATTGCAAATGGCGCGATGTATATCGGAACAAATCCTGATTTGAATATTCCTACAGAGCGTGGTCTTTTGCCTGGTGCTGGGAGTATTAATAAATTATTAGAAGTGGCGACGAGAGTGAAACCAATTTTTATCGGTAAACCAAATGCGATTATCATGAATAAAGCTGTTGAACGTATTGGTATGGCGCGTCGTGATTTAGTGATGGTAGGTGATAATTATTTGACTGATATCCGTGCTGGAATCGATAATGACATAGATAGTTTACTTGTCACGACAGGCTTTACCAAGCCACAAGAGGTTGCGACATTGCCTATTGCACCGACGCATGTCGTGTCAACACTAGATGATTGGCATCTGTAGGAGATAAGGTTTGAAAGCTAGCATTCATTTTCTGTTCACAATAATATGGTCAGTTGCTGCAAGTGCTACTTTAACTATTTTTGCTGCATATCCATTATTTTTCGCATTGATGGGCCCACTTAATTTATCTGGTCTAACATTTTTAAGTCAAAAAACGATCGGCTACAACTTTAATAAACTCATGAGTTATCTGCTTAATCCATTTAATGGCAACTTAACCATGCCAGATTTTAAGTCATCATCTGAAGGATTAAAACATTTTTCTGACGTCAAACACTTATTTTTTGTTGCGATCTTAGTAACGATTATCTTGCTGATACCAGCTATAAGATTTATCAAACAAAAAATTTACATCCGCTTTTATCAGGAGATTAAGATTTTGTTGGTGATTCCTCTTTGTCTCATTATCTGGGGGATGATTGGTGGTTTTGATGCTATTTTTATCAGTTTTCATAAGCTGTTATTTAGGGACGCCACCTGGTTGTTTGATCCTGCTACAGATCCAGTGATTAATATCTTGCCAGAATCTTATTTTATGGCCTGCTTTATCTTATTTGGTATCATTTATTTCGCATTTTGGCTAACACTATTATTTAAAATAAAAAGGAGAATCTAAGTTGAAAAAAATAAATTTAGTGATTATCACAGGTATGAGCGGTGCTGGTAAAACAGTTGCGATTCAATCATTTGAAGATATGGGCTACTTTACTGTTGATAATATGCCTGCAAACTTGATCGAAAAATTTGTTAGCTTATTGACAACATCTGATGCAGGTGATATTGATAAAGTTGCCATGGTAGTTGATATTCGAAGCCGTCGTTTTTTTGATGACTTGAATGCTATTGTGAGTGAGTTGTCTGATAATCCTGCTGTTGAGTTTCGCTTATTATTTTTAGACAGCTCCGATGAAGAATTGGTTGCACGTTATAAAGAAACACGTCGTAGTCATCCACTTGCAGAAGATGGTCGTGTACTAGATGGGATTACACGTGAGCGTGAATTATTATCACCTTTAAAAACTTTTTCACAAAACTTGATTGATACATCAGAGTTAACGCCAAGAAATCTAAGATCACAGATTACACAACAGTTTGCGACAGAAAATACCAATGCACCGTTTAGAATCGAAGTGATGAGTTTTGGGTTTAAATATGGTCTACCTTTAGATGCGGACCTCGTTTTTGATGTTAGGTTTTTACCAAATCCTCACTATGTTTCAGAATTACGTAATAAAACTGGATTAGATGATGCAGTTTATAACTATGTGATGGATGCACCTGAGTCAGAATCGTTTTATAAACATTTGATGGATCTATTAACACCAATCATTCCAGGCTATGAAAAAGAAGGAAAGTCCGTCTTAGTCATTGCGATTGGCTGTACCGGTGGACAACACAGAAGTGTAGCATTTGCAAAACGTATCTCAGAAGAATTAAAAGAAGAAAATTGGTTAGTGAATACTAACCACAGAGATAAAGATAGACGGAAAGAAACGGTTAATCGATCATGAGAAAACAAAAAATTGTCGTGATTGGTGGCGGGACTGGTATTCCTGTAATCTTAAAGGCCTTAAGAAAAGAAGCTGTTGATTTGACAGCGATTGTGACAGTTGCTGATGATGGCGGAAGTTCAGGTGAACTCAGAGGAGCGCTTGATATCGCACCGCCAGGAGATTTGCGTAACGTCCTAGTAGCTATGAGCGATATGCCAAAACTCTATGAGCAAATTTTCCAATATCGGTTTAAAGCAACTGATGGGCCATTAAGTGGTCATCCCATCGGGAATTTGGTCATTGCTGGGGTTTCTGAGATGAGAGGCTCTACTTACAATGCCTTGCAAATTTTGTCAACGCTTTTTCATGTTCAGGGAAAAATTTTACCATCGAGCGAAACAGCACTGACCTTACATGCTGTATTTAAAGATAAAACAGAGGTTATGGGTGAGAGTCACATCGCTGACTATCCAGATACGATCGATCATGTTTATGTGACTAATACTAAAAATAATGAAACACCATGTGCCTCAAGAGCTGTCGTTGATGAGATCATGGCTGCTGATACCATTGTCATGGGACCAGGTAGTTTGTTCACCTCTATCTTGCCAAATGTTGTTATCCCTGAAATTCGTGATGCCTTAATTAATACGACTGCGCAAATTGTTTATGTCTGTAATATTATGACACAACGTGGTGAGACAGAAAGCTTTTCTGATGCTGAACATGTCAAAGTCCTGCATAATCATGTGGGCACTGACTTTATAGATACTGTCTTGGTTAATGTTGAAAAAGTACCAGATGATTATATGGATAATAACAAATTTGATGAGTATCTCGTCCAAGTTAAACATGATTTTATCGGCCTACAAAATTGTCATGTGCGCGTTATTTCTAGTAATTTTTTACGACTTGTTGATGGCGGTGCATTTCATAATGGCGAAGCAGTTGCTGAGGAAATCATGCGGATTAGTGAGCGACGTAGCTGATGAGTTTTTCAACAGAAGTTAAAAAAGAATTGACAGAACTACCAGTATCTGATGGCGTCCTCATCGCCTTGTTGCGGATGAATGGTGTTCTTGGTATTTCGGGTGGGTTGACATTATCTGTTACGACTGAAAATGCAAGAACGGCAAGATTTATCTATGCCACTTTGTCAGAAAGTTATCAGATCAAATCAGAAATCAAGACACATCAAAAAACGACACTTTCTAAGAACAGGGTTTATACTATTCTGATTCAAGATGATGTAGCTGATATTTTAGACAGGTTTGAGTTAGCTGATAGCTTGTTACTAGATCACGGTGTCCCTGACTCAGTAAAGTTTGATGAGAAGATGGCAGTCGGATATTTGAGAGGTGCTTTTTTAAGTAGTGGTAGTATGACGAATCCTGAAAAAGGCAAATATCATCTCGAAATTGCATCATTTTATGATGAACATGCTAGTGATTTACAAGCCTTATTAGCAAATTTTGGGATTGTTAGTAAGGTGATTGTACGTAAATCAAAGACGATCACTTATTTATCTAATTCAGAGATGATCCTTGATTTATTGAGCTTGATTGGGGCAAATGGTGCTAGGTTCAAACTTGAGGATGCCAAAATTGTTCGGGAAATGCGAAATATGGCGAATCGACAGACAAATTTTGAAGCTGCAAATATTGGTAAAACTGTCAACGCAGCGCAAACAGTGATCGAAGCGATCAAGTATTTAAAGAGCATTGACAAATTACCGGATAATTTGAGAGAAATAGCAGTAGCAAGAATGGCTAATCCTGATGCAACGATTGTTGAACTAGGAAAACTTTTGAATCCACCACTTGGTAAGTCGGGTGTGAATCATCGACTACGAAAAATTAAAACACTAGCAGAGGAACTACGCCATTGATTCGATGGTGTTTTTTGTTTTTGATAGCACTTATTTTTCTAAATTTTCAAACGTGCAAATCAGCAAAAAACTTGATAATATGTAAGTAATGGATTATAATGAATTAATTAACTAAATTTTCAGA
>JAKDQI010000137.1 GCA_030454995.1 Pseudolactococcus plantarum | reverse complement strand
TTTATATTATAGTTTTATATTAGAAAGGTTTTCTTATGAAAATTCAGGATTTATTACAAAAAAATGCGATGATTCTCTCGCTTTCTGCAACTGATAAAGCTGGAGCCATTACAGAAATGGTCCAAAAATTAGTAGATACAGGTTATGTGACTGATTTTGAACAGTTTAAAGCTGGTATTTTAGCTAGAGAAGCGCTAACGTCAACTGGTCTTGGTGAAGGTATCGCTATGCCTCACAGCAAAAATAGTGCTGTAAAAGAAGCGGTAGTTCTCTTTGCTAAAAAACCAGGTGGTCTTGACTATGAATCATTAGATGGTCAACCAACTGATCTATTCTTTATGATTGCTGCGCCAGAAGGTGCTAATGATACACATTTGGCAGCTCTTGCAGAACTTTCTCAATATCTCATGAAAGATGGTTTTGCAGACTCGCTACGTTCAAAAAATACACCTGATGAAGTGTTAGCAGCATTTAATGCAGCAGAAACTGAAAAAACTGAAGAAGTGGTTGAACCAGTTAAAGCTGATCAAGATTTTGTAGTTGCTGTTACTGCTTGTACAACAGGTATCGCACACACTTACATGGCTGAAGAAGCTTTGAAAAAACAAGCCAAAGAGATGGGCGTTGCCATTAAAGTTGAAACAAATGGTGCGTCTGGTGTGGGTAATCGCCTAACAGCAGAAGATATTCAAAAAGCAAAAGGTGTTATCATTGCTGCTGATAAAGCCGTAGAAATGGAACGTTTCGATGGTAAACCATTGATTGCAAAACCAGTTGCAGCGGGTATCCGTGAGCCTGAAAACTTGATTAACCAAGCTGTTTCTGGTAACTTACCGCTATACAAAGCAACAGGTGAAAGCAGTGAAGAAGCCTCTGAAGCTAAACTAAGTCTTGGTAAAGCTTTCTACAAACACCTTATGAGTGGTGTATCAAGTATGTTACCATTTGTTATCGGTGGTGGTATTGCAATTGCGATTGCATTCTTGATTGATAACGGTATGGGTGTACCTAAAGATCAGCTACATAATCTTGGTAGTTACCATGAACTTGCTTCTACTTTCAAGCAATTAGGTGGAGCAGCATTTGGCTTTATGTTACCAGTCTTAGCTGGTTATATCGCATATTCTATTGCTGAAAAACCAGGTTTGGTAGCAGGTTTTGTTGCTGGTGCAATTGCTTCAAATGGCTTAGCATTTGGTAAGGTACCATTTGCTAGTGGTGGTGAAAAGACTCTTGCGCTTGCTGGTGTACCTTCAGGTTTCCTAGGCGCACTTGTTGGTGGTTTCTTAGCCGGTGGTGTTATCCTTGTTTTAAGAAAAATCTTTGCCAATGTACCACGTTCACTTAATGGTATTATCTCTATATTAGTTTACCCAGTACTTGGTGTGTTGATCACAGGTTTCCTTATGTTATTTGTGAACATTCCAATGGCAGCAATTAACAGTGGTCTTACAAGCTTCCTAAATAGTCTTTCAGGTGCGAATGCAGTTGTCTTAGGTGCTATTCTTGGTGGTATGATGGCGATTGATATGGGTGGACCATTTAACAAAACAGCTTATGTATTTGGTACTGGTACACTTGCAGCAACAGTAGCGAGCGGTGGGTCGATCGTGATGGCATCTGTTATGGCAGGAGGTATGGTACCGCCTCTTGCAGTATTCGTTGCAACTTTACTTTTCAAAAATAAATTTACTAAAGAAGAGCAAAACTCTGGTTTAACAAATATCGTAATGGGTCTATCATTTATTACTGAGGGTGCAATTCCTTTCGGTGCTGCTGACCCTGCGCGTGCTATTCCATCATTTGTAATTGGTTCAGCTATCACAGGAGGTCTTGTTGGTGCGCTTGGTATTAAGCTAATGGCACCTCATGGTGGTATCTTCGTTATCGCGTTGACAAGTAACCCAGTTATGTACATCGTTGCGGTTGTAATTGGTGCAATCATCTCAGGTGTGATATTTGGTAGCTTACGTAAAGCTAAATAAATCAACTGATCTATTAAAAAAAGGAACGTCGATGAGACGTTCCTTTTTTTATCAGATAGCTATCTGATCAGGAGTTGATATCAGTGAATCAATACTAAATAATTGTTCAAGTTGTGCAGTCGGTAAAAGTTTATATTTAAAAGCTAAATCGCGTACGGAGCATCTTTTGTGACGTGCTTCTTTAATCAAGTTAGCTGCAGTAGAATACGATAGATATGGCGTAAGTGCTGTAATCATGATATCGCTATTCATCACGCTTTCAAGACAGTAACTCTCGTTAGCCGTTATATCTTGTATGGCATTGGTTGACAAAGTCTGTATTGCGTTGGTCAGTAAGTCGATAGATGATAAGATATTTTGGAATAAAATAGGTTCAAAAGCATTTAATTCTAGTTGCCCGCTCTCAATAGCAAAAGTTGCAGTAAGATCGTTTCCTATCACTTGAAAGGCCACTTGTGAGACGACTTCTGGAATGACCGGATTGATTTTGCCGGGCATGATGGAAGAGCCGACTTGTTTGGCAGGTAATTGGATTTCTGTAAATCCTGCTTGAGGGCCACTTGACATCAATCTTAAATCATTTGATAGCTTAGATATGGTCGTAGCTATACCCTTTAAACGACTTGACACTTGCATAAAACTATCGAGGTTTTGTGTCGCATCTATCAAATCCTCTGCCTGTTTTAGTGGTGTGAAAAAAGATTGATTTAACGTAGGAACAACCTGTGTTAAGTAGTATTGAGAAGCGTTCATACTGGTACCAATAGCCGTACCTCCTAAGTTAACTGTCGTGAGTTCTGACTTGATAGCGACGATACGTTGATATTCACGCTCAATCACTTGTTGATAAGCACCAAAAGATCTACCGAGTGATGTTGGTAGGGCATCTTGTAATTGGGTACGCCCAACCTTTAGGATATTTTTGAATTCTTGAGATTTTTGTTTAAGGTTTTTAGAGAGCAGTTGTAGCGCATTTTCTAACCCTAGTAATAATTCAAGAATGGCCATCTTGCCTGCAGTTGGAAAGACGTCATTTGTAGATTGAGAGCGGTTTATATGATCGTTAGGATTGATACAAGTATAGTTACCGAGTTGTTCACCTAATATTTCAAGTGATCGGTTTGCAATGACTTCGTTCACGTTCATGTTGGCAGAAGTACCAGCACCACCTTGTATAGCATCTATGATAAATTGGTTTGTTAATTTCCCTGCCAAAATATCGTCACAAGCTGCTATTATGGCGTTTGCTTTGCGGTTGTCTAATTCGTTATTTTTCTGATGCACAATCGCTGCAGCTTTCTTTATTTTTACCATATTCTTTATGAGTAAAGGGTGGATTGTTTGGTGACTGATTTTAAAGTTTTCGCTGGCTCTTTGGGTGTGAATACCGTAGTAAGCATCCGCAGGAAGGGTTCTTGTGCCTAAGCTGTCTTTTTCAATCCTCGTCATGTTCATTGCGTCTCCTTGTTGTATATGCGTATTTGATTAATAAAGAAATCTTACCATATCAGTATCTTACAGACAATAGATTAAGTAACATAGCGAAATAAATGCTATATGTAGTGATTTTTGCTTAATTAAAGAAAGTTTTCTTAGCATGTGCTATGATATAGTTAAGTCATGATGCAATCACTTAATTAAATAAAAAGAGGAGTTTATATGGATGATATCGATAAAACAATAATAAATTTGCTACAGAAACAAGGCCGTATCCCTTTGAAGAAACTTGCTGAAGCTTGCTTTATTTCTTCTCCAGCAGCATCTGCTAGATTACAACGCTTAGAAAAACAAGGCATTATTTGTGGATACCAAGGTATTTTAGACTATAAAAAAATAGGCTATCATATTAAGGCATATGTGAGTTTGGAAGTTAAACCGGCAGATAAACTTTCTTTTTATCCATTTATCGAGAGCTGTCCTAATGTTTTGGAGTGTGATTGTGTTACCGGTCCTTATTCCATGTTATTGAAGGTCGTTTTTCCAAGTACTGATGAATTAGATAATTTTATTGGTTTATTACAAAAATATGGACA
>JAKDQI010000026.1 GCA_030454995.1 Pseudolactococcus plantarum | reverse complement strand
TATAATAGTGCCTATTTTCGGTTCACCGGGAATACCAATCATACTTATCTTAAGATAACGACCCATTAACTTCTTGACTTAATTTCAAAAGCTCTTTATAATGAAATAATGAAAAGAAAAAAATCTAAAAAGTTACAATTCAGCTTGATAATAGGGCTATTAATCATTATTGCTTGTTTGATTTTTGCTTTTTTAGTTAATCGTCACACTGATAAGACTAGAGAATCTAAATCTTCAACTTCACAATCAACTACTCAAGCTCCTGTTAAAGTAGATCCATCAAAAAGTAATGCTATCATCTCCTCTAGTTCAGTCGTTGCGTCTGATAGTACTGAAAAAGTAGAAGATGCGGGTGAATCAGGGTGGATTAAGATTCCCTCTAAGGGCTCTGGTGAGAAATTTACGAATCTCTCTAGCGGTAGTCTCACAATCTATAAAGCACATAACCCGCAGGTACTTAAAACTGCGACTGCGACACATCCTAGTTTGCAAGTACTATCTCAAGTAATGGCGCAATATCCAGATGCTTTAGTAATGAACGCTTCTGGTTTCAATATGGACAGTGGTGAAATTACTGGCTTCCAAATCAATAATGGTAAACTAATTACCAATTGGGGAGAAAATAAACGTGCTAATGAAGCATTTGTCATCAACAAAGATGGTAGTATGACAACCTATGATAGTACAACTCCTGCCAGTAAAATACTTGCCAACGGTGCAGAACAGTCCTATAGTTTTGGCAAGATTTTAATCAAAGATGGCAAAGTCACACCTAATGATGGATCTGTTAACTGGATGATACATAGTTTTATTGGTAACGATAAAGATAATAATCTCTATCTCATCATTAGTGAAACTAGTGCAGGTTATGAAAACATCATGAACCAGCTTGCTAATCTCAACCTGACAAACTTAGTGTTAATGGATGGTGGTGGCTCATCACAAATGGGGATTAATAACCAAACAATCGTTGCAAGTCAAGATAATAGACAAGTTGGAGACTTTATCGTACTAAAATAATTATGACAAATAAAAAACAATATAGAAGAAATAATACTTCACCAAAACAAACTAAACAGCGTAAATTACCTAAACTCATTATCTTAGGTATTCTCATCGTGATTGCTTGTGTGATTGCATTTTTATTCATCAATGCAAAGAAACCTAATCACAGTAGTAAAAACCCCGATAAAACAACTAGTTCAAATGGGTTGGTCGCATCTAAATCAGTTTCTATTGCACCTGCAGATGTTAAAGAAGAAACTGGTGATTCAAAATGGGTACAAGTCAAATCTAAACAAAAATTGGATAAGTTTACTGACATGTCGGTTCCAGGCGTAACTATCTATCGCGCAAACAATCCTAAGGTACTGAAAACAGCCAATGCACAAATTCCAGGGACATTCATGATGTCCGATATCGTAGCCAAATATCCTAATTCTTTAATTCTTAACACTTCAGGATTTGATATGGCTACTGGACAAATCGTTGGGTTCCAAGTTAACAATGGTAAATTATTTTCTAATTGGTCAAATACTGCTTATGGTAGTGCTGCCTTTGTGATTAATAAAGATGGTTCTGCTAATGGCTATGATCTTAACACACCTGCTGATACTATATTAAAAAAGGGTGCACAACAAAGTTACGGTTTTGGTAGCATTTTAATTAAAGATGGTACTGTTTTACCAAATGATGGATCAGTTAACTGGATGATCCATTCTTACATCGGTAACGATGCTGATAACAACATTTATCTCATTATCTCTGATACTAGTGTTGGTTATGATGGCACGATGGCTGCTGTTGCTAACCTGAAATTACAAAACTTGGTCGTTTTAGATGGTGGAGGCTCTTCTCAGATGTCCTTAAACGGTCAGACGATCTTTGCCAGTCAAGACGGCCGTCCTGTTGCTGATTTTATTGTTTTACAATAAGCCAATAATCTAAGGTGTTACTAATTCAAAAAAAGTTGTCTATAGACAACTTTTTTTATTAGTTTTTATTCAGACAAAGCTGATTGAATCCGATCATGTGCTTTATTAACTTGCTCTTCAGATAAGATTTTTTGTTCTACATCATCAATTGTTGTTTTTGTTGGTTTTAGATTTTCTTTCGTAATATTACCTAATACGCTATGATAATTAAGCCCCAATGCCTTAATATTGCCAAATACAAAATCTGTTTTAACATTATCACCAAAAGCACTAATAAACTTTGGATATTTCAAAACGGTATTGACTGATTTCAGTTTAGGAATGATTGCGATTAATACAGCCTGTTCACGCTCAATAAGCATAGACTCAGCTTTTTTATCATCATCACCCACCTTGGTTAAGTAAGCTTTGACTTCATCTTCCTTAGTTAACGTAAGCGTTCCTGGTTTAAATTCAAAACCATTCGAAATAAAATGTGTTTCATTTTGAACTTTTATACCACCCACTGCAGAAACGAATTCTCCAAGACCCGACATATCAAATGTCATGTATCTTGGTATATCAGTACCCAGAAGTTTTTGCAGTGTATCAATTTCACCTGCAACGCCTTTTTTCTCATACAAATCTTTTAAAGTGGTTGCTTCACTAGTTAAATAAATATCACGGTTTAAACTCACAACAGTCGTTTTATTTTGTTTCGGGTTTACAGTTAAGACTAGTATATCATTAACTGATTTACCATTGACACCCAAAAACAAAAAAGAAAATGGCGATTTACCCTTAAGGCTTGGTAGTGTCGCTTGTGTCGTACGTTTAATTGGTTGATAAGACTTATCTGAAGCTTTTTTAACATCCATATAAGCTTTACCTAACGTCACTCCTGTAATCACTAAAAACAGAATTAAAACTAAACCGACTATCTTAAGCACCATATGCTTTTTCTTGGGTTTCCCTTTTTTTCGTGTCCCGTGTTTGTCATGTCGACTTTTTGATTCCATGGTATTAGGCTCCTTTTTTCACTTTACCACTCCACTCTTTGAACCCTCTTTTAAGGATAAAGATATTGGTGTACCCAGCTTTTTTTAGTTTAAGTGCCGCACGTATTGAAAAAATAGGCTTAGCAGTTTCATAAAATAAGATTGGTTTGTCTTTTCGTATAGCAGAAATACTTTGGTCAAACTGTGAAAAAGGTAAATTTCTAGCACCTAGAATATGTGCCCTACGAAACTCAGCAGCCTCACGCAAATCAATCAATTGACCACCTGTAAGTTGCGTTGTAAATTCAGCTGAATCTACTATTTTTGCTACTGATTTTATACGTAGTTTATTAATCATTGGATAAGCTAATATAACGATAATGATTAAAATTAAAATTAGATTTATGTATCCCCACATGGATTAAGCACCCTCATTTCCAGAAAATTTCAAGGCTAAGCTAGCCGCTCCGATAATACCTGCATCATTGCCAAGCTCAGCAATCTTAATTTTAGTTGAATTTCTGACTTGAGGGAAGGTATAAGTATTAAAATATGACTCGATGCGTGATCTCAAAAATTCACCTGCAGCAGATACACCGCCACCGATAACGATCGCATCTGGATTTAGGGTATTTCCTAAATTTCCAGCAGCAAGTCCTAGATATTGGCTCACTTGATCAACTACTGAATTAGCAAAGACATCGCCTGCTTCAGCGCTAACAAAAATATCTTTAGCAGAAACAGCATCGCCATTATCAATAGCTGCTTTTATGTCTGATTGCCCTTCATATTCCTCTGCAAATTTTCGAGCTAGACGAACGATACCGGTTGCTGAAGCCACTGTTTCTAGACATCCAGATTTACCACAGGTACACTCAAAAGCAGTCTCACTGATATCAACAGTGACATGTCCTATTTCACCTGCAGCACCTGCTGTACCATGGATGAGGTTCCCACTAGCAACGATACCGCCACCAACACCTGTACCAAGTGTCATAAATATGACATCAGGATTATTTTCTCCAGCACCTACCCAACGTTCTCCCAATGCAGCAACATTTGCATCATTATCGATTGTAAACGGTAAGCCAACACCTGCTTCAATATCAGCGCCAACTTCTTGTAAAGTTTCCCAACCAAGATTATAGGCCCCTATAACTGTATTATTTGCAATATCAACAGAACCTGGTGACCCCATACCAATCCCTAAAAATTCTGCTTTATCTAGTTTGTACAACTCAAGACGATGATTGATTGATTGAATGATATCAGGGACAATCATTTTCCCATTACCAATAATATTAGTATCTATCGCCCACTTATCTTGTATTTCTCCTGCTGTTGTTAAGATCCCAAATTTTATTGTTGTACCACCAAGGTCAATCCCAATTATTTTTTTTGTCATTGGTTACTTTCTCACTTTCAAGTCTATGCTCTCGTCGCAAAATCAAATCTGCGGTAAAATAGTCTTTTTCGTTTGGAATTAATCCTGCATCATACAAAGTTTTTAGTTCCTGTGCCATAAAAAAAATAGCATCTAGACGGTTACTAAAAAGATTGATATAACCATGCAATTTGAGAAATTCCTGAACATCATATAAAGTTTTCATCCTATATTAGGATAGCATACTTTGAAAACATTTTCAAACATGTTATTACTAGTGGTAAAGGTGATCTACACCTATTACAGCAGCATATAAAAAAGCTCATCTCATGGATGAGCTTTTTTATATAAATTATAATCCTGGTGCAACGCCTAACTCAGACTCAAGCATCCAAACTGTTTTTTCGATAGCGCCTTTTGCACTGGTAAACATATCATTTGTGACCGCATCGCCTTCTTCATCCGTCACTTCTATACCCTCTTCAAATAAACCAGATAGATATTTATATGCTTTTACCACTTCATTGAAACGTTCTTCAATTGTCTTATCCCATGTTGCAACTTGCATCTCAATTTTTGACAATTCATCAAATTCTTTAAGTGTTGAAACAGGAGAGCCACCAATTGTGATCAAACGTTCTGACAACTCATCTAAATGATTGTTTAAATCAGCCATCAACTCATCCATTTTAGGATGTAACTTCATAAATCCAGGCCCACGTAAGTACCAATGTACTTGGTGTACCAAAGCTGCAGCTTTTGATAGATCCGCAACAGACTGATTCAAGATAGCTTTTGTTTTTTCTCTAGACATTTTTCTCTCCTTATTTTATATTGTAATCAACGGTTGATTACCTATATCTTAATTATAGGTAATCATACTTTTTTTAGCAACTATTTAGCGTTTATTACGTATATTTCTTATAAGACTAATCTATTAATTTTCTCTACATCTAAAAGAGGTGATATGCGCATGCAAGATATATTTAATTAATTAAGTCAAATAGATTTCCCCATATTTTTTAATTTTTTATATTCAATTTGTCTTGTATATTTTGATTGTCGTTATCTCTGTTATCCTCTGATGATTTGGGCCATATTTTTCATATTTTTTGCGTTAACTATGCCTGTTACTTCCCTAGTTTTGAGTTGTATAGGTATTGCTATACTAACAGAGATATTCCCATTACATATCGGTAGTGGAGATTGGTTATACTTAAGTCTTCTTGCTTATTCTATCAACTACTTACAACTCGTATATTGTATATTATTTGCAAGCGCTATTGCACTGGTTTATATGTTGAGTTTATCTGTGAAAAAAAAAGAACTACCGTTTATTCCTTTTCTTTTGCTTGGTTATTTGTTAACACTTTACTTCATCCATATTTAATTAATGATATCGAAGTGATCTAGTTCATTGTCAGGATTTATACTAGCATTTTGAGTCTGGTTATTTTGTAAAGTATGATCAGTATCATCTAAAAAATGACTCTGTCGAACATGCTCTGTTGCCTCTTTTTGATTAAAGTAACGTGCAAGTTGGCATATAAAAAAATACAGAGTGTGATCGTTAACTCGAATTAGATCGATGCGAAAGTCGTTTAAGTTACAAAATCGATTCATCTAGTCTTTCCATATCATGATATTGTGCCATAAAATAGAAGCGATACGATGAATTTGACTATTTTTTCATAAACCAGTTGTCGTGATGCCTAAAAGTCGAACACCTTTGCCTTGTAAATTAATACTATTCAATAATCTTATCGCACTTGTTGCGATCGTTTTGCTATCATCTACTTTCTCAACTAAAGATAATCGTTTCGTTAGCGTCGTAAAGTCAGCAAAACGTATTTTTAATACTATAATATGTCCTTTTAGCTTCTTATCTTGTAAATTTTGCGCAACTCTCTCTGCAAGTTTTTCAAGTTCAGCCTCTATATCAGCATCTAGGTATAGTAATTTACCATATGTTTTTTCCTTACCTATAGATTTTCTCACACGATTTGGCTTGACGGGACTATTATGGATCCCATTCGCTTTCAGATACAGTTCCCAGCCAAATACACCAAATAAATCAGCTAATCGTTGAGGAGACATATTTTGGATATCTTGTCCTGTCTTGATACCTATTTTTTCCAGTTTTTCAGCCGTTTTTGTCCCAACACCATAAAATTCACCTACAGATAATTCCGATAAAAATGGTATCGCTTTGTCAGGCTCAATTAGTGTTAAGCCTCTTGGTTTTTTAATGTCAGAAGCAATTTTAGCTAAAAATTTATTATAGGAAACCCCTGCAGAACTTGTTAAGTGTAGTTCGTTAAAGATGTCATGCTGAATCATCTTAGCAATTTTGACTGCACTCGTAGCACCTATTTTATTTACTGTAACGTCAAGATAGGCTTCATCTAATGCCATCCCTTCCACTTCATCTGTATATCGATGAAAAATATCATGAATTTGGTGCGAAACTGATTTATAGTGTTCATAATTTCCAGATATAAAAATCGCTTTCGGACACAACTCATATGCTTCTTTAGCCGACATCGCCGAATGAATACCGTATCTTCGTGCTATATAATTTGCGGTTGATACGACACCTCGACCTCCTGTTTCTAATGGATTTCTTGCAATCACTACAGGTTTTCCGATTAATTTAGGATTATCTCTTTCCTCAATAGATGCAAAAAAAGCATCCATATCAATATGGATAATTTTTCGACTTACATCATTTATTAATGGGAATATTAGCATACTCTTATTTTAACACATTGTGTTAGTCAAAACAACTAACACAATGTGCATAAAAAAACTACCTAAGACATTAAAGTATCAGGTAGTCCCTATATCAATCACCATATTAGTCAGTAATACTTTTAATATCACACCACCAGTTTTAGCTAATTATAGTTCAGCTAAAACTGATTTTACTAATGTCTTGAATGTTTCCTTAATACGTGTTGTGACTTCAACAACTTCTGCATGATTCAACTCGGCTTGCTTACCTGCTGCGTGATTCGTAATAGCAGATATACCTAGTACACGAAGACCTGAATGTACCGCAACAATAACCTCTGGAACTGTTGACATACCAACTGCATCTGCACCAACTGTTTCTGCAAATCGAATTTCAGCTGGTGTTTCATAAGTTGGTCCTGTATAGCCCATGTAGACACCATCAGCTAACGTAATACCTGCTTTTTCAGCAACTTCATGCGCTGTTTTTTGATAAGCCACATCATAAGCATGACTCATATCTGGAAAACGTGGACCGTAAGCATCCAGATTCTCTCCTATAAGTGGATTTTGTCCTGTAAAATTAATGTGGTCATTAATTAGCATCAATGTTCCCGGACCATGTGTCACACCACCTGCCGCATTAGTTACCACAATACCTGTTGCTTTTAATTCAGCTAAGACACGCACTGGAAACGTCACAACCTCTAATGGGTTGCCTTCATAAAAGTGGAATCTACCTTGAAGTGCTAGCACTTTTTTACCTGATAAAGTACCGTAAACAAGTTTGCCAGCATGACCAACTACAGTAGACTGACCCCAGTTCGGAATATCTGAGTAATCAATCAAGATAGCATCTTGAATTTCATCCGCTAATTCGCCTAAACCAGACCCTAAAATCAAACCAAAATCAACTTCTTTTATCCCTTTATCGCGTAAAAAAGCAGCAGTTTCTTGAATTTTTTCCATTATTGTCATATTAGTTTAACTCTCCTAAGAATGATTGACCATTTTCTGTTGCATCAACCTCAAAATTTTCTGCTACTGTAGCAGAAATGTCTGCATAGTGACCAACTGGTAATACACCACTACCTTTAAATGATTTGCTATAAGCAAGTAGTGGGATATACTCACGTGTATGGTCTGTACCTGGATAAGATGGATCATTACCATGATCTGCTGTAATCAATAACAAATCATTCTCGTGCATGGCATCAAAAATTTCAGGTAACCGCGCATCAAATTCATTAATCGCTGTTCCATACCCTTCAATATCACGTCTGTGTCCAAATAAAGCATCAAAATCGACTAAGTTTGTAAATGAGAACCCTTTATCAAACTCAGGTAATTTCAATGTACTGAGCAGCTTATCTACACCAGCCATGTTACTTGCTGTATGACCCATATCATGGTTAATCCCTACACCATTAAAGATATCGTTGATTTTACCTACTGAATAAACCGGAATACCTGCATCATCTAAGCTATTTAAGACAGTATGACCAAAAGGTGATAAGGCATAGTCATGACGTCCAGCAGTTCTTGTAAAATTACCTGGCGTCCCAACATAAGGACGTGCGATAATCCGACCAATCATATAAGGATCGTCTAATGTAATAGAGCGCACATATTCACAAATTTTGTAAAGTTCTTCAAGTGGAATGATATCTTCATGCGCAGCAATTTGTAAAACAGGATCAGCTGATGTATAGATAATCAACTCACCAGTTTCCATTTGTCGAGGACCAAAATCATCGATAACTGCTGTACCAGAATAAGGGATATTTGCTTCTCTAATGACTTTACGTCCAGAAAATGCTTCAATTTTTGCTAATAAATCTTCTGGATAGCCGTTTGGAAAGACTCTAAATGGCACTTGAATATTTAAGCCCATAATCTCCCAGTGACCTGTCATCGTATCTTTACCACGTGAAATCTCTTCAAGCTTTGTAACATATCCATCTGTTTTTTCAACTTTGTCAACACCAACAAGCGCAGTCTCTCTTGGAATATGACCTAGGCCAATCTTCGCCATATGAGGGACTTCGAGTTTAAAGTTTTCTGCAATGTGACCAAATGTATCTGATTTTGTATCATCAACATCATGGTTAAAAAACTCGTTTGCATCAGGTGCTGCACCGATCCCAACAGAATCCATCACAACCAAGTGGATACGATCAAATTTTGTCATCTTATTTCTCCCTTTTCTTATCATGCTACGTCATACTGTTACTCGTTTGTTTTTTATATCGATGCTTAGCAGTTAAATATAAGGCTAAGCATACTAAACGTTAATGATGATTAAATATCAATTGTTGAATACTGTGCGTTTGCTTCAATAAATTCACGACGTGGCTCTACACGATCACCCATCAACATATCAAATACTTGATCTGCCTCAGCTGCTGTGTCTGTCGTCACTTGCGCCATCGTCCGATGCTCAGGATCCATCGTCGTCTCCCATAGCTGATGGTCATCCATTTCACCAAGTCCTTTATAGCGCTGTACAATAGGTTTTCTATTCCCTACAGTCATCTCTGCAATAGCTTGTTGAAGCTCTGTTTCTTGATCAACACCTGGTTGGATATAGGTAATCTTATCACCTAGTTTAACCCCATAAATTGGTGGCTGAGCGATATAGACATATCCTGCTTCGACAACTGGGCGCATATAACGATAAAACAAAGTAAGCAGTAACGTTCTAATGTGTGCACCATCAACATCGGCATCTGTCATGATAACTAACTTTTGATAGCGTGCTTTACTGACATCGAAATCTGCACCAAATCCTGTGCCCATAGCTGTAAAAATTGATCTGATTTCTTCATTGGCAAGGATTTTTTCCATGCTAGCTTTTTCTACGTTTAGAATCTTACCGCGAATTGGTAAAATAGCTTGAAATTCTCTATTTCTACCAGATTTTGCAGATCCACCGGCAGAATCTCCTTCGACGATAAAAATCTCAGTCTGACTCGGATCATTAGAAGCGCAGTCTGCTAACTTACCTGGTAAGTTAGAGATTTCAAGTCCAGATTTTTTACGCGTTACTTCACGCGCACGTTTTGCAGCAATTCGTGCCTTACTCGCCAGAATACCTTTTTCTACAATACGTTTAGCAACTTGAGGATTTTCTAGTAAAAATGTCGAAAATTCTTCACTAAATAATTTGTTAACAATACCAGAAACCTCTGAGTTACCCAACTTCGTTTTGGTTTGACCTTCAAACTGCGGATTAGGGTGCTTAACTGAGATAACAGCTGTCAACCCTTCACGGACATCATCACCTGTTAAATTTTCTTCATTTTCTTTAAGCAGTTTCTTCCCTTTAGCATAGTTGTTAATGACACGTGTCAAAGCTGTTCTAAAGCCCTGTTCATGGGTTCCACCCTCATGTGTACTAATATTATTAGCAAATGATAAGACAGTTGAGTGATAATCTCCTGTATATTGCATAGATACTTCAACTGCAATACCATCTAATTCACCCTCTGTAAAAATAGCTGAATCAAATAAAACGGTTTTTTTATCGTTCAGATATTCAACATAAGACTTGATACCACCTTCGTAATGGTAATGCGATACTTTTTCATCACTAGCGCGTTTGTCTGTGATCGAAATACGTAACCCACGATTCAAAAATGCTAATTCTTGTACACGTTTAGCTAATTTGTCAAATTGAAATTCAGTCGTTTCAGTAAAGATGGTTGGGTCTGGCGTAAAATGAACAGTCGTTCCGTGTTTGTCAGTATCACCAACCATCTTAAGATCGTCTACAACAACACCACGATGATATTCTTGATAATAAGCTTTACCTTGTTTAAATACTGTCACATCAAGTTGTGTGGATAGGGCATTAACAACTGATGAGCCAACACCATGCAGGCCACCTGACACTTTGTAGCCGCCGCCGCCAAATTTACCACCAGCATGTAGGACTGTAAATACTGTTTCAACAGCTGGTCTTCCAGTTTTTTCTTGGATATCTACTGGAATCCCTCGACCATCATCCATAACAGTAATTGAATTATCAGATTCGATGAACACCTCGATATGTGTTGCAAATCCTGCTAATGCTTCATCGATAGAATTATCAACAATTTCCCAAACGAGATGGTGTAAGCCTTCTGATGAAGTCGAGCCGATATACATCCCTGGACGCATTCTAACGGCTTCTAGTCCTTCTAACACTTGAATTTGACTTGCGTCATATTCTGCTGCCTGTTCTTGTTTATCTGATAATGCTTGTAATTCTTCTGCTGTCAACTATGGCCTCTTTCAAAGATAAGCAATCTACTTTAACATCACATCATCCTACAGTTACACAACTTAGCGGTGTAACTGATTACTTGCTAATCGCCGTTTCAACTCGCTTAGTCACGGCTTTACAACAAGTTTTTGATGCAATCAATCACCGTTTATAAGATTGATTTTATACGGATTGCGTCTATAACATACTACTTCTATTATACTATAAATCACATAAAAAAACACCTATTAACATATTGAGCTTAGATAGGTGTTTGTGATGTAAGTTATAGGTTTAGAATATCGCTCAGGCTATGGATATTATGCGTTGCGTTAACATCTAGTTGATCCGCAGAATTAAAATAAATGGTATCAATATTAGCTTGTTTACCAGCTAGTATATCTATTTCTCGATCTCCTATCATCACTGCTTGTTTGAGTTGATATTTATCGATTAGGTAGTTGATTGAGTCAGGACTTGGTTTTCTTGCAAATCCATTATTAGCGGTCACAACTTCTGTAAAATATCGAGAAATCCCAGCAGATTCCAAGATATCTATCACATGATCATCACGATGAGAAATCATAAAGTTTCTATTGCCAGATTTGACAATTGCCGCTAGGACCTCACAAGCTCCAGGAAATAAGACTGGCTGTTTTAAATCTTGAACTTCTCTTTTTTTATATAAGTCTTTAAAGTGGGGTAAATCAGATGCAAATTGATCAATAGCCACTTCTGTTGAAATCCTCAAAGCATTATAAATACCATCAAATGATGCTTTGATACCGAATTCATGCAATAAGACATGTTGGAATGCTTTAGCTGATGTTTGATAATTATCTAGTAAAGTGCCACCTAAATCCCAGATATAATCTGTGTAACTCATAATTTCCCTTCTTCTATCGAAAGTACGCTGACACTTGTCAACACGACAAGCATGGACAAGCCTGTCAAGAAGTCAAATGGCAGGTCAAATAAAAAGATACTAAATACTGCTGCTAAGATAGGTTCCATCGCAGCACAGACTTCTGCTACGACTGGCGAAATATATTTGATTGCCGTCATATTAAGCATGAAGGCAATTGCAGTACCAATCACAGCAACACCTAGTGCTAGAATAAAACTCTTAGGCGTTAACTTGAAGTCGATTACCCAGACAGGATGTACAACATTCATGATCACCCCTGCTATCAACATACCCCAGCCTGTTACATTCATCACATCATAAGTCTGCAGTAAGCGCTTGGGGATTAATGAGCAAGTTACGACAGATATTGCCGAAAGAAAGCCTAATCCTAGACTCAGCGGTGTCAAGGTCATCGATGTGATATTACCATGCGTTGTGAGAAAAAATATCCCCAAAATCGTGAGTAACACAAAGCTTATCAGCTTAACCGTTAATTTTTTCTTTCTAAACACAGCTAAATAAATTAATAAAAAAACAGGTGAGGTAAATTGTAAGACTGTTGCTGTAGCAGCATTAGATGTCTGTATGCAAGCATAAAATGACAGTTGCAACATCAAAATACCAACTATTGCATAGGCAAATAGCTCAAGATAATTTTTTTTATTTTTGAGAATATCAAAAAATTGATGCGGTTTATGTATATATGAAATGACCAATAAAATGCCACCGGCAACTAATAAACGAAATGAGGTTATCCATAAGGCATTATCTGCAAATTCTTGAAAAAATAATTGGCCAAATATTCCAGAAAAAGCCCAGAAAACACCAGCTAATATCGCGTATATGGTACCTTTTAATACGTTAGAATTAATGTTTTTCATTCTTATAGTGTAACATAAATTTATCTATTTTTTATTTGTTTTCTTGGTTTTTAGTAGGCTCAAGAACTATGATGTTATCTGCCACTTCGCTAATAAAACGCGCATCATGCTCTACGACAATCATGGTCGGCTTAATTGATTTAACTAAGGTCACAAGTTGCTGCTGGTTATCAATATCCAAATAATTAAGTGGCTCATCCCAGATATATAATGTTGCTGTTTCTGATAATGATTTTGCTAGAGATACTTTTTTTTGTTGTCCTAATGACATATCCTCAATTTTTTGTTGAAAGACGTGTCTTTCAACACCAAGTTTCCTTAAATTATTTAAGAACTCTGGATAATCTAGTTGATAGCTTTCACTAAAAGTTTGTAAATCCCCTTGATTATCATCATCTATTTGAGACAGATAAGAAACCTGTATACCTTTGTTTATGGCAAGCTGATAAAGATAGGTCAATAGTATAGATTTACCGACACCATTTTCCCCAGTAATGGCGATCACTTCTCCTCGATTTAGCTGGATGTTGATCGGGTTAAATAACGTACGATCGAAATTATTTAGCTCAACGTCTGCTTCATCTATTATCCTATGATGGTGTGTAGGTGTATAGCACATCGTCAATTGATCAACTTTTTCTATATTTTTTAGTAATTTGGCTTTCTCATTGATGTCTTTATCCATGCGTTGACTTAAGCCTTTGGCTTTTTTCATTTGTCTTGCTGCCCTTGCCCCAATAAACCCTTTATCCAGGACACTCCCACTGCCCTTTTCTTTTGGGTTGCCAGATTTTTCTTTTTCACGATTCTGAGACCAATCTGCTTTAGCTTTCGCTGACTTTTTCAAGCGACTAATTTCTGATTTTAACTTCGAATTTTGTGACCACTCAAACGCATCACGTCTTTTTTTATCCAGTTCATACCCCGAATAAGACGTCGTAAGAAGTTGAATATCATTTCTTTCAATCGCAAGTAGATGATCACTAATATCTTCTAAAAATTGGCGATCATGGCTAGTCACAATATAACCTGATTTTTGCTGCTTTAAATAATTGGCGATCTGTTTGCGACTCGCCATATCTAAGTGATTTGTCGGCTCATCAATCAAAGGAAAATATGTGTCATTTAAAAATAAACCGATCAATAACACTTTTGTTTGTTCTCCTCCTGATAAAGTATCAAAAGGTTGCCATAAAATAGCCTCTGACAAGCCTAGTACGTTCATTTCTCTTTTGATTTCCCACTCTTTAGCCTCATACAACTCCTCTAATATATATTTAGTAAGCAATGTCTTATCATTAATTTTTTGTGGAAAATATCTAACTGATTGGTCTGAACAAATCTGCCCCGCTCCTTTCAACTCACCTGATAAGAGCTTCAAAAATGTTGTTTTTCCTCGGCCATTTTTCCCCACTAAGACCATCTTCCAACTACTATCAAGTGTAGCTGATAACTTATCAAAAATGAGCTTATCAGCATAGCCAAATGTTAAATTTTTTAATGTAATCAAAAAAGCACCTCCTGCTTACTTAAGCAAAATTGTGCTTTAAAAACCCTAATTCCCATACTCAAAACTGACGGTAGTCAATCAACATACCGCAAAGAGATGAGTTAAATTTAGGTGAAAAAGTCTGCACAAAAAAGCTTAAGAAAAAATCGTTAATTTTTCTGTCACTTAATGCGCAATGGACCTCACCTTTTTGAGTACATGACTCATACTTTCTATTTTTCTTCATTTTAGCAAAAGAAAAACACTTTTTCAAGTGTTTTAGGTTTATCTTAATTTAACAATTCTAATGCGAGATCGAGCCCTTTATCACCTTGCATCAGACCATACATTTGCATAGGAATATCTTTAACAGGCGTATCGGGGAATTTACCAGCAACTTCACTAACCATATAACGTGCTTGCGGACCAATCAAAATAACATCTGCTTTAGGTCCTTCTGTATCTACTTCAGCCAGACCATAAGCTTTTATATCAAAGTCTAAACCACGTGCTTCAGCTTCTTTTTGCATTTTTTGAGCAAAAAGTGATGTTGACATCCCTGCAGAACAAAATAAATTAACGATTGTTGTCATGATAGTTACCTTCTCATTTACATCTATTGTAAACGCTTTCTCTTATAGGTTCTATTATATATAAAAAATACCACTTTGCAAAGTGGTATTTACCAATTTCATTATAATACACCTTTATCTGTTCTATAACGTCTTGTGCCAATTTCTGGATTTCTGTTTATTTTTCCAGATAGAACCGGCGTATCAGGGATATGATTATACTTCATAGATAAGACTAATCCTACACCAATTAAGTTACCAATCAAGGAGCTACCGCCTTGAGAGATAAAAGGCAATGGGATCCCTGTTAAAGGTAGAACGCCAATATTGGCACCGATGTTTTCAAAAACATGAAACAAAATCATCATGATAATACCAGTTGACACATAAATATAAAACTGATTATTAGCTTTAATCGTCACGCGGATCATTCTATAAATCAGCATGAAATAAAGTAAAATCACAAATGCTGAGCCAATAAACCCAAAATTTTCACCAATAACTGTAAAAATCATATCTGATTCTCGAACTGGTACACTGACATTCGCAACATTAAACCCTTTTCCAAATAACCCACCAGTACCAATCGCAACTAAGCCTTGTGCCTGTTGATAAGTTGATCCTTGTGCATTTTTAAATGGATCACGCCATGCATCAATTCTTAATATCTGATAATTATCCATGCCTACAGTTCTTAAAAAATCACGTCCTGCATCAAAAGTTGTTAGATAAATAATCCCGCCACCGACTAAAGCAACAAAGACAACTACTGGTAAAATGATTCGCCATGAAATGCCTGATACAATGACGATGCCCGCAAAAATGGCCATAAAAACAAGTGCTGTACCGAAATCTTTTTGTGCACCTAACAAAATCATAACAGGCAGTGTCACTAGAAACATATAGATGATGAGTAAAAAATCATCTTTCAACACTCTATTTTTGAGTTTGTTTTGGAATCCTACAACGACATGGGCCATCATCAAGATATATGAAATCTTCATAAACTCTGATGGTTGAAACAGATTTGACCCACCAAAATATACCCAGTTTTTAGCTCCTGTTAAAGCAACAGTTGTCGGATCATAAAATTTCAAAGGTAACAGCATCAACATAATACCTAAAGCATAAAGAAAGGGTGTCAATTTCCAGAGCACTTTTACATTAAAGTGCATGACAATGAATGCCAAAATGATTCCTGCCACACACCAGGTTGCTTGCTGAGTCATCACCTTACTCAATCGATCAGGATAATCATGATTAGTCGCAATATATAATACAAGTAATCCGATCATACTTAACAGAAAAGCTGGCAATATTAATGTATAATCGATTCGGCTATCAAATGTTAATTTTTGTTTTTTCATTATGTCTATTATACCGTTTTGAATTGAAAAATAAAGATATTTCTAAAAATAAAAAGATAGACAAGGCATGTCCATCTTCTTTTATAAATTGTTGACTAGATCTTTCAGATATTACCTTGCGTCAGTACCTGATCTTTAACATACTGAGCATATTTTTCATGTTTACTTACAAGCTCACTATGTTTTCCTGATCCCGTTACAGACCCCTTTTCAACGAAGTAAATCATATCTGAATCAACGATTGTCGCAAGTCTGTGTGCAATGACCAGAGTAGTACGACCTTTCATGAGATTTTTCAAAGCTTTTTGAACCATCATTTCTGACTCAGAGTCTAGACTTGCAGTTGCTTCATCTAACATAAGTAACTGAGGATTACGCAGAAATGCTCTAGCAATTGCTAATCTTTGACGTTGTCCTCCCGATACTTTAATCCCTCGTTCACCAACTTCTGTTGATAATTGGTCTGGCATTTCTTCAACAAACTGACGTGCATAAGCCAACTCAAGTACATGCCAAAGCTGTTCATCTGTAAAGGTTTCTGAAAGTCCATAAGTAAGGTTATCACGTATTGTACCTGCCATAATCGCTGAGTCTTGTGAAACAAAACCAATTTGTTTGCGATAATTGGCTAGGTTAATATCTGTAATCGGTGTATCACCAAATCTAATTTCCCCACTTGTTGGCTCATAGAATCTTTCCAGTAGACTAAAAATCGTCGATTTACCCCCACCAGAAGGGCCAACAAAAGCAATTACCTGACCTGTATGTGCTTCAAAGGAAATATCTTTTAGTATATTTGTTTCCGTATCATAGGCAAAATCAACATGCTTTGCACTCAAGGTTTTACCTGAAACATCAACCACTTCTCCAGCAGTCAAATCTTCTTGCTGTTCTGCTAATAACTCAGACACCCGTTTGGTCGATCCTGCTGCTTTTGCCGTTTCAGTGAATAATTGTGTAATCATTGGCAGAGCACCTATTATGTTAAATAGGTACATCAAAAAACTCATTAACGTTCCGATTTTCATTGCACCAATTGCTATTCTATGCATACCATAGCCTAATAATCCAAAAATCATCGACATCATGATCATCATCATAAAAGGTTGCATGATTGCATCGAAAAACGCTTCTTTTCTACCCACTTTAAATAATTTTTGTATTTCCAAATTGGCGCGTTTTTGTGCTTGTTTCTCAGCATTTGATGTTTTAACTAGACGAATTTCTGATAATGTTTCTGATGCTATACCACTAAATTCCGATAAAGCATCTTGGCGCTTATGCCCAATCTTTGATCCAAATTTAAAGACTGGAATCATGATAAGCATGGCGAGTGGTACCACGATAACCATGGCAAGTGTCATATGCCATTCCATCCTAAACATCATATAGACAGATCCTATAATTGTAATGAAACTGGCTAAAGTTTGGGGAAATACATTGGCTAATAACTGCTTCACTTGGCTCGTATCGTTAACTAAGCGACTAGAAATTTCACCTGATTTTACAGTGTCAAAATAACTAACTTTTAAGTGCGTTAACTTTTCCCAAAGATTTTTGCGTAATTTAGCAATAACATCTTCGCCAAAAATACCCAACATTGTCCCACCAATCGCTGATATGATTGCTGATAATACAAACAAGCCCACGACTTTGATTAACAACGAATAATCAACACCTTTATTAAACTGGTTAATTAACGTTTGTGCTAGTTTTGGAACATAGACTGTTATTGCACTGGAAATACTGGCTAATATAACGCCGATAACTAAAAGCAGATATTGAGGTTTTGTTTGATTAATTAATCGCCAAAATGACTTAAATTTAAATTTTGTGCCATCTGCACGTACTCTTTCTGGATTCATTTTATTTTCACACTTTCTCTTATTTCTTGAAATAAGGATTTAATATAGGATTTTATTGAGATTAGAAAAGGGGTTGCACCCAATACTAAACTTAGCGTAATTGTTTCTGCCATATTCGTCTCCTTTAATGCTTATCCGAAAATCTATCTTGATCAACATGATTATTTTGCTGATCCATGTTGTGACTTCTCCTACTATAACCATCCCACATATGTGGTCGACCATATAAATGCCCAGTCCTAAAATCAAACTCTCGCATCATACGGACACGTGCTTGACCCATACGTGCATTTAATTTCTCAAATATTTCCCATCTTTCTTCATTGCCAAACTCTTGCGTCAATTTGTCATAGAATATTTGACTGTTTAAACAATTAGCTAATTTTTCAACACCTTGATTAAGCATATCTAATTCTTCCTGACTAAAAGATTTAAACAACTCCTTTTTTAATCCACTAGCAATATTTTGACGTGCGTTTACCATCTTTTGTCCTGCGGGAGTCAACTTAACGTAAGTTACTCGGGCATCTTGTTCTGATTTAATTTTTTCGACGATATGAACTTCCGTTAATTTTTTAATAATTTTTGTAACTGAACTGGGTTTGATATCAAGCACTTCTGCTATACGACCAGCAGTCACATCTGATTCTCTAGCTAGAAGCTCTAAAGTTATTGCATCATTATCCCTTCCTTCATCAAGTTTACTCATAAACATAAAAAATGGGTTGTGTGCTATATCTCTCAAATTATTTAATAAGTCTTCTGTATTCATTTATTTAGTTTCCTTTCTTATTAACTAAGTAAATAATAACGCTATTTAGTTA
>JAKDQI010000136.1 GCA_030454995.1 Pseudolactococcus plantarum | reverse complement strand
GATATGTATGTAAAAGACTTAGGTCTTTTTTAATTTAAAGGGCGCAAATGTCAAAGTTTGCGTTCTTATATGAGCGATATATAGAAAGGTTCGTTATGAATTTAGTAGTTGAAAATGAAAGTAGTCATTCATTGACTGATTCGTCAATTGATTTTGAGGGAGTGGAAAATTGTAAAAGCAGAACCGCCAAAAACCTTATAAACCCTTGGTATATATGGTATAATAAGGTATAGGTAAATAGCAATTATTGCTTAGAATACGGATAAAAATTATGAAAAATTTAGTAGAAAAAATCAAAAAAACGACTTTAAAACAAAGAGTTGCAACTGGTGCAATTATTTTGTTATTGCTAGGCGGTGGTACTGGTCTTGCGGTCAATCGTCATAATGAAAAAGTTTTGGCAGATAGTCAAGCTAAAATCGTCAAAGCTGATAAAAAGGCTAACCTTGAAAAGCACTTAAAAGCTGACAAGGAAGCCAAAATTAAAGCTGATAAAGAAGCTAAAGCCAAGACAGAAGCTGACAAACAAGCCCAAGCTCAAGCTCAAGCTCAAGCTCAAGCTCAAGCTCAAGCTCAAGCTCAAGCTCAAGCCCAAGCCCAAGTTCAAGCAAAGGCACAAGCTGAACAAGCGCAAGCTGTCGCAACACAACAAGCCGAACAGTCACAAGCCCAAGCGGTTGCTGAGCAGTCTCAGGCGCAAGTACAGGCTACTGAACAAGCCCAAGCCACTTATACTGCACCTGCCCAACAAACACCCGCTACACCGTCATACACAGCACCTGCACAGTCTGCACCTAGCCAACCCTCTTATCAAGTGGACTGGTCGCAAGCAGGTCGTGACCGTGACGCATACAATGCAAGCCAAGGAAATTATGATAAGTCATTAATGGCTGGTGCTTATGATTAAAACCAAGAACTTTTAAAGGTTCTTTTTCTTTTATAAAACCTTGACCGAAAAGTCCGAAAACTAAGTTATCAGAAAGTCTTTTGGCTTTCTTTTTTTTATTGAAAAAAAATTTTAGAAAGAAGGTACTTTTTTTGAATAAAGATAAAAAAGTAAAGCAGTCACGTTTTCGTCAATGGAAGTCAGGAAAGAAATGGTTATACAGTGCTACTGCTCTAGCCTTATTGGTAGGTGGTGGTTTTGCATTAAGCCAAGTTTCTCATGTTGAATTTCCACAAACCCATGTTTCAGCTGATGTTGTGAATGCCACACAAATTGGTACAGTCAACGGACAACCTGTTGTCAAGGCACAGTCCAATGATATGACATCTGCTAGTTTCCAAGGTACGGTAGACGGTCTACTTGCTAGTGCAAATTTAGACGGTACTAAGTATGTAGCTGATAATATCGGTTGGCAAGCTGATACAACGCTCTACAACGGTCAAGCTCTTTCAACCTTTGGGACTGGTGCAACGTTTCCATTAGGTCAAGACGGTTTTCAAAAATCAGATTTAGCTATTCATGTTGACTTAAACCAAGGTTTTTTGATTAAAAATGTTGGTACAATTACAGACACTACAACTGGCGAAAAAATTAAAGTTAACTTAAATGTAGTAAACAATGGCTTTGAACATGGCAATGACGGACAAACTAACCAAGATTTAATCTTTGGTGTTCGTAACGAGGGAGGCACTTTAACCTTTGGTGCAGTCACGCCTGTTTCAGGTACGAGTACTGGTGGCGGTCAATCAGAAAATGGTGGTGGCTCTGGTGGTTCAGTCGGGGACGGTTCAATGGTTGGCTTTATTAATAAAGTCCGTACGACTGTCTCGTTAGTTCGTTCTGATAACGGTCAAGAAATTCCAAATAACGAATTGCTAATGGCTATGAAAGTATCTGATGTAGACGCTAACCAACTAGCTGAGGTAGACGCTAATGGTGCTCTAGGTTACATTGTCAGCCCTGATACTGCCCTTTCAGTCTCAGGCAATGGTCTACGCTCTGATGATGATGGCGCTGTTATTACAGATTCTCCACTCTTGACCTCTAACTCATATGTGGTCTTAAAGCACTTTAACAGTTCATTAGTTGACTTTACCTACTTAGACGGTAAGGGCGACCACATGGATATTGTCTGGGCGTTGTTTGGATATTTGCCTTTCAAACTGAACGTGACAGGCGATTTACAGGTCAACAAAACTGGTGTTGAATCTGGCGCTAACATGTGGAATGGTAATTACACGCTTAAAGGCAATGTCTTTACTGCCACAAATAAAAAGACTGGTAAAGTCTATACTGCTGTTTCTGACGAAAAAGGGAAGGCATTTTTCAAAGGCTTGCCTATCGGTATGTATGGTGTAAAAGAGACTATTTCATCTAACGGCTTTATTAACTCATTCAAGGAACAAACGATTGAAGTTAAACAAAATGCCAAAACTGCCAAGGGCTATAATGAAGTCGCTGGCGACAACCAAGAAATTAAGGGCGAAAATGAACTCTTGAAACTCGATAAAGATACTGGCAAGGCTGAAAGCCAAGGTAAAGCAGAACTAAAAGGTGCTGAGTATAAACTCGTCTATTTAGATGATAGCACTGGCTCTAGCCCTCACAAGAAAGGCGATACTGTCAAATGGTCTGACAATCCAAAAGCAAAACTCATTTCAGGCGAAAAAGTAACTGAATCAGTCATTGGTGGTAAGAAAGTCTCTCATGGCGATAATATCGTTGTTCGTATTGACGGTACTAAGTTCAATGCTTATGTTGGTAACTTAGCAAGTGGAGAATATGCTTGGGAAGAAATCAACGCACCTATTGGCTATGCTTCTGATAAAGAAGCACATAAATTTGAGATTAAGAAAAAGGATGATAAAACCCAAAATATCATCACACCTCAATCTAAGTCACTTGAACAAGTGATTAAAGCTAAAATTTCAATTCAAAAGAAAGTTGAAATTTCAGGCGAAAGTGCTGAAAGTGGCTTCAATGACATTAAATTCAATCTCACTCCTATCAATGATACTAAAGGAGAAGTCCAAACAATCACAACTGGTATCAAAGATGATGAGGACGGTTACGCAAATGTTGAACTCGTCTATGGCGATTGGAAGCTAACAGAAGATGAAGCAACAGCGCCTAAAGGTTATGATTTAATCAAGCCTATCTATATCCATATGACGACTGACCCTGAAACGGATATTATCACAATTTCCGCAAGTTATCATGAGGACTTCTCAAAACCATTCTCTACACGTACATTCTCACAAAGTGATAATACGGACGGTAAGAATGAAAATATCAAAGGTACTGTGGCAGGTAGTGTGTCTAGTGATGTACCGTTCATTAGTCTATCAAAAATCAATTTGACAGACAAAGATGTACCAACACCGCCTGAAACACCAAGCATTGATATTGAAAAATCAAATGAAAAAATCCCACAAGCAGGTCAAGGAAACAACTCAGATAAAGACGATAACTTGGGTAAAGTAGACGCAGACACGAAAGCGACTGCTGTCAAACTAACCGATAAAGCTCAAACTATCAACTTCCGTGTAACCAATAATGGTACTGAGACCCTCACGCATATCAAATTGACGGATAAAACCATTGAGGGCAAACAAGATGTCAAAGATATTAAGTGGACTTATCAAGGTAAGGTGCTTACTATCAATCAAGACGGCGAGTTTGAACTTGACGGTAAACTACTTGAATTGCCTGTAGATGATTATATTGAAGCCACTGGTACGCTTGATAAACTAGCTGATAGCGAAACACACGCTGATGAAGCGACTGTCTCAGCTAAGGGTGCTATTTCTGGTAAAGATGTTGGCGATAAGGATAAATGGTATGGCGAAAAACCCAAAACTCCTGATACACCAACGACACCTGCTAAACCTAGTCTACCTATGACTGGGGAAACAAAAGCTACTATTTTGGGTCTTATTGGTGCTGTAATTATTGCGGTTATTGCGTTCTTGAAACATAAAGAAATCGCAAAAGCACTAGGTGCTATCAAGTCCAAAATCAAAAAATAAAAATCAAGACTAAACCACAACTAGCTGAGTGTGCAAATGGGGTGCGAAGCCCGTTAGAAAAGGAGTGAAAAATTTGAGTGAACAAGAAGAACTCTACTATGAATTAAG
>JAKDQI010000135.1 GCA_030454995.1 Pseudolactococcus plantarum | reverse complement strand
TATATGTTGTCATTTACTAATAAAACATCTCATAATTTAGTGTTATAACTGATGTGATAGTATGTAAAATAATAGAGTTATGTTATAATTTAACGTATGACAAAAGAAATATCAGATAGAAAACGTAAGTCAAAAAAAACGTCTTTAAACCATAAACCCCACCAAAAAAAACAACAGACTGATAGTAAGACAATTATAGGCGCAACATTTATTGTTATGCGCGGATTATCCATTATTTTTGCTATTATGCTAAGCGTTGGTGCTGTTTTTGCGTTCTCAACAGGGACAGGGTACTTGATGAGCCTAATCACAGATGTAAAGGTCCCATCTGTAAAGACGCTGACTGATAAGATTAATACAATTCATGAAGCATCTGTCATCAATTATAGCAACGGTCAAAAAATCTCTGATATCTCGAGCGACCTCATCAGAACAAAAGTTTCTAGTGAGAATATTTCACAAAATGTGAAAAATGCTTTAATTGCAACTGAAGATGAAAATTTTAAATCTCATAAAGGCGTCGTTCCTAAAGCTTTTTTTAGAGCAATTTTAGGTGAATCAATAGGTGGCGCAAGTTCTGGTGGTTCAACAATTACTCAGCAGTTGATTAAGCAGCAAATCCTTGGAGACTCACCAACATTTAAGCGAAAAGCAACAGAAATGGTGTATGCGCTAGAACTTGAAAAACACTTGAGCAAAGATCAAATCTTAACGGACTATTTAAATGTATCACCCTTTGGTCGTAACAATAAAGGGCAAAATATTTCGGGTGTGGAAGAAGCCGCGCAAGGTATTTTTGGTAAGTCTAGTAAAGAGTTAACAGTGCCAGAAGCAGCCTTTATTGCTGGACTGCCACAAAGTCCGATAACTTATGCGCCTTATAATGCAGATGGATCGCTGAAATCGAAAGAGAACATGCAGTATGGATTAGAAAGACAAAAAGAAGTCTTGTTTAATCTGTATCGTAATGATTACATTTCTAGAAAAGAATATACTGCCTATAAAGATTATGATATATCAACAGAATTTATCGCTACAGGTAGTGCTGAATCAGCTAGCCATGGTTATCTGTATCATGTTGTCTATAACGAAGCTTTTGATAAAGTATATGATTATTTAATTAAAACTGATAAGGTGTCTGAATCTGATCAAGGTAATGATGCAGTTAAGGCGAGTTATCAAAAACTAGCAGCAAGTAAATTATCAGAAGGTGGCTATACAGTCACTGCAACGATTGACCAAAATATATATCAAGCTATGCAGACAGCAGTAGCTAATTATGGTCAGCTACTACAAGATGGTACGGGTGAAAATCAAACTGGGAATGTCTTGATGAATAATCAGACAGGTGCAGTCATTGGGTTTGTGGGTGGCTTAAACTATAACACCAATCAAAATAATCATGCCTTTGATACACATCGTGATCCTGGATCATCAATCAAACCGATTGTTGCTTATGGTCCAGCTATAGATATGGGATTAATGGGAAGCGCTAGCCGTTTATCTAATTACCCAACTAAATATAGTGATGGAACACAGATTATGCATGATACCTCAGCAGGGACACAAGAAATGATGACGTTACAAGATGCCCTAGATACCTCTTGGAACGTGCCAGCATATTGGACTTACCAAACAATTTTGAAATCTGGCAAGTCTGTTAAACCATACATGAGTAAGATGAATTACGGCATCAAAGATTACAGCATAGAATCTCTACCCTTAGGTGGTGGTATTGAGCCAACTGTTGTGCAACATACAAATGGGTATCAAGCGTTGCTAAATGGTGGTAAATATGAACCTTACTATGTTGTTGACAGCATCAAAGATGATACTGGTAAAGAAATCTATAAGCATGAGAGTCAACCAGTTCAAGTTTATTCGAAAGCTACCTCTTCTATCATGGCAGAATTGCTTAAAGGGCCAATTAAGTCTCAAAAAACAACGACGTTTTATGGACAGTTATCTGGTCTTAACCCAGCACTTGCAAGTGCAGATTGGGTTGGTAAAACAGGAACATCTAACTATTTTTCTAATGTATGGTTGATGGTGGGTACACCAGCAGTAACCTTAAGTTCTTGGGTAGGTCATGATGATAATACGCCTATGGCTGCCATGACTGGGTATTTGAATAACTCGCAATACGTTGCACAGTTGGCTAATGCTATTTATCAAGCTAATCCTGAGGTATTTGGCATCAATCAAAAGTTTGCAATGGATCCATCTGTCACTAAATCTACAGTTTTAGTATCAACTGGTGAAAAGCCTGGGACAATTACAGGTGGTAATTATAAAAATGTTGCTGTATCAGGTGCAACAACAACCTCTAACTGGGCAACGCCTGATGGCGCCCCAAGTACACAATATAAATTTGCAATCGGTGGCAGTGATAGTGATTATGCTGACGCTTGGAGCAAAATTTTGGGTGGGGTTAAGAAAAAATAATAAAAAAACATTTTAAAAAACACTTAAAATTTAAATTTTTAAGTGTTTTTTTGTATTAGACTAAAATAGCAAAATTAGTCCTGTTTTAAAATTAGTCCGTCATTAACTTGAAACACAGTGAGGTTTTCAGGGAGGTGTTTGAGATGATCCAGTGTTGTAGTGGTAATAAAAGTTTGTGTTTTACCAATCACAAGAGACAGTAAATCTAGTTGGCGCTGATTATCTAACTCACTCATGACATCATCCAGTAATAAGATAGGATATTCTCCGGTTTCTTGGAAGACAAGGTCAATCTCTGCTAATTTTATAGATAATGCAGTTGTACGTTGTTGACCTTGGGAACCAAAATTAGCAATATCGATGTCATTGACTAAGAACTGCAGATCATCGCGATGAGGGCCAACAGATGTTTGCTTGCGAAAAAGATCATTTTGTCTAGCGTTTTTTAATGCTTCTGCAAAATCTTGTTTAACATTTTTAGCATAGGTGATGACCAATTCTTCTTTACCATGACTGAGCTTATCATGCAATTTGGTTGAGATGGTCAGTAAATTATCAACAAATTTCTGGCGATGTGCCATGACTTTTGTCCCATATAGAACAAGTTGATCATCTAAAACGTCTAGAAAATTATGATCAATTTTATTATGTTCAAATTTTAAGTAGCTATTTCTTTCTTTTAATGTCTTATTATAGGACATTAAGTCGTGAAGGTAGACTGGATAAATTTGACCAATTTCTATATCCATAAATCTGCGTCGTATACTAGGTGCACCTTTGATAATCGCTAGATCCTCTGGTGCAAACATGATGACATTCAAATTGCCAATATAGTCAGCTAATCGATTTTCTTTTAGATGATTCGCTTTAGCGATACGTCCTTTATTGGTTAGGCTAACTTCTAAAGGAATCGTCATATTTTTTTTCAGTACATGAGCAGACACACGCATTTCTTTCTCACCCCATGTAATCAAATCTTTGTCAGTATGCGTGCGATGACTCCTTGTTAAAGCAAGAAAAAAGATGCTTTCGGCAATATTGGTTTTACCTTGAGCGTTTTGACCGACAAAGATATTCAAGTTAGGATCAAGCTCTAGATGGAGTTCTTGATAATTTCGGAAATGATGAAGAGATAAGTCGGAAATAATCATGTATTGTTATTTTGCACCTGGAAATTTTGGTTTATTGGTTTTGCGTTTAAAATATTGTTCTTTGTTATTGGCAGCAGTTTTTTGACGTCCTGCAGCTTTTTTGTTATTGGCATTTAATGTTTTAACAATTGCTTTCACACGAGCTTCTTCTTCAAGCTCTGCTTGACGTTCAGCTATTTCAGTAGCAGTTGCAGCAACAATGTTTAGTTTAAGACCCAAATCGGGGAATTCAAGGACGTCGCCATCAAAAAGTTTTTTCCCTCGTCTGTTTTCATAACTTCCGTTATATAAGACATCATTATTGGCTAAAAAGTTTTTAGCAGCACCGCCAGTTTCAATAATAGCGGCATCCTTTAAAAGCTTGCCTAGTGTGATAAATTCATCGTAAATCGTATAAGTATTCATATCTCATTTTAACATAAAAACAGAGCTTGTAACCGAAATACAAAAATAAAAAGGTTCGATGCTGTGTAGATATGTCACATAAGACGAATTCTTATT
>JAKDQI010000134.1 GCA_030454995.1 Pseudolactococcus plantarum | reverse complement strand
GGTCTTGCTTGATTTTTTACAGGAAAATGGTGATAGTTGAGTTTTAAGGTCTGTTTATATATAACATTAGCTCATTAGAAAAATAGAAGAACCGTATGGAATCAAAATGAATTCATACGGTTCTTCTATTGTTGTTCAACCTTTTACAGGCAATTGGGGAGGTTACCCCTGTTTTCTAATAAATCGTTTGCCAATCTTAATCCAAGATAGGAAACTTAACAAAGCAACCAGCAGGAATCCAACCATAAGATGCCAGCCATTTTCCATTTCACCTGTTCTTGGCAATGTTCCACCAGTCGTTGGCAAAGCTTGCTGAACAGAATTAACTGGTTTGTAAACAAATGTAAAAGTTTGGGCTTGATCCGTGATGACCGCATTAATTTTATCGCTGAGGGAAATCAACTCATAACCGTCAATCATCGGTGCAGCACTTGAAATCACGTCACCATTTTTACCCGTGTAGACTGTTGCCGTTTTAATCTCTTTACCATTTTGGTCGACATAACGAACTGTGATCGGCGCTGGATCTTTTGTTTCAATCGTAGCATCTTCCGCAATAATTGTTGCTGTCGTCTGTGCTGTTACTTCTTTAATCAAAGCTCTGCCAAGTAGTGATTTGAAAGGCATTGCTTTAGTTAACGGATTAACATTTGTGAAGGTTACATCATACACACCTTCTGGTAATTCTTCAAAAGAATTTTCATCATAAACCTTGCCATCAATAATCGCCCAAAGTTTCGCACCATCTACTGCCACACCATTTTCATCATAGAGCACCGGTTCATGGTGTGTATGCTGCCATGAGTATGTTGAGCCTTTTATGATTCTCTTTTCAATGGGTTTCACATCAATTCGTGTCAAGTCTTTTTCGAAACGTGCATAAAGTGTTTGTGTCCCTGTCGCTGTATCAGTAATATTCGTAACGGCATTACCACCGCTTTCAGCATCATACCAACCTAGGAACTTATAACCAGTTTTAGACGCATCGCCAAAACTCGTGACTCCGATACCATAAGTGTAGGTCGTTGGATTAGTCGCATGATTGCTACCACCATCTAAGCTATAATTAATCACAAAGTCATTTGCTTTCCAGTTTGCATACAATATTTTGTCGCCATCGTCAGTGTCTGAAATGCTAGTAATGAGATTGCCTCCACTCGGTGCATCAAACCAGCCCAAAAATTGATAATTGTCACGTACAGGATCTGCGAAACTTGTGACACCCACGCCATAAACATATGATGTTGGATTATTGATATCATTCGTACCATTATCCAAGTCATAATCGATTTTGAATTCATCTGACTGCCATCTTGCGTAAAGCGTCATATCACTTCGCACGGGTGCACCTGTATTAGGATTGCCAGCTGTTGCAAAACTCCAAATATCACCATTAGCTGTCACCCATCCTAGAAATTGACTGAATGGTCTTGTTGGCTCAGGGGTTGGTAGATAGACACCTTGCCCATAATCCACTGTCTGTGAATTCGGAACTGGTGTACCACCTTTAGTATCAAAAGTCACCGTTACTTTGGGTAATGGTACATTGGTACCACTATACTGAATATCAAAGTTATTATAAGCATACGCTTGATTTTGACTGTAAGTTTTACCTACTTCAGATTTGTTAATCTTATCTGCATGCGTTATTTTATCTGTTTCACTTATGGCAGTTAGCGTCTTAGCAGTATTTCCTAAGAAAATTGTATTGGTTGTTTTGACTGCTGCGAGAAGTGACGCTTGATTAGCATGATTTCTGTAACCTATCCCACCACCATTTACAGGGGCGCTATTATTGGTAATACTAGAATCTGAAATTGTAATGGTTCCTAAATCAAAAGAGATACCACCACCACCACTAGTTGTCACACGGTAGTTAGCACTGTGAGGATAGCCACCAGCACTATTATTATCAATGATACTATTTCTAATTACTAAATCAACATGAGCATCTTCCATGGCAATACCGCCACCATCAGTACTAGAAGTGTTGCCTTGAATCAGACAATTTTCCAAGGTGACAAATCTTGCTTGGTCAATATCAATCCCACCACCAAAATTTCTCGAATAGTTATTAACAATATCAGCATATTTGATGACAGATGTACTCGCCGCATTTCCACCATGGATACATAGCGCACCACCACAACTTGCTGCTGAGTTATTTCTAAAGATAACGTGACGTGTTGCCGTTCCTGTCACATTAAATTTGACAGTAGCGCCCGTTGAATAGACATGGACGGCGCCACCACTATTTGAATATAAGGCTTTGTTACCGTCAAAGATTGTACCTGCACCAATCTCTAGTGTCACATCAGTTGCCTCAACGGCACCACCATATTGCGAAGATGTATTAATTAAGAACTCTACATTGCTCGTACCATCTGTGGCAATATTAACTGTTCGCGCTTGTGTGTGAATTGCCCCACCTTGAGCAGAAGCACTATTATTCTTAAATTTGATATCGCCATTGATTTCAAGTGCGCTCGTCGTATTACCACCTCTGGACATAATGGCGCCGCCATTACTTGCTTTATTACTTTCAAAAGTGACATTGCCACTAATCACAGCATTACCACCGCCATAGAGCATCAGTGCGCCGCCCTCTTTGCCAGTCGTACCATTACCAGTGAAAGTGACCTTATCTTTGATTTCTGACTCAACATTTTGGAAGAATAGCGTACTGCCACCCCAGCCGTCTCCTACTACCATATTACCAGAGAAATTTGTTTCGCCTTCTATCGTAATCCATGCATTCCTAGCAGCAATAGCACCACCATAATAAGCTTGATTATTAAGAAAAGCCGAGGTTCCCTTAATTAAAACAGTCGCATAACCGATAGGTCCTACCGTACTATCATAAACATCTATGGCACCACCAAAATTTACACCCGTATTAGCTTGTGCACTTTTACAATTTTGAAATGTCGTGTTTGTAATGGTTAAAGATGACCGTTCTGCTGAACTACTATCGACACGCACACCACCTGGTTTGTTTTGCCCTTCAATCACTAGGTTTTCTAATGTTAAATTAGCCCCTTGCAAAAGTTTAAAATGTCTTGCCGAAGGTGTGATTGTTACCTGATGAGGACCATTGCCATCGCTTGTAATCGTAAGTGTTCTGCCTGTTGCAATTTCTTTTGTCGCATCAAGCGTTATGTCAGCTGTTAAAATAATTTTAGTGACATTTTCATCTGCTAGGGCTTGGTCAAATTCTGCTAAGGTTGCAACAGACCGCTCACTTGGCAATGCGCGCACTTGTCGAGTTTTTGTAACGTTTTCGATAGACTGAGCAGGCGTTTTATCGATCTCTTCTTCATTTAGCGTTGACGCTAAATCTAAGTCTGGTTGCAAGCCAACAAAGGCAATATTTTGTACACTATCGCCTACTTGAACCTCTTGTATTACCGCCTTATCCACGTCCGTTGTCAAAACAGCATCGGTTTGAATGACTGCATCTATTTGGTCGAAATCAGTTGCCGCTTCATTTAAGGTGAGTAAAATCCCTTGATCCTGAATAACAAAACTACCGATAACCTCTCCGAGTTTGTTCACGACATCTTTAGGGGCAATTTGTTCAGCAGACCATGCGCCAATTTCAGAATTTTCTGGTAAAGCAAGTTGATAAACATCGCCTGCTCTTAATTTCAACCCTTTCAAAGCTTGCAGGTGAACTTCAGCTCTTAAGGCATAAGCACCTTCTACTTCTACAGGATTTTCCTCCGAAACAGCTTGATTTTCTAAATCCAAAAGCTGCCAGCTGGTCACTGGTGCTGTTGGAGGTGAGACATCCTCAGCAAAAACTGATGTCAATGGCAAGATAGCATTGAATACCAGAATTAAACCGAGGAAAAAAGAGATTAATTTACTTCTAATTAATTTTATAGACTTATTTTCAATCATGATGATATGCACACTTTCTATATATTTTTTACATACAAAAACTAATCCTTGATAAAAGTAGATACTTATTCAATGACTAATTTTAAGAATCATCCAGATAATTCAGGATATCCGAAATCACAACAGCTAATTTTACTGGTGGTTTTTGACAACTATTTGTGAAAACTGAATATATCTCTATGCTTACTAATCTCAAAATTGACACCAATTTAAACTTTCTAAACTTCCTAAAAAATATTTCACACACTAAACACTCAC
>JAKDQI010000133.1 GCA_030454995.1 Pseudolactococcus plantarum | reverse complement strand
ACAATTAATGCAATTAAGGCTACGATAAACGTACCGAAAGCCAGCATTAATTGTAAAGCGTCCGCAACGGACACTTAGGCTACTCCTTTCGTTAGGATTTATGGGCTTTAAAGGTTTAACACCATAAGCACCACCTCCGATCGGAAATAGCCACCGCCTTAACTTCTCTACAAAGAACTATTATACAGGCAACTCACTGCATGACCAAGCGCTTAAAAGGCTATTTTCAAAATCAATGGTGCCAATTATCAATAATAGCCTTTAAAAGGTTTGGAAATCTGTGATCTAGTTCTGCTTGTCGTAACGTAAGATAACTATGAATACCAGAATGTCTAACGGAAATTAAGCCATTTAAACGTAAATTTCGGTAATGTTGAGATAGATTGCTCTTCTTTCCTAGATCATTAAAAATGGCACATGAGCATTCCTTGCTTTCTTTAAACAACTTAGTGACAATCTCTAAACGAATAGGATCACTTAAGGATTTTAGTATTTGCGTAAGGGTAACTTTATTGAGATCAATATTAGGTAAGTTCTCTTTCATGCATAGCCGCTCCTTTTTTACTTTTCAACTGTTTAGTATATACTAAACAGTTGAAAGAAGGTAAGTATATGGATTCAAAAACGCAAATCATTGAACAATACTTTAAGTTATCTGACTTGGCTTCTAATGATGAACAAGCATTGCATGAAATAATTCAACTCTTTTCAAAAAGGGCTGTGGTCAAGGGCGCTAATGGTTTTATTGCTGATAATCCGACTAGAGTCGCCGAATTTTTCAAGAATTTTTTTAAAGATAACCAAGAATTAAGGCATCTTTTCCATGTAGTCGTCGATGATGGTAACTATCAAGCTGAGTGGGCCGTTGCTGGGCGTAAACGTAGTGGAAAAATATTTGCATTTCATGGTTTTGACACCTACCAATTTGACCAGCAAAACAAAATAAGCTTCTTGAAAGTTAAACTTGAAAAATAGAAATATAACGGCCAATAGGGTATACCCTATTGGCCTTTTTTATTTCTGTGCTATACTAGGAATTACAAGTGTTCATTAGAACTGTCCAAAAGGAGAATTGAAAATGGCTAAAATCGGGTATGCGCGTGTGAGTTCCAAGGAGCAACATTTAGATCGACAGTTAGCGGCTTTAAAAGACGTTGATAAATTATTTACGGATAAATTAAGTGGGGCTAACACTAATCGGCCAGAACTGCAAAAAATGCTGGCCTATATTCGTGAGGGTGATATTGTCCTGGTCACTGAATTAGATCGCTTAGGCAGAAACAACCAGGATTTAACTAAGATTATGAACACCATTCAAAATAAAGGCGCCACCTTAGATGTGTTAAATTTACCGTCCATGACAGGGATTGCTGACCCAAATTTACGTCAACTGATGACTAACCTCATCATTGAACTGTATAAGTATCAGGCGGAAAGCGAACGTAAGCGGATCATCGAACGTCAGCAACAAGGAATCGCCCTAGCAAAACAGCAAGGTAAATATCACGGACGTAAACCCCAATACACCCAAGACGATCCCCGCTTGCAACATGCTTTTAAGCTTTATCAGGCAGGCATGAGTGACATAGACGTTGCTCGGAATACCGGGATTAAGCGAACCACTTTTATACGATATCGAAAGAAATATCAGGTGGTTCGATGAAAACAGTAGCTCAAATCGCCAAACAAATTGGTGTTAGTAAGCACCGATAATTTAAAAATACAATTTAAAATAAATCTGAATGTGATCCAATACCCACTAAATAGATAATTTGCTGATTAGTTTTGGCGTAAAGCAATAAAGGATCACCATTATGACCATCAAAATGTAGATCTAATCCCGTGATTTTGAGATTATCACTGTTACTCAGTCTTTTTTTGAGTTCTTTCTTTTGCTGATTAGACAGGGTAATCGGGTGTTCATAAAAATAATCAGGCAATGGTAAATCTTGTAAAAAGTGATCAACTACATAATCCCATGGTGAACGTTCATCATGTTCAAAGGGAACTTGCACATTGAAAATTGGTTGCCAACGAGGGTTCTTCTTGACCTTCTTATACATCTTTTTAAAGGCACCGGTAGGTTTAAGCTCACTCATTTAATAAGTTCTCCAATTTTTGACGAGAATGAGCACCCTTAAGATGATGATTGTTTAAATCATCAGCAACCTCATTAATTGAAGACATGGTTTCAGTATTAGGAATTTCCCAATATTTAGGTAACCCGTCTTTAGCGACTGAAGTCAGAACCATGCGAATGTAGGTAGAAATAGATAGACCATGGTCTGCTAATTCTTTGCTAGCTTGTTCTTTAATTTCTGCTGGAATACGACTATCAACGCGTGCATCCATATATATCACCTCACCAATATTGTACGACAAATAACACACAAATACAATTGAGAAAACTAGTTCATATTTTTTCATGTGAAAAGGTTAGCTCTCAGACGCATGAAAAAATGCAAAGATGGGTAGTTGATGGTTAAGATTATTCTGAGAAGGTCTAAAAAGAAGAAATTTATGCGGATTTAGGTGTAAATTAGCCAAATTTGACCTCATCCAGCATTTTCTCACGACTAATTTGGTCTAATCCGAGATATTTAAGGGTCATGGCTTCGGAGGAGTGATTAAGTAGTGACATGACCAGACCGATATTGTAATGGTTTTGCGTGTAAACCCGATAAGCCCCCGTTTTCCGCATGGTGTGGGTGCCCAAGTAGTCAATACCGAGTAAATCGCCGGTTTTGGCTATAATTTTGTAGAATTGTTTCTCAGTAATGTGCCGATTAGGGTGCTGAATGGAGGGAAAAAGCCAGTCAGAGTGGAGATTTTGTTGGTTTAACCATTGAAAATAGGTTAATAAGTCCTGTTTAGCCGGTTTTAGGTACAAAATATTGGGCTTACCGGTCTTTTTATCCCGAATGTACGCATTTTTAACGACCGTCTCATCATCATTGAAAATTTCAGTGCGTCTGAGCGCTAATACATCACTCACTCTGAGCAGGGTCGCCTTGCCAACTTGGAAAATGGTGTAACTACGACAACCATATTTAAAATTGTGAAGTAAGGTGTCCTGTACCTCTTTGAGAACGTTAGAGTCTTTGATGGGTAGGACGGTTTATTGCATAAGATCATAATCTCCTTTGATAATACAATAGTTTGTAATTGACGTACGCTATCGTGTACGTCTATAATATTAGATAAGTTGAGGAGGGAAATCATGATGGAAAAAATTATTAATCCAACTACAGCACGAACCAATCTATTTTCACTTATCAAAAACGCTAATCGGGACTCCCAACCGGTTATTATTGCAGGATCCAATGACAGCCGTAGTGCCGTTTTGATTGGAAAAAAAGACTATGACGCATTACAGGAAACCATGAACTTAATGATGAATGGTCAAATTCAAGCTACCTTAAGCCGTAAAGATGATGAATCGGTTGATTTAGACGAAATGATCAAAGAAGTTGATCATGAGTAATCGTTGGAAAGTAAAAATAAAATCATCAGCTAAAGGTGATTTAAAAAAAGTTTTAAGAAGTCCATTACGTCAGTCATTTGAAGAAATAAAAAATGTATTGGAATCTGATCCATATAAACCAATACAGTCATTTGAAAAATTAACACCACCTGCGGCTGGTTACTATTCTCGAAGAATAAATGGACAGCATCGCGTCGTTTATACCATTGATAAGGTAACTAAAATAGTCGAAATCTATTCATGTTGGGCTCATTATGAAAGTGGTAATCTTGAAATGAGCGGTAAATCTAATTCCCGGAAAAACTAGTTAAACAAGTTGAATCTTAATGCGCAAGCACAAACATTTAGTCCAGCTGATTATCAAGAATATTTAGTTGAATGGGACGATGTCTTAACTTCTTTGCGTGATTGTTCTAATGAGTTTGCTAAGGAAAACTTACAAATGATAGTTGAATGACTAACTTCGAGTCTATTTGATAATTAAATATGTGCTGTTGACTGAAATTGAAAAGAAAATAAGAAACGCATGAAATCAATGTTCAAAAACAGATCTCATGCGTTTCTTTAGTTTGTCTTATAAAGGAATTAAAAACTTTTTGTTTTTGTGACTAGCCTTTCAATACTATAAGTTCTATTCAACACCTTTTAATGCCTGAACCATATCTATCCGTTTTACGCGACGGCTAATAAACAAAGTTGTTGATAGAGAACAGATCCACACAAAAACACTAGATATAACAATTGTTTTCCAATCAAAGTATCTTGTATATTCAAGATTAATTGTTGAAAA
>JAKDQI010000132.1 GCA_030454995.1 Pseudolactococcus plantarum | reverse complement strand
TCAGTCATCGAAAAAGAATTTTCCAAGCCCAGATTAACAATCTCTCGTCTTAATTCAAATAGAATTTCAAAATCTGAAATTGTCTCTTCGGGTTGTCTCTTAAAAAAAGGTTAATATCATCAAATCTTTTCGTTAAAGTATCCAAGGATAGAAAAAACACGTTCAAACCCTCGAATGACTGGTTTGAACGTGTTTTAAAATTAACATATTCCTTTAAAAACTAATAATTTTCTTATACTTAATTATCGTCCTATTACTGTAAAGAACGATAATTTTTATTTAAATACACCCAAATTGAAAACTACTTGATCATCATTATCTAGTTTAGTTTCACCTGCACCTTTTTCACCCATTTTTCCATTGATAGTGAATGTCCAATATTTATTTTGGCTCTCATCTTGCGCATGACCATCAATTGAAGTAATAAAGCCGTCCTTTTCTTTTACTTCAAAGTTAGCCTTTAAAATTGCCAGTAATGATTCTCCTGATTTGTAAGTGACTTTTTTTTTAGTGATCTCTTTATCGCTATCAGTCAATTCTATCAGCACGCTTGATTTAGCAACCTCGCTTATTGCTTGAGTGGATGCTTTTGAAGAGGCTTGATCATTTTGATTTGATTGGCACCCTGTCATAATGAATAATCCGATAAAAACGGTTAATAATGTTGCTAATTTTTTCAAGTTTAAAATCCTCTCTTAATGGAACACCTTCCCTGCTCGTTCATAAAATGGTTCCTTGGTAGCATAAACATGATTTACATAACGTGCAAGTACAAAAAATAAATCTGATAAGCGATTCATAATTTTGTATGCATGTAAATTGATAGGTTCATCTGAAACAATCAATCGTGTGATTTCACGTTCTGCCCGACGAATAACTGTTCGTGTAATTTGCATATCGCATGCCACCGGGTGTCCTCCAGGTAAGATAAATTTTTCAATGACTGGAACTTTTTCTTGATAAAAATCAATCAGCGTTTCAATCTTAGTTACTTCTTCTTTCCCTACAATCATTTCTCTAATCCCAATGGGTGTAGCCAAGTCTGTTCCAATATCAAAAAGTAAAATTTGTAATGCGACTAGTTCTTTTTTCAACAGCTCAAACTTTTTATCATCCAACTCTGAAATAATTTTACCAACCCAAGAATTTACTTCATCCATGCTACCGTAAGCACAAACGCGAGCGTCAGATTTTTTTATTCTTTTTCCACCAATAATACTAGTGTTTCCTTTATCGCCGCTTTTAGTATAAATTTTCATCGAATAGCTCCTTTTACAAGCCACATTTTAGTTGTACTTTACAGTTAGTACACGTACTGCAACCACCAATTTCTTCAATTCTACCCTCATGGCAAATCGGACATATTTCTTCTGCTTCTGATGATTCTAATGAGTCAAGAGTAATTTGATTATTTACCACCCCTACTACAGGTTCTTCAAATACATTGTCATCTGCTTCAAGTGTCAACACTTGCGAATCTCGGCTACCATCCACATAGACGGTTCCACCTTTAGCCCCACCTTGATACAGATCTTCATAGATCGCGGCTACTTGTTTCACTTGATACCCCTTAGGTGCATTAACTGTTTTTGAGATAGAGCTGTCTACCCAACGTTGGATCGTACATTGAACACTCACATGAGCTTCTGGTGAAAGCTCCATGGCAGAGACAAAGAATGGGGGTAGATTATCCGCAGCTGTTTCTGGATTTTTTTCTAAATATTCGCTAACTATTTCAGCATTAACTTCAATGAATTTTCCTAAACGACCACTTCTGAAATAAGAAAAAGAGAAATATGGTTCTAGTCCGGTTGAAACACCAGCCATAGTACCCGTTGACCCTGTTGGTGCGACTGTTAGTAAATGAGAATTACGAATGCCGTATTTTAGAATCGCTTGTCGGATTGATTCCGGCATCTTCTTCATATAGCCCGATTCAATAAAACGTTGACGAAGTGCTGTTGTTTCCTCGACTGTTTTGCCTACTAAAAATGGGAAGCTTCCTTTTTCTTTTGCTAGTTCGACGGACGTTTGATAAGCCGTAACAGCAATTTTTTCAAATACTTGATCTACTAAATGGTTTCCATCTTCAGATCCATAGACTTTTTCACAATAAATCAATAAATCTGCCAATCCCATGACCCCAAGTCCAACACGTCGTTCACCTTTAGCTTGCTGCTCATTTTTTTCAAAAAAGTAAGGCGTCGCATCAATTACATTGTCCTGAAAACGAACACTAGCTCGTACGACATCAGCTAATTTTTCAAAGTCGACAACTTTCGTTTCTTTATCAACCATATTGGCTAAATTAATTGCTGCTAGATTGCATACCGCATAAGGCGTCAACGGCTGTTCCCCACATGGATTGGTTGCAACTACCTTTTGTCCGTAGGCTTGAGCATTGGTCATCTCATTAGCATTATCGATAAAAAATATTCCCGGTTCTGCTGAATACGTTGCACAATAAGTAATCAAATCCCACAATTCGCGAGCCTTGATCGTTTGATGGATTTTTACTTTACGCCCTGTTTCAGCCCATTCTCTGACATCTCCAATTTCCATCCAATGTTGATCATAATCAGCCATTTCACTAGCGTCATAGTCTTCGATTGCTGGAAAGCGTAACTCATAAGTTTGGTCGGTTTCGACAGCTTCCATAAATTCTTTTGTTAAACAGACGGAGATATTGGCTCCGGTCAAGAAATCAGGGTCTTTCACACTGTACGTACCACCCGCTTTTAATTTCTGTTGAGCCGTTTTTAAAAATTTATCCTCCATATCATTCGTCGGATGATCGACCAAATACTCTAACCATTCCTTTTCATTTGCTATTAGTGGTTCAAAAGTCAGTTTTTCACTAGCTAATTGACGTACTATCGGACTTTGGCTAGTGTGGATCAAATTTTGTAAAATGGCCGGATTCTGAATCTTAGAGATAATGAATTCAAAAATATCTGGATGCCAATCATTCAACATGATCATTTGTGCTCCCCGACGACTCCCGCCTTGTTCAACTAAATTTGTCAAATTAGCTAAATCATTGAGCCACGAAACTGAACCTGATGATTTCCCATTCACCCCATGGACGATCGCTGATTTTGGCCGTAGCGTTGAACCGTTCGTTCCTACACCACCACCACGGCTCATAATCTCCATCACTTCTTGACGATGTTTTGCCAGGCCCCCACGAGAGTCATGGATGAATGGCATAACGTAGCAATTGAAGTATGTTACTTCTGAATTCGTTCCTGCACCATAAAGTACACGTCCAGCAGGAATGAGATTTTGTTCTGTCAAATGCTGATAAAACTCGGTAAAAAACTGAGCTTTTTTTTCTCCTTCAATATCAGAGATTCCTCTAGCAACACGAGCTGCAATTTGTTCAAAATAAAGTTCAAGCGGTTTCTCAACCTCATTTATATTTCGAATCACTCGTCCAGAAGCAATTTCTTCTGGATTAGTTAACGAGCTTTGAAATTCTTCCTCAATTCGAATTATCAACTGTTCCTTATTGATCTCTTCAATTTTTCCGATCCCTCTTGCTGGATATTGTGGATCAGCATGGGTTGTTAAAATAACCAAATCCCCGACTGTCAAAGTTTTTCCGCTCATATCTTTAAATGCATAGCGATCAAGCATGATTAATCTTGAAATCCCATCAAATGTTTGAGTCATTTCTGCAGTTATCTTAGCGACTTCTTTATAAGAAGAGATATCTTGATTTAGTTTTTCTATATATTTTTTAGGATAATTCATTAAATACTACCACCTTTATCATCAATAAACACAACATATTGTGCCCACCAATAATTATAGCACTATATATAGTGTAATTCAATCTTGTAATTAATTTTTATTCTGATACAATGAGAACTATTATCAATTAAAACAAGGGAGTTTTCCTAGTGTTACCAACCTCTAATTCACGCTTTCCAATCAGAAGGATTACCACCCTCGCTTTATTTAGTGCCGCCTGTATTGTTGGTAGAATCCTTTTTACTTGGATACCGAATGTACAACCAATGACTGGAGCTATACTATAAAAGTAGACACAAATAGGTGTGTGATATCAGACATTCCTGAACGTGCCTATGAGTATGTGGTAAACGGAAAGCCTGCAATTGAGTGGATTATTGACTAATACCAAGTGAAAAAAGATAAAAAATCTGGCATTGTTGATGACCCTAACGAGTTTTCAAACAATCCAAAATATATTTTCAATCTCTTATTATCCATTATCAATGTATCTATGCAAACAATTGATTTAATAGAAAGTTTGCCATCTTTAGAGATAATTGAATAAAAATAGGGTACCAGTGAATTGGACGAAGAACAAAAGAGCACAGAAGGATACAGC
>JAKDQI010000025.1 GCA_030454995.1 Pseudolactococcus plantarum | reverse complement strand
TCGTCTTTAAAGAGGATACAAAAAAAACAGCAAAACTATGTTTTACTGTTTCATACAACTAAATTATAACAGTTACCTGTCACAATCTAATCGATTTATGGATAAATATAAGTTACTGTGCCTTGACAGTTTGTTGGATTGAACCACCCACGGTAGTTACCAATACTTTGGTTACCTGCATAGTTACATTCACTAACTTGAATACTTGTTGCACTTTGAACAGCTGTTACAACTGCTACGTGACCATAGCCGCCGTCGTTCCATGATGCAATCGCACCTACACGTGGTTGACTACCTGTGCTAAAACCTGCTGCTGCTGCAGAAGCAGCCCATTGGCCTCCGTTACCCCAGTTGTTACCAGCCCAAGGTGCTAAGATTTTAGCGCCCCAAGTACACTGACCTACAGGGTAAGTATTACCTGGTGATGGTGGCGTTGGTGGCGTTGGTGGTTTTGGTGGATCTGGTATCGGTTGTGGATCTACTGGAGTTGGATTTACAGGAGTTGGATTTACAGGAGTTGGATTTACACTACCACCATTATTAGTGTTCGTGTTTGTATTAGTGCTAGTGCTAGCAGTTGCATTTGTTGTTGCTGCTGCTTTAACTTGATCGTTATAAGCTTTTTCTGCTGCCGCTGCTTGAGCTGCTTGTTGTTGTGCTGCTGCTTTTTGATCTAAAAGTGATTGTTTTTCACCTTCTGCTGATGCACGTTCAGCTGACAAGTTCAACTGTGCAACTTTAAGCTCAGCCTGACGTGTGTCAAGTGTTTTAGCTTGTGCATCCATTTCATCAATTAATTTATAACCTTCATCTACTTTAGCTTGGTTAGATTTAACTGATTCGTCAAGTTCTTTTTTAGCTGCTTCTTGTTGTTTAAGCATATCATCATTTGCTTTAACAATCGTTCTCATAGCTGAGATACGTGTCACAACATCTGAAAGTGATTTAGAGCTCACAACTGCATCAACGTATGATGTTGCAGCACCATCAGTTTGTGCTGATCTTGCTTGTGCCTTAAGAGACTCATCACGTTCCGCAATTTCTTTAGTTAAAGATAAAATTTTAACTTGTAGTTTTTGAGATTCTTTTAATAAATCTGCTGTATCATTTTTAAGTTTGTCTTGTTTTGATTTCAAACTATCAACTTGTGATTGGATAGTAGATACTTCTGCTTGTGCTGAAGCTTCAGCGCTCTTTGTCGAGGCAATTTTAGCATCTTGCGCAGCAATTTTGTCATCTGCGTCATCTGCAGAAACCGTGAATGTTGCCGATACTGTCGATAAGATAACGGTAGATAGTAAAACCGCCGAGATAAGTCTTTTCTTCATATGTTAACGTTTTTCTCCTCAAATTAGCTAAAATAACTAGCTTCAAAATTCATTATACGCTTTCATAGCCCGCATTATGTTACAACATTGTTACAGTTTAATGTTTTTTTGTAATGTTTTGCGTGCTTTTGTCATACCATAAAAACGTTCTAGTGGAAACTGCAGTAGTAGTGCGTAACAGATGTTTAACGCAAGACTTGGCGCCATCTCGTAAATGATATACTCACCAAAGTTAAAGTTAGATAATTGAAATGCCCACATCATAACTGCTGAAAAAAACTCAAATGCAGATACAATAATAATAATCGTGAAGATACGCGTTAATCTATTTTCAAAAACCGTCTTTCTGATGTTATAGACAAAAAGTACGATAAGTGGAAACAAGAGACTTGCTATACCATAAACTCCTATATAGTAACTATCATAGAGAACACCCATAAAAAAAGCTACGATAATCATATAACGATAACTATGTTGCAAGATACTGTATGTCAAAAAAATCAAAAACAAACATGAGGTAAGCATCAGTGCATGATGGCTCAATAATTGTGTCATTTGACCGTCTAGTAACATACTTAATAACAAAATAAATGGGGTCAAAAATTGAAAGACAATTCTACTCACAATTTGGTCCTTTCAAGCTTAAAAGCATTTTTTAATCTGCACGGCGTTCTATTTGACATAGATGCCAGTAACACATTTGGCAACACAACACTCTCATTCAGACGCTTTACCTAGTTAGAAAATGTCTGAATTACTGATAAAGTGGACTAACTATCAATGACAGTCGTTTTATTGCAAACCACGTTTAATTACAAAGGCAAATTGCATGTTACTAAACTGTCCTGCTGGTTTCACATAAACTTCGCGATCGACACTTTTAGTATTTTGTTTCTCACCAATGATTTCTCCAACAGTCAAATCTGCTGGTGAATTACCACCCAAACCTGATGTTACTACTGCATCCCCTTTGTTAAATTTGAGATCAGATGAAATTTGTGTCACAATAAACGCATTTTGTTGTGCATCATACCCCGTAATTAGACCAAATGCAGGGTTTTCTGCAGTCCCAAGTCTAACTGGAATTTTGCTTTCTAAGGCTTTATCAGATGTCAAAAGTGCGACTTTCGATGTTGTTTGGTTGACCTGTACAACTCGCCCAACAACTCCACCATTACTCATCACAATCATATCTTGAGCCAAGCCATCTGATTTCCCTTTGTCAATGGTCATCGTATCATTCCAAGCATTAGGACTTCTAACAATGACATTTGCTGAAAGTTTATCATAGTTTGTTAATGTATTTTGTAAATTTAAGGCCGATTTAAGCGCCTTGTTTTCTGCTTTGAGACTACCAACTTCACTTGAGTCATCCCTTAACTCAGTCACTTGTTTACTCAAACTGGCATTTTGTTCATATGTTGCCATAAACTGACCCAAATCACTTAATTTATTTTGGAAAAAATCAAAAGGAACCCCAATCACCCGATCAATGCCACCGACACTTTCATTAATCACGACACTCATGGCAGAGGGGGATCTTTTTTCCTTATAATGCTGTGCTGACACTAAGATAGCAATACAGGCAGCAATCATCATGATCAAAGCCATGATAATTATTTTACTAAAATTTATCTTCTTCACTTTACGACTATCTCCAAATCACTCAATAAAATAAGCCTTTTTTAAGACTCATCTGATATAGGGTTTGATTTATCTCTCATATCAAACGGCTACTGTTATCTTTTTCATATGTGTTTTACACAAACACTATCATTTACCTAACTTAACTTAATTTATTTTATCAAATTTTATCAAAATTTGATAGAATAGACTTAAGAAAATTAACGGAGAAAAGAATATGGTCCCAACTTTTGGCAGCAAACTTGAACATAAACAATATCAAGCACGTTATGGTGTCTATGGTATTGTATCACGACACAACAACTCTGAGATCTGTCTTGTACAAGCCCCAAATGGCGCTTATTTCTTACCTGGAGGTGAAATAGAGGCTGGCGAAGATCACAAAAAAGCACTCGTTCGAGAATTACACGAAGAGCTTGGTGCTAAAGCTAAATTAGGTAAATATCTTGGTCAAGCAGATGAGTACTTCTACTCATCTCATCGTGATACCTATTACTATAATCCAGCCTATATTTATGAAACAATTGATTACGAAGTGTTGGGGGCACCACTCGAAGATTTTAATCATATTGATTGGTTTCCTGTCGATGTCGCTATCTCTAAATTAAAAAGAGGTAGCCACAAATGGGGCATCCAAGTATGGCAAGACTATCTCAACTCATTATAATAAAAAAACTGTCGATCGACAGTTTTTTTATTATGCTTCATGCTTTTGATAGGCTAAGGTATAAAATAATGAGATTAAAATTGCACCGCCTACAATATTACCTAAGTAAACAGGAATAAAATTCGCTACAAAATCCAACCAACTCGCATGACCTATAAAAATAGTAAACGGAATTAAAAAGCTATTTGCCACACTATGCTGAAACCCAATCGCGACGAACGTCATCACAGGAAACCAAATCGCAAGTATTTTTCCTGAAAAATCTTTAGCGCCATAGCTCAACCATACTGCTAACCCAACAAACCAATTACAGCCTATCCCAGAAAAAAAGGATGTTGAAAAATTGGCATCTAATTTGCCTTGTGCAACATGGATGGCTTCTTTGAGCGGTGCACCTGAGGTGAGCGTACCTGCCAACACGCCAAACGCATAAGCAACGAATACAGCACCCAAAACATTAGCTACTGTGATAACTACCCAATTTTTTAGTAACTCAGATAATGTCACACGTTTTTTAAAATACCCAACTGCAACTGCCATCATATTGCCAGTTATCAGTTCTCCTCCTGCAAGTAAAATCACGATTAAACCGACAGGAAAAACGGCTGCCCCAACGATACCACCACCTACCCGTAGATAGGCAAGATATCCTAAAGAAATCATCGCCCCACCAATAAAACCCAATATTACTTTGGTCAGTAGTGGTTTGTTCACTTTAACGACTGCAGTCATTGCAGTTTGTTCTAAAATTTCTTCTGGTGTATACATACCTTAATAATACTCTTTTCTAAATAATGGCAACTGCTACAAGGATCACTTTAACATCCATTTTACATTATTTTGGAAACGATTACAAGTTATTTGTGATTACCTTCACATTACCATCTGCACTACCAACAATGACTGTTTTTACCATATCATTAAATAACCCGTGCTCTACAACACCAACTGTCTCATCTAATAATTTGGCTAGGCGTTGCGGCTCTTTTATTTCCTTCATATGTAAATCAATGATGTAATTGCCCATATCTGTAACAACTGCTACGCCATTAGCATCCACACGTAATCTAGGATTAAAGCCTAACGTCTCAAACAATCTAAATATTTGTCCACTACCAAAAGTAACAACCTCTACTGGCAAAGGAAATGCACCCAGATGTTTGACCATTTTAGTGTCATCTGCAATCCAAATATAATCTTTACTATACGTTGCAACAATTTTTTCCATCAAAAGTGCTGCGCCGCCACCTTTGATACCATTTAAATCAAGGTCTACTTCATCAGCACCATCAACAGTTAAATCGATATAGGCGACATCATCAATATCTTTTAATGTTATTCCAAGACGTTTGGCTTGTTCGCTCGTCACACTAGACGTTGTCACACCCATAATCTGCAGATTTTCTTGTGCAACACGACGTCCCAATTCTTCAACAAAAAAAGCAGCCGTAGATCCTGTCCCTAGACCGACAATCATACCATCTTTGACAAATTTCGCTGCCTCAATACCAACTAATTTTTTTATATTTTCCATAAACTCATTATAGCAAAAAGACTTAACTTAGGTAAGCTAAATTAAGTCTTTACTATATTTCAGGTATAATATTTTAAATTATTAAATTCTGATAAAAAACCCTTGAGTGATTATTATAGTTCAATAATTAGACAGACTACGCATTTACTCGTATTTTCCAGCATTTGCTCGTGATACCTTACGAACTCTACCCTTAATTTTTTCAGTTTGCAAGGCCTTCAATACTTTTGATCCTTTACCGTTTAAGATTTCTACAAAAGTCGACACATCAACAATCGAAATTACACCGACATCTTCACCTGTGATCCCTGGAATACTCGTGATTGCACCCACGACATCACCAGCTCTTAGTTTTGTTTTTTTGCCTGCATTAATATGCAGCTTCATAATCTCATCTTTAAACAGCGTGTTCTTATCTTTCTTTAACACTAAGGCACGATTTTGTTTGGCGATAAAGGACGAAAGGCGTTTATCAACTAAACTGATACTTGGTAACTGCATCTCAACTATTGATGCACCAAGTAGCTTTTGAGCTTGCTCGATTTTAGCAAAATCGCTGCGTTGTGCTGGGCTCACTAAAGCAATCGCTTGTCCTGTTTTTTCAAAACGTGCTGAGCGACCGATGCGATGTGTATAGGCATCTGGATTATCAGGCAGATCATAGTTATAGACAACCGCAATATCCGCCACATCAATCCCACGTGCTGCGACATCAGTTGCGATCAAATAGCGAAAATAATTATGTTTAAAATCATTGATAACCCGAGTTCTATCTCGCTGTTCCATCCCGCCATGTAACGTTTCATTTGCGATGTTTTTTTGCTGTAAAGATGCCGAAATATCATCAACAGCAGCACGGGTATTGGCAAAAATAATCGCTGAATCTGGATTTTCAATGACCAGTAGCTGGTAAAGACTTTCAAGTTTATCTGCTTGGTCTACTAAGTAGAAAGACTGATCAATCCGTTTTGATACGGCGTTGGTCGCCTCCACTTCGACTACAGTAGGATTTTTCACATAAAAATCGGCGATATCTTTTACTTCCTGAGGTAATGTGGCCGAAAACAATGCGACTTGTGGACGACTAGACAAGGCATCAAAGATCGCATCAACTTGATCCATGAACCCCATGCTAAGCATCTCATCGACTTCATCTAGCACCACCAGTTTCACTAACCCTAGCTGAATCGTTCCTTGTTCGATATGATCTAGTAATCTACCAGGTGTGGCAACGACAACATGTGTGCGTTCCTTCAAATTACGAACTTGTGCTTGAAAAGAAGCATGACCGATTAATGTTTCAACCTTAATACGTTTGAAACGGCCAATATTAAAGATTTCTTGGCTAATTTGCGATGCTAACTCTCTCGTAGGTGCGAGTACAAGTACCTGAGGACGGCGTTCTTCCCAAACAATGCTTTCCACAATTGGAATGGCAAATGCAGCTGTTTTTCCACTACCTGTCTGTGATTTAACAAGTAAGTCATGACCTGCGATCATCTCACTAATCACAGACTCCTGAACTTGCGTAGGTTCAATATAGTTAAGCGCAGTCAATGCTTGCTTTGTTTTATGACTAATGTTTAAAGTATCAAATGTCTTCATCTTGTGATTATACCACGCAAACTCATACAACCGCAATAGGGGCATAAATTCCGCTGTTAAGCGACTCTTAAAATACGGTACGCAATAGCAGGCACTGAATGTCAATGCGAACGTAGTAAACTACGACCTCGTGATTTAAAACCTAATAGATGTCAATAAGAAACAGACCATCATTAGTCGTTAATGACATAACCAATCCATCTCCTAAATTCACAAGCCAAATGGTATTGATGTTTTCTAATCATATAACACGGTAGAACTGATGGAAATTCGACCAATGCTTTAAAACGTAATCCATCTTTTTCTTGCTTTATCTGGTGTCGCACGCCACCAATAATCGTACCATCTTCAAGCATTGCAGTGCCAGCGGCTTGCACTTGATAGTCTTGACTCAAACTAGATCGTAATACCTGAACATCCCCATAATGCGCAAAAAATCTAGTTGGCAAAGGCGATCCTCCTGTATATTCAATCACTTCTTGTATATTTTTATCTGTAGCAGTTAAGACAAAATGATCCGGATTTGTAGCTAAATTCATAAATAGATGTTCACCACTATTAACCAACATGATGGTTTCTATTCTTTTCATTAGTTCCTCAGGGGTCATATCAGTATGCTTAATCATCAGTTCAGCCATACTAAACTTTCTGTTACCTTTTGAGAACTTAGCTGCAATTTTTGAGACGAAGTTTCCGAATGTATACCGTTTTTTTAGTAAGCTTCGAAATACTTCAGGATCTTGAGAAGATTTCATCCTCCCTAATGCTTCCCTAGCTTGATCAATATGTGCTAGAGATAATAAGTCAGGATTTAATCTAAATCCCTTTTTTATCAAAAAATGATACTCATACCTCAAACGTTTTAATTCCCATTTGTCTATCTCTTCTTTAGAGATTAATTTATGATTTATAACTATTTCCATGTTTAGCCTCCTTTTGTTGAAACATAAGCTGATAATCGTCTATACTCAAAGCTATTTTTTGAAAAATGTCTATTAATATCCCAATTTGATCGCTAGAAAATCCCGACAGATCATTTGTGATGGTTTGATATAAAGCCTCATGTAAACTATTATGAGATACTAAGACTGACTCACCGAAAGGGGTAATCAATACTGCTTTGTTTTTTTTGTTTTCTTTTTTCTGAACAATAGTAATCAAGTTCAGCCTTAATAATTTTGGAATCTGTTGAGAAATATTTCCTTTTGTGACACCTAAATTATTTGCAAGAGAAGTGATGGTTAGTTTAGGATGGTTGGCAATCATCTCCAGTAAATGCAGCTGACTGGTACTGATATAGATATCATCTTTTATATTAATAGGCTTATTTTGTATTTTAGTCAACTGGTTATTTATCTTAAAAAAATTTTCAGCTAATTCATTAAACATCTCATCTTGTTTCACAATACTCTCCTCATTTCTTGATGATACATTGATGATACATTATAGTATAGCACTAAACAATAAAAAATAAAAACGAAGAGTTATTTCAGTCGATTGATATTATAAACAGGATTTTGAAACGAAATACTCATTTCGATACTCGCAACTAATCTAAAAGCTAATGTCTCTAACTTTGTGCCTTATGTACATTATTGCCATGAATACGACGATTGCTTTGCTCATTTGTTTAATGCTCCTATTTCTGTTAAAATATGAGCAAAGCCTTGCAAGGTTCTCTCTAATAAGTTTAGCGTCTTTACTTGGCTGGTTGGGACTTTTTTGTTGCAATCATATTTTGATAACTTGTTCAAGATAATAAAATAAATCAAAACTAGATGGGTTGATTCATTATTAAGATTAGGTAAAATGAATAACATCTCGCTAACTGCTATTGATAAACTTTTCGAGCCTAATAAAAAACGCATCTACTTTGCCAATTTTCTAGTTAGATTACAGCAAATGTGATTTGTAGACTATTACAGTCCTTTAAACACATATTGTGGTATATTTGGGGTACAAATGCTAAATTTGCATAAATAAATTACGAGGTATAGAAATGAACCTGTTAAGTATTGAAAATAATGAACTAATGATTGTACCAAAGGGATTAGATAAAATATGGTCTTTTACAAATAAAATTGAAATACCGTTTAAAAACATCATAAGTGTATCTATCGATAAAAAGATTATCAATGAACGTAAAGGAATTAGACTGCTTGGACTAGCAACCTTTAATAAATGGTCTGGCACTTTTATTTCAAAAAAAGAAAAAAATTTTTGGAATGTGACTAGAAAAGAAACCCCCATGGTCATTGAATTACGTAATGAAAAGTTCAAAAGATTAATTATAGGGGTTACAAATGCTGAGGAATGGACACTCAAAATTAATAGCTTAGTAACTCATTAATACTAAACTCAACATACAACATTAACCAAGCAATACTGATAGATTTTTAAATCTTAATAGGTCTAAACAATTATCCATCAGCAAACTAAAAAGTAATGCATCGTATATCTAAATGTCTTTTCACTACCATATATAAATTTAAGAAGGTGCTTATGAAAAAAATTATTTCAATTAGTTTTATTGTCATGATGCTACTTTCTTTATCAGCATGCGCTAACCATCAATCTGATACTGTTGCAGCAAGAGCTCATAAAACATCAACATCAAAAAATATAAAAAAACATACTGCTTCACAGATGCGAAATTTGACGGGGGATTATTGGCTACTTTCTTCTGAAGTGATTAATTATCCTGATTTAACAAAATTTACAAATTTATTTATAGAAACAAGTATCTCGAAAAATAGGACTTATTTAAAATCTAATAATGAAGTATTATATACATTTTATTCTTCAGCAGGAATGAATCATACGACACCTACAGGAACATACGCAATACAGCCTGAAACAAGTCCTACATTTTATAATGCTAATGAAGGGGAGGGTGCAAATTATGCTGTTAGCTGGTTAGACCATGGCATTTATCTTTTCCATAGTGTACCAATTGATGCTTCTGGAAACTACATGACTACGGAAGCTGAAAAATTAGGGAAACAACCAAGTTCTCATGGCTGCGTTCGGCTATCAGTAGCTGATAGCCACTGGCTATATCAACAGGCTAATTTAGGCCTTCTTCCTGTAGGAACACCAGTAATTATTAGCCCTTAATAAAATATATAATATCGGTCTTCGATATCCTATAAAATGACTGCTCAATACCCTAAACAAAAATTTTCATTACACAAAAAAGAACTAGATGACTAGTTCTTTTTTGTGTATTTACAATTCATTATCTTGATGCAAGTGCGCCCATAGGATCCCAAGGTAATAGAGAAATTGGCAGTGCGTCATAGGCTGCTAGTTCTACGTCATTCAAAAAGTCTTTTCTGATAACGATTTGATAGGTGTATTCATCCATCCAAGCATCAGATGCTGTGAAGTAACCTTTTTTACCTACAGCATCTCCCCATGAATTTTCCACCTTCCATTTTAGTGGATTGCCAGTATCATCTAGATCAACACCAGTTAACACCATAGCATGCGTCATCAAAGACTCAGAATAATCTAATCGACTTGCTTTATCTTGTGTAAAGGCGATATCCATGGCTGAGAAATCATACGCATCTAGTGTTAAAAGACCATCTTTACGATTTGACTCTTGCCCAACGTCACATCCAAACCAAACTGTTTCACCGGCTTGCATTTGTTCGATAGCTAATTGTTTAAAGCGTTCCATATCGACATTCAAATGTTTGACATCACGCGCACCGACGACATTGCCTAAAAATTCAACTGTATAAGACTGATTATAAGGTTTGTCAGCAGTTGGTGCATTGATCACGCTCACATAGTCATCTAAATTTAGATTCACAAACTGGTTGTAAAACGCTTGTGGTGTCACATTAGCTAATTTATGAAATGCGTTATCTTTATCACGATACTCAAACTCAAATACTTGTGGCGGCAAGCCTAATGTCATCGACAAATAATTAAAAACTTCTTGTAACAACTCAGCTTTTTTAGCAGCTACATCACCACCTGCTTGGATCAAATCACGTAAAATTTGCGCATCTTGACGTAATAATTTATTTAAGTATTGATTTAGTTCCCGGCTAGCGCTAGAGGAGATTGATTCTGGATAGATTGCTTTTGGTACGACACCATATTTTTGGAAAAGTGATACAACCATATCCCATTGTCCACCATCTTGTTGCGGTACATCAAGTAAAAATTTTAATTTTCGATCACCAAGTTCAAGCTCACTCGTACCAATAATTTGTTCTAGAAACCAGTTTGATTTCTCATACTTATCCCAAAAGAAGGTATAGGCTTGTGATAATTCAAAATTTTCAAGTTTAAACTCTGTTAAAATTTTATGACGAAACGTATTCAAGGCAGCAAACATCCAGCAACGGCCAGATTGTTTTTGATTACTGACTGGATCATTTGTCAAATCAATTGAAAAAACAGGTAAGTTTGCAGCATGTGATGCCCGATTTTCAAGTGAATTAAGCAAGCCATTTTTAGTTACAGCATTTTCAACTGCGCCAAACTTAGGATTCGCTTTATAGTTATCAAATAATGATTGTGTAAATTCTTGTGTTAATTCTAGCATAACATCCTCCGAGTCATAGCATCCCATTTTTCTGGTAAATGCCGTGTTGATTAATATAAGCAAGTACTTCAGCAGGTAATAAAAAGTTTGGGGCTATACCTGTTGCGATACAGTCACGAATATAGCTTGATGACGTAGACAAAATCGGCAGATCAACTATCTGAATTGGATACCTCGTCTTTAATTCAGAGGATTGGTCACGTCTTACAGCAACAAACGTGACCAGATTCATCAACTCATCAATTTTGTACCATTTTTCCAAATAATCAACCATATCTCCACCGATGATGAAAAAATAGTCATTTTCTGGGTGTTGACTTGTAAGTTGTGTCATTGTATCAAACGTGAAAGACTTTCCGCCTCGTTCAATTTCTGATACATTAATGGTTAAGTTTGGATAGTCAGCAAGTGCTAAAGATAGCATGTTAACACGATGGTGAGGGGCTATCGTTTCTTTAGTATCTACATGAGGCGGTTCATTTTCAGGCATCAACTGAACCTCATCTAGCCCTAATCTTTGTTGTACTTGATCAGCAATGAATAGGTGTACATTGTGAACAGGATTAAAATTGCCACCTAAAATACCTATTCTCATGCGCGCCAAAAGTTATCAAAAACAGTGATTGGCAAGTGGCGTTTGTGTTGTGTTTTTAACCACCAATTTTCAATAACAGATTGCGCTTGATCACTTATTTTTTTACCCTCTAAATAGTCATCAATCTCATCATAAGTCACACCAAGCGCTACTTCATCAGCCAAACCTGGTTTGCCATCTTCTAAATCAGCAGTTGGCACTTTTTCATAAATTGCGGCATCTGCTGATAAATAAGCCAGCAATGCTTTACCTTGACGTTTGTTAAGTCTAAAAAGTGGTAAGATATCAGCGCCACCATCACCAAACTTAGTAAAAAAACCAGTGATATTTTCAGCAGCATGATCAGTACCAATCACAGCACCAGCAGTTGCACCGGCGATCGCATACTGTGTAATCATACGTTGACGTGCCTTGATATTTCCTTTGTTAAAATCAGAAACGTCAACCCCAGCTGCTGCTAAAGCCTCAACCTCACCATCTACTGCGGCCTTAATATTAACAGTCAGACTTTGGTCAGGTTTGATAAACTCAAGTGCACGCTGTGCATCAGCTTCATCTTGTTGTACACCATAAGGTAGACGAATAGCAATAAATTGATAAGACGTATCTCCAGTTTCAGCACGTAATGCTTCGACTGCTAATTGTGCTAAACGCCCAGCCAAGCTTGAATCCTGACCTCCAGAAATACCTAAAACTAGAGTTTTTAAAAACGGATGGCGTTTTAAGTAATCTTTCAAAAAATCAACTGAACGCGTTACCTCTTGGGCTGCAGAAATCTCTGACTTGACACCTAGTTCTGAAATAATTTCTTCTTGTAAGCTCATTTATATACATCCTTTCTCACTTCATCTATTAATTTCATTTTATTGTCCCATACGTCTTGTGCCAAATCAACTGGATAATCCTGAGGATTTAAATCACGTTTATATTCTTCCCATAAATCATCTAATTTTTCATTAAAGTAGTCTTTTATTGCTACTAAATCTGGTAACTCATAAATCAGGTTACCTTTTTCAAAAATTGGGACTAAAAGAGGACGCGCTGTAAAGTTAGTTAACTTTTTGTTGATATACGTGTAGGTCGGATGAAACATGACAAGTTCTGATAAATCGTTTGGGTCAACATCTGAAAAAGTAATATAATCCCCTTCAGATTTATTTTTATCCAAGCTTCTAATTCGCCAAACTTGCTTTTTACCTGGTGTGGAAACTTTCTCAGCATTATTAGAAAGTTTGATGGTATCTCGCATTTCACCATTTTCCTGTTCAATAGAGACAATCTTATAAACAGCACCTAAAGCAGGTTGGTCATAAGCAGTAATTAACTTTGTACCTACGCCCCACACATCGATTTTAGCTTTTTGCATTTTTAAATTTAAAATCGTATTTTCATCAAGATCATTTGAGGCATAGATTTTTGCTGACGTGAATCCAGCTTCGTCTAGTTGTTCTCGGACTTTCTTAGAAATATAAGCCATATCACCCGAATCAATCCGCACACCTGCAAAATTTATTTTATCTCCCATTTCCTGTGCTACTTTTATAGCAGCAGGTACACCGATTTTTAGCGTATCATAAGTATCCACCAAAAATACGCAATCTCGATGTGTCGTCGCATATGCCTTAAACGCGTCATAATCATTACCATAAGCTTGTACTAGAGCATGTGCATGCGTCCCTGAAACCGGGATGCCGAATAACTTACCTGCGCGAACGTTTGAAGTGGCATCAGCACCACCGATAATGGCCGCACGTGTGCCCCAAATCGCAGCATCCATTTCTTGTGCACGCCTAGTCCCAAATTCAAGTAAAGGTGCATCTCCGATGACAGACTTGATTCTAGCTGCTTTTGTCGCAATGAGCGTTTGGAAATTGACGATATTTAAGATCGCTGTTTCAACTAATTGGCATTGTGCTAGCGGCCCCTCAATTTGCATAATGGGTTCATTGGCAAATACTAAGTCGCCTTCTTTAACGGATTTGACATCGCAAGTAAAGCGCATAGCTGATAAGTAAGTCAGAAATGTTTCTGGATAACCAAGCTCTCTTAAATACGCGATATCCTCTTCGTCAAAATGTAAGTCTTTTAAGTAGCTGACAACTCGCTCGAGACCTGCAAAAACAGCATAGCCATTTTTGAAAGGCATCTCTCTAAAATATACCTCGAATACAGCGCGTTTCTCAGATATACCTTTCTCAAAATAGACTTGCATCATATTGATCTGATACAAATCTGTATGTAATACTAAATTATCACCCATCTCATACCATCACTTCTAATAGCTTAATCAATGTTGTCGCAGATTTCTCTCCTGCTTGAATAATGAAGGCATCAAAATTATCCGCCGCTTGACCATCTGCAGTATCTGAAATACTTCTAACCACAACAAAAGGTTTGTTCAATGCTGTAGCCGCTTGCGCAATTGATGCGCCTTCCATTTCAACAGCCAAGACATCAGGGAAATGTGTTTTGATCTCAAGTTGACGCGATTTTGATGCGATAAATGAATCAGATGAGGTTATTAGACCTGTTTTAGCTGTTTTATCAGCTTTTTTAAGTTCTGATACAAAATACTTACTACTATTGTAATACAACTCTTGACCAGCCATCTGACCAAATGCATAGCCAAATGCTGTTACATCAACATCATGATAAGCTAAGCGATCAGCAATCACAACATCACCCACCGCTAAACCATCGCCTACACCGCCAGCAGAACCAGAATTGATGATACCATCAACATCAAAAATTTCTACTAGTAAAGTCACTGCAATCGCACTCATCACTTTACCAATGCCTGATTTGACTAATACCACGTCATGACGGCCAATCGTTCCTGCATAGAAAATCACGCCATGATGACTCGATTTTGTCATCGACTCTAGGTTTTGGGTTAAAATTTTTAATTCCTCATCCATCGCTGCAATAATGCCTATTTTCATGCTAATGCCTCATCCCTTATATTAAACTATTATTTTTAAAAAATGCTATTTATCGTGAACGCATCACCGTTAAAACTTAAATACAATAATGACCACAATGATCAATAAAATACCCAATATAACAATTGATCGTGTAATTTTTTTGCCACGTTCTTCTCGCTTTTGCGTTTCAATACGACGACTTTTATAAACTTGATTTTTTGCTAATTTTGTTTTCTCAGACGAAAACTTTTTTATCAGTTGCGTATCATCTTGCTTAGCTCTTTCGAACTCTTGTTCCAGTCGTTGTTTATTTTGTTTAGCGACCTTAATAATCTCATCAGTCAATAACGGTTTAGTCATATGTTTCAAGCTCCCAATACTGAATCGCAATGATTGTTTTCGCGTCTGATATGTCACCGGATTTAACCATCGCTTTTGCCTGCGCTAATGTGACTTCACAAAGTTCTATATTTTCATCATCATCTTGCGGACGAGGATTATCAAGCTTTGTTAAACCTTCAGCTCTGTATAAATGCAACAATTCATTACAGAATCCTGGTGCAGTATAAAAGGCGGTAAGTTTTCGAATTTTTGCTGCTGACATACCCGTTTCTTCTTCAAGTTCTCGACTCATGGCAGCTTGAGGATCTATATCCTCCCCTTTTTCCAACTTTCCAGCTGGGATTTCATAAATCACTTTTTCGAGTGCCTTACGAAATTGTCTCACAAGAATCATCTTATTGTCATTAGTAATTGCAAGTACTGCGACACCCCCATTATGAAAAACAAGTTCTCGTTTGGCAGTACCTGAGTTGTTAGGCAGTGTAACCGTATCACATTTTACATCGATCACCTGACCTTTAAAGATATCTTGTCGACACAGTGTCTTTTCTTCAAAATCTTCAAATTTCATCGCTACTTCCATCTCTCATTTCATTCATCTTGCTATATTTAGTCTACGTGATAACTTGGCAAGTGCTTAGCACGTCCAGTCTTATTTGTTTGTCTTGCACGACCAAAGGCTACGTCTGCTTCAAATACATCTGATGTGATAACTGACCCAGCTGTTGTCACTGCATTTTTACCAATTGACAACGGAGCGATTAAGGTTGAATTACTACCAATAAACGCATAGTCTTCTATTTCAGTATTGAACTTATTTTTTCCGTCATAATTGACGGTAATCGATCCAGCACCAAAGTTAACGCCATCGCCTATTGTCGCATTCCCGATATATGTCAAATGACCTGCTTTCGTACCAACACCTAATGAAGACGCTTTAACTTCCACAAAGTTACCGATATGTACGTTTTCATGAAGCACAGTACTTGGTCTTAAATGTGCATAAGGGCCAACATTTGCACCTTCTTTTAAAACAGCATACTCAACTGTAGAATTACGGACTTGCGTGTGATCATCAAGTATAGAATCTTCGATACGGCTACCTGATGTGATATAGACGTCTTTTCCTATAACAGTCGTTCCTGTGATGACAACGTTAGGTTCAATGATTGTATCAGAACCTATTTCAACACTAGCATCAATATAGGTTGTCTCTGGATCAATTAACGTCACACCATTCACCATATGTTGGTGATTAATGCGATAGCGCATGATTTTTTCAGCTTGAGATAAAGCTATACGATCATTAACACCAATAGATTCTTCAAAATCGTCCAAGACAAAGGCACCAACTTTTGCATTGTTTTCTTTCATAATTTCAATGACATCAGTCAAGTAATACTCACCTTGCGCGTTGTCAGTTGTGATATCTGACAACGCATCAAATAATGCTTGATTATCAAATACATAAGTCCCTGTATTAATCTCTTGAACAGATTTTTCAAAGTCATTTGCATCTTTTTGTTCAACGATTTTAGCGACTTGTCCATCCTCACGGATGATACGACCATAGCCTGTTGGATCTTCAGCAATCGCTGTAAGAATGGTTGCTGTAGCTTTTTCTGATTGATGAAATTCAACTAATTCAGCTAAAGTTTCAGATGTAATCAAGGGCGTATCTCCAGCTATGATTAGCGTAGTCCCTGTCAAATCTTTTAGTAGTGATTCAGCAATTTTGACAGCGTGACCTGTCCCTAGTTGCTCTTCTTGTTTAACATATGAAACATCTTCTGGCAAGATACTAAGCACTTCTTTTGCACCATGTCCCACAATAACAAGCGTTCTTTCTGGATTAATCGCTTGCGTCGTTGACAATACGTGACTTATCATCGCTTTCCCCGATACTCGATGTAACACTTTTGGTAATTCAGACTTCATACGTGTCCCTTTACCAGCTGCTAAAATAATTGCATATTTATCCATTATGGCTCCTTTTTTACTTAACGTATCCTATTTCAATTTTATAACTTATTTATAATAAAATTTTATCCCCTCTATTATACCAGTAATCTCTTGCTTTGTCTTATATAATACCGTTTGGGCTGACTGTCTCATTCACCATGTTTCTCATATATCATCTAAAAAAATAGCAACTTCTAAAATGCAACCTTTCATCTCCACTACGGATTTAGGATTTTCTCAAATAGCTAAGGTTATGGTAGAATGATAGATGTGATACAAACTCAACTCGTTTCCGAAGTACTAGCTAACTGACTAATGATGACCATATTAGTCAGTAAAAAGTGCTTTTCGAATCTATCATCTCAACACTATCATCATGACTTATACAAATAGGAGTACCTTATGATTACTATCGGTTTTATCGGTGCAGGAAAAATGGCATCAGCTATTATTAACGGTTTGGATAAAAAACAATTCCAAATTCAACTATCAGCTAGCACCGCTCATTCAACACAAAAACACGCACAAGCACTAGACGTTACAGCAGCAGCCAGTCACAATGACTTGATTCAAAGCAGTGATATCGTTGTTCTTGCTGTTAAACCTCATATCATCCCAAGTATTTTGGAACACCACAAGATAGATAAACCAATAGTATCTATTGCTGCCGGGATGACGTTGTCTGATTTAGCAGAGTTGACATCCCCTACCCAACCACTTATTAGAGTCATGCCTAATATCAATGCAACCATTCAAAAATCAACTACGGGCATCACTAGAAATGCATATGTTTCTGATAATACTTTTGCCACTGTTGTGTCAATATTTGAACGTGTCGGCAGTGTACACGATATTGCTGAAAAAGATTTTGGTACTTTTACTGCACTAGCTGGTAGTTCCCCCGCTTATATTTACATGTTTATCGATGCGATGAGTCGTGCTGGTGTCCTTCATGGTATGCCTAAAGACGTTAGCACAAAAATCGTTGCAGAAACTGTTTTGGCCAGCGCTGAGATGGTGCTTAAATCTGGAGAAAATCCTTGGACACTCGTTGATAACGTCTCTAGTCCAGGGGGGACTACTGTTGCAGGAGTTGTCAGCCTAGAACAACATAATTTTGTGGCAACAGTCATTGATGCGATTACAGCAACAGTTGAAAAAAATAATCAAATGAGACAATAACTCACCTTAACACCATTAAAAAAGCCAGCTTACACTCCGTTAAGCTGGCTTTTTTATTACGTTTTAAGTCTCAGTGACTGTCGCTATCTGATCAACATCCGCATACAAAAAAACAACTTCTTTCGAAATTGTTTTCTCAATACGATTATTTAACTACTGCAGTTGATGTAATGATTTCAACTGCTTTTTTAGCTGCGATATCATGTTTAAGCATGTCAGCTGGTAAAAGTTTGCTAACTTCTTCTTTAGGCATGTTATAGTTTTCAGCTAATTCAGAAATCTCAGTATCGATTTCATCTTGAGTTGTTTCAAAGTTTTCAGCAGCTGCTACAGCTTCGATGACTAAGTTTGTACGAACACGTTTGTCAGCATCACCTTCAAATTGTGCATGAAGTTGGTCTTCAGATGTACCTGTTAATTGGTAATACATGTCAGCAGAAATACCTTGTTGTTGCATGTTGCCAAGGAATTCATTCATTGCACGGTGTACTTCATCATGTACCATTTCGCTTGGTAATTCAACGATTTCTGCATTAGCCACTGCAGTCTCAATAGCAGCAGTATCAACTGCATCAGTATATTGAGTTTCTTTTTCTTCAGTTAATTGTGCTTTATATTTTTCTTTAAGCTCAGCTAAAGTTGACACTTCTTCATCGATATCTTTTGCTAATTCATCATCGATTTCAGGAACTTCTTTTGCTTTAACTTCATGGATAGTTGTTGTAAAGACAGCAGCTTTCCCAGCTAAATCTTCAGCTTGATAATCTTCAGGGAATGTTACGTTTACTTCAACAGTTTCGCCAGCTTTATGACCAACTAATTGTTCTTCATATCCTGGAATAAATGATCCTGAACCAAGTTCTAAGCTATGGTTTTCAGCAGTTCCGCCATCAAAAGCAACACCATCAACTTTACCTTCAAAGTCAATCACAACAGTATCGCCGTTAGCAGCTACATCTTCTTTGATAACTAGTTCAGCAAGATTTTTTTGTGCTGCTTCAATTTTAGCATCAACATCAGCATCAGTCACTTCTTTAGTCACATCTACTGAAACTTCAAGATTTTTATACTCGCCAAGTTTAACTTCAGGTTTTACAACAACTTCTGCTGTAATTTCCCATTCTTCACCTTTATTCATTGATTTGATATCAATTTTTGGTTGTGCAACTGGATCGATGCCGGCTTCAACAACAGCAGCTTCATAACTTTCTGGTAAAACAGCGTTCAAAGCTTCTTCATAAAGTGCTTCTTCACCGTACATTTTATTGAAAACAGTACGTGACACTTTACCTTTACGGAATCCAGGTACATTAAGATTCTTTTTAACTTTATCAAAAGCAACATTAAGACCTTTAGTGATTAACTCTTGGCCAATCGTAAATGTTAAAGTACCATTATTTACACCAGTTTTTTCAAAACTTGCAGTCATTTGTATTTCTCCTAAATTTA
>JAKDQI010000131.1 GCA_030454995.1 Pseudolactococcus plantarum | reverse complement strand
TATTATACATTATTATTGTATATATATTCAATTAGGAGCGGATTTATATGAAAAAAGTAGCCATTATTGGGATTTCTGGTTATTCTGGATTGGAGTTGTTACGGCTACTTCACGGACACTCAGAAGTCACTGTTGTCGGGGTTTATGGGACATCAACTGTAGGTGAAAAGTTGACAGCTTTATTCCCAAAATTACAAGGATATGCAGAATATGCAGGATTAACGATTAAGCAGTTTGATGCAGCAGAAATTATGGCGACGGCAGATTTGGTCTTTTTTGCCACACCAGCTGGTATCGCAGCAACTCATGCAACTGACTTTATCCATGCTGAGTTTCCAGTCATCGACTTATCTGGGGATTTTCGCTTACAAGATCCTAGTCAGTATGAAAAGTGGTATGCTAGACCTGCTAGTCATGCACAGTTACTAACAAAAGCAGATTATGTCTTAGCTGACTTTGATACACCAAAAACAGCCTACATCTCAAATCCTGGCTGTTATGCGACGGCGACACTTTTGAGTTTGGCACCATTATACAAGGAAGCGTTAATCCAGTATGACAGTGTTATCGTGGATGCTAAGTCTGGTTTATCAGGAGCTGGCAAAAAGTTGACCGACAGTAGTCATTTTGTCAATGCTAATGAAAATGTTAGTATGTATAAGCTAAATCAACATCAGCATATCCCAGAGATTGTCAACAAACTGAAGACTTGGCAAGAAGACACATTACCGATTCAGTTTTCGACTTCTTTAATCCCCGTGACGCGTGGTATCTTTGTCTCGACTTATGCAAAATTAGCAGCAGATGTCAGTTTTGAGCAGGTGCGTGAAGCCTATGAAAATACATATCGGGATAGCTATTTTGTCACCGTATGTGAGGAGGGTTACCTACCTGATCTACATCATGTGGTTGGGACCAACGTCACAGCGATCGGACTTGGCTATAATCCATTAACTAACACACTAACGGTTGTGACCGTTATCGATAATCTCGTGAAAGGAGCGGCAGGACAAGCCATTCAAAATATGAATCACTTTTTCAACTTTGATGAAAAAGCAGGGCTTGATCTTCTACCGATTTTATAAATGACTAAATTCAAACAAATTAATGGCACTATCGCCTCACCTAAAGGGTTTGTCGCAGATGCCACACATGCAGAACTCAAATTTCAAAAACTAGATTTAGGTGTGATTTTATCACAAGTTCCCGCAGCAGTCGCTGGCGTTTTTACGACTAATAAAGTCGCTGCAGCACCTGTGTTAGTCGGTAAAGAGTTAGTAGCTGGTGGTCTTGCGCAAGCAATTATCGTAAACTCTGCTATTGCAAATGCTGTCACTGGTGAAGAAGGGCTAACTAATGTTAAAAAAACGCAACGCTTGGTTGCAGAGAAGTTTGACATTGACGCGAAACATGTAGGGGTCTGCTCTACTGGTGTGATCGGTAAACAGCTACCTATGGATAAGATAGCGCTAGGGATTTCAAAACTATCAGCTGCAAATGGTCACCCTACAGGATTTTCAGAAGCGATTTTAACAACTGACTTGGTTAAAAAAGAAGTTGTCTATGAGGTTGAGCTAGGTGGTCAAACAGTTACAATCGCTGGTGTCTGCAAGGGATCTGGAATGATTCATCCAAATATGGCTACCATGCTAGGCTTTATCACGACTGATGCTAACATCGCACAGCCTTTGTTACAAAGCATCTTGTCAGAAGTGATCGAGACAACGTTTAACCAGATTACCGTAGATGGTGACACGTCTACAAATGATACGGTATATGTGTTAGCAAATGGGTTAGCTGAAAATACTGAAATTGTTGCGGGTACTGAAGATTTTGATAGCTTTAAATCTGTATTAGCAACAGTTTGTCAGGTATTGGCTAAAAAGATTGCTGCTGATGGAGAAGGGGCAACGAAATTAATCGAGGTGAGTGTATCAGGTGCACCAAATGACTTAGATGCTCGGATGATCGCCAAACATATCGTCGGATCAAGTCTCGTTAAAACGGCAATCTTTGGTGCTGACCCTAACTGGGGGCGGATTATCTCTGCTATCGGTCAAGTGGCACCTTTTGAGGTACCAGATATCGAGTTGACCATCCAAGGCGACTTAGTTTTACTACATTCGACACCAGTAGATTTTGATCAAGCTGTGCTTTCTGAGAAATTAAAAGAGCCATCAATCGTCGTTCAAGTAGAGTTAAATCAGGGTGAGCATACAGGAACAGCTTGGGGATGTGACTTGACTTATAAGTATGTAGAAATTAATGCGCTCTATCATAGCTAATCACAGCAGTCATTTGTTTTAAGAAAAGGAGCTTAGGATGACACATTTACTACAAAATTATGGGACTAGAATCCCTTTGACTATTACACATGGTGAAACGGTTTATCTATATGATGAAAACAACCAGAAATATCTAGACTTTACCAGTGGTATCGGTGTCATGAACATGGGCTATTCTTTTGAAGCAGGAAAAGCAGCTGTTAAAGCACAGATAGATCAGATTGCACATTTATCTAATCTTTATAAAAATCCTTTGCAAGAAGCTGTCGCAGATGCACTTGATATAGCCGGTAACTACCAAGCTTTCTTTGCAAACTCTGGTACAGAAGCAAATGAAGCAGCCCTTAAACTCGCACGCTTAATCAAACCCAATACAGATATTTTGGCCTTTGAGGATGGATTTCATGGTCGAACGTTTGGCGCTATGTCTGCGACCATGCAAGATAAAATTCAGTCAGGTTTTGAGCCACTCGTACCAGGATTTATAAAAGCTATCTATAATGATGTGGATAGTTTAAAGTCAGCAGTTAATCCTAATATTGGTGCCATCATCTTTGAAATCGTCCAAGGAGAGGGTGGCGTCACGCCAATCACACAAGCATTTGCAGAAGCGCTAAAAGCATACCAAAAACAGGGGGTATTGCTCATCGTTGATGAAGTGCAGACAGGAAATGGTCGGACAGGTCACTTATTTGCTTTTGAACATTTTGGCTTTGAACCTGATATCATTACCTCAGCCAAAGGATTAGGTAACGGGTTACCAGTCGGTGTAATGTTGGCTAAACAAGAGTATGCCGCTTATTTTAGTGCAGGCAAACATGGCTCAACATTCGGTGGGAATCCCTTAGCGATGGCGAGTGCCAAAGCTGTTTTAGGCGCACTGAGAGCACCAGGATTTTTAGCAGAGGTCAGCGATAAAGCAGCATATCTCACGACACTTTTGACTGATAAAATATTAGGCAAACCTGCTGTGAAAGCCATCAAAAATCTAGGCTTGATGGTTGGGATCGAGTTAGATGATGATCAATCTGTTGTGTCAGTCTTAACAGCTGCTCGCACAGAAGGCTTACTTGTCTTATCGGCAGGGCATAATGTCATCAGATTACTCCCACCACTCGTCATCACAAAAGAACAGCTAGCTGATGGTGTTCAGATTTTGGAGGATATTTTATGAACATGCCTGAGACACTGACTGCAGCCTTACCTTTTATGTTAAAATATCAAGGCCAAACCGTCGTTATCAAATACGGCGGCAATGCCATGACAGATGAAGGGATTAAGCAGGCTGTTTTAAGTGATATCTTACTACTCAAGACGATGGGTATTAATGTCGTGCTTGTACATGGTGGTGGTCCTGCCATTAATGAGATGTTAGACAAGTATGGTAAAACATCAAAATTTATCGGAGGCTTACGTTATACCGATAAAGAAACGGCAGAATTAGCCTTAGCCGCTCTTTCTGGAATGGTGAATAAAAGTCTTGTACGTGATATTCAGCGACTAGGTGGTGAAGCGATTGGTATATCTGGCATTGATGGTCGTATGATTGAGGTGACACAGTTATCACAAGAACTTGGTTATGTAGGCAAAATCACCAAGATTAACACTGAGATTATAGAGAGGATTTCAAAAACGGCTGCTATACCAGTCATTGCGACGGCAGGTGTAGATGAAAACGGAGAAATCTATAATGTGAACGCAGACACAGCAGCCAGTCGGATTGCTGGAGAACTCAAGGCGGAACGCTTCATTCTTTTATCTGATGTCCGTGGTCTATATGCTAACTATCCAGAGGAAAGTTCTTTTTTATCAGAAATTACCTTATCTGGTATCGAGCAATTAATTGCGTCAGACAAGATCGCTGGAGGCATGATCCCTAAACTTGAAGCGATTCAGTATGCCATGCAAAGTGGGTTAAATGAAGCAGTCTTGTTAGATGGTCGGATGAAAAATTCATTAATTTTGGAATTATTTACAACTGAAGGATTCGGTACGTTAATCAAAAAAGATAATCTTGATTTAGCTAAATTTGATAAATTAAAGCACTGAGTTGACAACCTAATAGCTGATACAGTAAGTATCTATTAATAACCATATGAGAAAGAGCAAGTGATCTTGCTCTTTTTGTTATTATTTTTTATATATAAT
>JAKDQI010000024.1 GCA_030454995.1 Pseudolactococcus plantarum | reverse complement strand
TTCTCTCGGTAAATGCATTAACATTAATTAATCTGGTAGGTGATTGGCTTTTTTGTATGACTTGAGCATTTGCATCAGAAAATGGATAGAAATAACTCACCTTATCTTTATCAGCTATTAACTCACCTATCTTTATTGATAGATCTTGATTTGGTGTTAATATTTGATTAGATAATTGGTTGATCATATCATATTTATCTTTGGTATAAGCAAATTCTCCCTCAGGATATTCATGAATTAACCAAATATGTCTAGTATTAGTTAGCGCTGCTGCAACTGCTAAATGTGGTATATTTGCAGTGGCAGTTATAGCTACATCGTATTGATGTTCATCAATAATTTTAACAATCTCAGATATAGCTTGAAAATCAGGAACATCCAAAGAGTGGTTCATCCACCAATTATATTCTATAAAATAATCATTTATTTTATAATCAGCCAAAAATTGCTTAAAAACATCTGTCATGCCATGTTTGTCGCAATAAATATATCCTACTTCAAAACCTTGTTCAACTAAATATTTCATCTGCCATTTAGTTGCCATATCTGCACCATTTAATACGCCGCCAGCTGGTGATTGAAAAAGTATTTTTGACATCTTAACCTCTTCTATTCAAGAAAACGTCCCTTTTCCACAAGTAAAGGACCTGATATACCGTCCTCATTTCTTACAAAAAATCTAGGACCACGATCAGTAAAAATATACCCGATTTGTTTAAAATCTCCAACCTCACTTGTTCCTGTAAATACAGACCCAACAATCATGAAATCCCTATTATTGAACATAGCTAATGGGAGTTCATAAACTCTTGAAACAACTCCCTTTTTAGTTGACCAAGGTGTGAAAACATTTTCGATAACTGCACCATCGTCAATTATAGAGAATTGACCACCACTAGTTAAATCAATAATTGAAAAACCAAAGCCAGTTGGAATATCTTTAATTGTTTCATAAACAATTTCAAACTTCAGAGTCTCATCTCTGCTAAGTACATCTTCTGTTAATAGCGTGATATCAACTTTAGGCACATCAGCATTCGTACCGGGCAGATAAGTCACCTGATTCTCTTGATTATTTGTTTTATCTTTACCTATGTCTTCAAAGTTAGCCGCACGGTATTTAGCTGCTACAACACTTGGTTTACCACTAGATACGATTTCCCCATTTTTTATCATGATAGCTTTGTTACAATACTTTTGTACAGCACCCATATCATGTGTTACCAGAATAGTTGTTTTACCAGACTTACGTCTTTCCATGAAATAATCATTACATTTTCTTTGGAAAGATTCATCACCTACCGCCAACACTTCATCTAGTACAAGCACATCACCTTCTGCTTTGATCGCAACAGAAAAGGCTAAGCGGACTTGCATACCAGAAGAATAATTCTTAAGCTTTTGATTCATGAAGTCACTAAGTTCAGCAAATTCAACAATATCATCATACATAGCTGCTATTTCATCAACTGAAAAGCCTAGCATCGCCCCATTAAGGTAGACATTTTCTTTACCAGTCAATTCTGGATTAAATCCTACACCAAGCTCGATAAAGGATACTAACTTACCTTCAACTAGAACTTGTCCATGCTCTGGTTTATAGATTTGCGAAATAATTTTAAGTAACGTAGACTTTCCGGAACCATTTTGACCTACAATACCGAAAAAATCTCCTTTTTCAACTTCAAAAGAAATATCTTTTAGCACATGTTGGTCTGTGTAGCCTTTTATCCCTTTAAGCCGATTAACAAGTGTTGTACGTAAACTTGACGTACTCTCAGTCGGTAGTCTAAACGATTTTGAGACGTGGTCAACTTTAACTGCAATATTATTATTTTCCATTTTCCACCTCTTAAATAATTTCAGCAAATTTATCAGACTGTCTATTGAAAACAGCCATGCCTAGCAAGAAGATGATAGGTGATAGTATATATGGTACCCATACAACCGATAAAGGCAAGAGCTGCCAAGAAGTAATATTTACGGGGTCAATCAGTGTATATCTAAAATCTTGGACAATTTGTGCCATAGGATTTAACATCACAGCTCTAGCGTACCAAGTCGCCTGTGTACCATTAGTAAATAACATCGTTACAGGATAAATGATTGGTGTTGCATACATGAATGCCTGCAAAAACACTTCCCAAACAGGTCCTAGATCTCGGTAACGTACAAATAATGTTGCAAGTAAAAAAGCAATCCCAACGGATAATAATATCAATTCAACTACTAAAAAAGGTAAAAATACAACTTTAGCTGAAAATGTTACGCCATTAATTAATGCAAATATTAATACGACAATAAGATTAATTCCAAAGTTAATCAAAGCATTAGCAGTAACTGAAAAGATAATAATAGGTTTCGAAAAAGAAATTTTTCGCATCAAATCGCCTCTAGAAACAATAGAAACCATCCCCATATTCGTCACTTCTGTAAAAAAGTTCCATACTGTCATCCCTAAAAGCAGTGCAACAGCAAAGTGAGGTACTCCCGCACCAAATCTTAAAAACTTCACAAATACCATGTACAAAACTAAAAATAGTAGTACAGGTTTCAATATTGACCAGAGATAGCCAATTGCGGATCCCTGATAACGTAATTTAAAATCAGTTTTTATCAATTCTTTTAATAGAATCTTATTTTTTTTATCAAAAAAGTTCATACTTTCCTCTTTCTTATAGCAAGGTTAATTATACGATAATCTCATTATTCTTTCAACAACCAGTGGTTTAACAGCTCATGCTAAATGTTATTAGCCACGTAAAAAGACATATGTCACACCAGAGTCGTTAATTAAATCACAAAAAACCTTGGTATATTGCCCACCATAGTAGGTCTACTGCTCATTATCATTAGAAACCTTTAATGATTTCATAGACCTTACTTTATGAGCTTACAGTGGTTACTATCATCTATCATGCTAGACTTAATGATTAGTATATCCCAACTTTGTCACAACAAGTGTTCTAAAAACAATTGTGTGGAATAATTTATTTTTTTTGAACTCGTATTTCTTTAAATACTTAATCCGGTTCATCGTTGTTTGGTTCAATAAACCAACATATTTTTCGATAATTTCTCTATATTCGTCTGATAAATCAGCTTGATTTAATAAACTCGCTGCCTGCTCTTGACTGTTTACGATAAGCTCCCAATATCTATTGACAGCTTGTAAAGGATTGAGCCATTTTTTTATACGCTTATTTAATGTTCTTGCGCCCAAAACATTGGCATCATGTTGCCTGTATAATTCACCAGGTTGATCGATATAAACTAAGCGTCCTGTAGCTGTTGCTAAAAGCGCCAAATACCAATCATGCATGATAATACTATCAGTTTTATTCCATTTTTGAGCCAAAGTATGATTAATCATAGAGACACCCCCAGTTACAGTATTCTCTGTTAATTCTGGGCATAAACTAATATTCGCATGGCCACTTTGGCTACGAATCATTGATGGGTTAATGACGGATAATTTTTCATCCACAACTGACAAATCCATATAGACCATAAGAGATTGATCATCAGGATATTGTTTCGCCTCATTTAGCATTGTCATCATTTTTTCAGGTAACCAGACGTCATCTTGATCACTAAAAAAATAATAATCAGCAGCCTCATAATGAACTAAAGTATAAAAATTCTTAATCACACCAAAATTTTCACGATTATCTTCATTGATAAATTTAATTCGCTCATCATTTTTCACAAATTCTTTAATAATTTCTGGCGTACGATCTGTAGAACCATCATCTCTTATCAATAACTGCCAATCAGTGAACGTTTGCTTTTGAATACTTTGGATTTGTTCAGTTAGAAACCTCTCACCATTATATGTCGAGAGGACAATATTAACTTTCATTTAAAAACAGCCTCTCATATCGATTGACAATGTGATGCCACATATAATTATTTGAAATAATGGTGCGTGCTTTTTCAGCAAGTGCGGCTATTGCTGTATTGTCAAGTTTCTCAGATTTTTGAATTAAATCAACCAAGGTATCTGTTTGCCAGTAAAGTGCAGAATCCAATGCGACATTGTGGTTAAAGTTCACATCAAATACTAAATTTAAATCCGTCAAGCTCATTGCTTCAAGCAATCCTGGATTTGTACCACCTACTGCATGACCATGAATATAGGCAAAAGCATTTTGTCTGATCGCAACTAGTAAGGACTTCTCATATACCGTGCCAACAAATTTAATCCGCTTATCTTGATCAAAATGTGTCAATTGTCTTAGTTTTTCAAAGTAGGGATCATCATGATGATTAGTGACGATCACTAAATCACGTTTCGTATCAGATAGCATATAGTTACGAATAATTGCTTCATAATTATTTTCAGGTACGAAGCGTCCCACTACAAGATAGTATCCTTTTGGCTGAACATCATGTTTGTTAAACCAGGGTAAATCAACATGACTTTTTTCTGATACTTGATTTGTACCATACGCTATGACAGTAGACACAACATCTTTATATTCATTTTTTAAATAGTCTTCAATACCTTGATTATCAGAAATAATCAAATCTGCTTTTTCTGCCATTTTTTTCTCAGAAAACTTAAGGTACATCTGAATTGGCTTTATCCATTTACTACGTTTCCATTCAAGACCATCAGGATTTACATATATTTTCCCACCGATATCATGAATCTTGTTAACATAATGTCCAATGAATGCACCCAAGGTATTACCTAGGATATAAAATATCGGATTATCAATATTATTTTTTTTAATATCACTGATTGCGTAATTGATTGCATCTCTATCATAAAAAATGACGTTGGCGCCTCCAAAATTGCGTTTCTTAACTTCAAAGACGTCAGCCGTCTTATAATCAAAGTGCTTACCCGTATGATTATCAGAAAGACATGCAACGTGGTATTTGATTTGGTTTGATGATTGATGACTCACAAGCTCATCAACAAAAGTTTCAAAGCCTCCATATTTGGCCGGTAAACCACGTGAGCCAATGATAAAAACATGTTGCATTATTCACCTGATTTCTTAAGATATTCTTTCTAATTATAGCATATTTGTTTTTCATTGTCATTTTACCATTTCATTACTTTCTGCTTAATACTTGATTATGATATCGATTGTCTTTGACATAACAAAAAACATGCTATGAACAGCATGTTTTAGTTAAAGTTTATTCAGGTTTTTGTTGATGATAAAACGCATTTAACGCCTCTTGCCAAGTGGGAATGATAAATCCAGTCGCTTTAGCTTTTGTCAGACTCATAGTTGAATTAAGTGGGCGTTTTGCTTTTGCTGGAAATTGGCTTGAGTCAACAGGTTTTACTTCAACTGCTGTATCTTTCAAAATTTCTACCGCAAAATCATACCAAGTCACATCTTCAGCTGCATCGTTGGATAGATGATAATAGCCAAAATCTCTTTGATTTTCAGTAAGATAAGTCATAAATTCTGCCAGTGTACGTGTCCAAGTAGGTCTACCATGTTGGTCATTTACTACCGTTAGAGAATCATGTGTCTCTGCTAATTTCTGCATCGTAAATACAAAATTAGCGCCGTAGTTACCAAAAACCCAAGCCGTACGAATGATATAGAATTTTTCTGCGTATTTTTCAACCAATTCTTCGCCTAAACGTTTCGTACGACCGTATTCAGTTTGAGGGTCTGGTCTGTCGTTGACCTCCCACTCTTCACCAACAGGTTTTTGCCCGTCAAATACGTAGTCTGTAGAAATATAAACTAAAGTTGCATTATGAGCAGCGGTCGCTTTAGCAATATTTTCAGTACCAGTTACATTAATTGCATAATCAAGTGCTTTACCTTCATCTTCAGCTTTATCCACTGCTGTGTATGCTGCACAATGGTAGACCAAAGTAGGTTTGATCTCATCAAAAGCTTTATTAACTTGCTTAGCATCTGTGATATCTAATTGCGCAACATCCGTTGCAACATATTCCTCACCACGTTCATCAAGCAAATATCGTAATTCTGTTCCTAGCTGACCATTTGCTCCCGTAATTAAAATCATTTAAGCACCTCTTGTGACTTGGCATAGTTAGCTTCCACTGCTGCTTTTTCAGCTTGCCACCAATCTTTATTATCTGTATACCATTTGATTGTATCTTTCAACCCAGATTCAAAGTCAGTATGTTTCGGCGCCCAACCAAGCTCTGTACGAAGTTTTGTATTATCGATTGCATAACGTAAATCATGACCAGCACGGTCAGTTACACGGTCATAAGCTGTTGCTTCTTGACCCATTTCAGTTAGGATTTCTTCTAGAACTTCTTTATTGTTTTTCTCACCATCAGCGCCAATTAGGTAAGTTTCACCTATTTCACCTTTAGTCAAAATTGTCCAAACACCAGATGAATGATCTTCTGTATGAATCCAATCTCGTACATTTTTACCATCGCCATATAATTTTGGTTTAATACCGGCTAAAATATTTGTAATCTGACGGGGAATAAATTTTTCGATATGTTGGTAAGGACCATAGTTATTTGAACAATTTGAAATTGTTGCTTTAAGTCCGAAAGAACGAACCCAGGCACGGACAATCAAATCACTTGCAGCCTTAGTAGAAGAATAAGGCGAACTTGGATTATATGGTGTATGATCTGTAAACTTCTCACCTTCACCTTCTCCATGTCCTGGTAAATCTTCACGGTATGGTAAATCTCCGTAAACTTCATCTGTTGAGACATGGTGGAAACGTAAATCATGTTTACGAGCAGCTTGAATCAATGTATAAGTCCCAATAAAATTAGTATGAATAAATTCATCTTGAGATTTAAGCGAGTTGTCATTATGTGACTCAGCAGCATAGTGAACAATCGCATCTACTTTAGCAGCTAACTCATCTACTAACTCAGCATCAGCAATATCGCCAACAACGAGTTCAACACGATCCCCTAAAATCTCACTAATATTGGCTTTATTTCCAGCATAAGTCAATTTATCCAAAACAATGATTTTTTCAATCTCAGGATGGTTATTGTAAACATAATGTACAAAGTTTGAGCCAATAAATCCAGCTCCCCCTGTTACGATGATTTTTTTCAATTCAGTCATTTCTTTCTCCAATTATAACAAGTCTGCAGTCAAAGGCTTAACATCCTTTAACAGCGGATGATGCTTATCCGCATCGCTAACTTCAGCATTCACCACGTCTTCCCATTTGATCCCTAAAGTTGGATCAGCATAGTTTACAAACGCATATTTTGGTTTTAATTCCAAAGCCCAGTAGTCGTTTACTAAATAACTATACGATACTTCATCACTTAATACTTGGAAGCCATTTGCAACGCCACGAGGTACGAAAATACCTTTACTTGCATCGATTTCAGTCTGATAAACATGTCCAAAGCTCTCACCTTCACGTAAATCTACCCAAGCACCAAGTACTCGTCCGCTGTCTGCCACTGATATATATTTATCCCATGGTTCTGCATGAAGACCACGCAAGACATGTTTACGAGAAAAGGAGACATTATTTTGTAATTTATCTTCAGCAAAAAAATGATCTGGGAAGCCTAACGGCAACATTTTTTCTTTTTGAAAATTTTCTTTAAACCAACCACGATTATCACCATGTACAGGAATATCAAATTCAAGCATACCTGGGATTGCCTTAATCTCACGCGCTGCTAATGTTTTACCAAAAAATTCTGTCGTCATAACTCAGTCAGCCTCCACAAGTCTTAATAGATATTGACCATATTCATTTTTCTTAAGTGGTTGAGCAAGTGCAATCACTTCGTCACGGCTAATATATCCCATACGGTAAGCAATCTCTTCTAAGTTTGCAACTTGAACATTTTGCATACGTTGTACTGTTTCAATGTATTGCGCTGCTTCTAATAATGATTCATGCGTCCCTGTATCCAACCAAGCAAAACCACGACCCATCACTTCAACATCTAAGTCGCCTTGTTTAAGATAAGCATCATTAACATCTGTTATCTCAAGCTCTCCACGAGGTGATGGCTCAATAGATTTTGCAATATCAACTACATCATTGTCATAGAAATAAAGGCCTGTAATTGCATAATTTGACTTTGGATGCTCTGGCTTTTCTTCTACAGAAATTGCGCGCATATCTTTATCAAATTCCACAACACCAAAACGTTCAGGATCTTTGACTTGATAGCCAAATACAGTTGCACCTTTTGGTTTAGCTGCTGCCCGTGCTAGCATCTTAGACATACCAGGTCCATAGTAAATATTATCTCCGAGGATTAAAGCAACGTTATCATCACCGATAAAATCTGCACCGATAATAAAGGCTTGAGCCAACCCATCAGGACTAGGTTGCACAGCATAACTTAATTCAATACCAAATTCTTTACCATCTCCAAGTAAATCCTCAAAACGGGGTAAATCTTGTGGTGTTGAAATGATCAAAATCTCTTTTATCCCAGCTAACATCAATGTAGAAAGTGGGTAATATATCATTGGTTTGTCATAAATCGGCATCAATTGTTTACTTGCCGCACGCGTCAATGGATATAAACGTGTCCCCGATCCACCTGCTAAGATAATTCCTTTTGTCATAAAAAAGCCTCTTTTCTTTTATCTAGTATTATAATATGATAAGTGTTAACATCACGCTAAATCGTTTCAATTCATCGCTAACCTTCATCACCTTGACTAAATATCAATCAATTTATTATATCATATTTAATATTAGAAATGCTAATCTGTATTCATCTGCTATTCGCTCATTACTATGACAGTATAAGATAATAAAAAAGTTTACCTTAACGGTAAACTTTTTAACGATAGTCAGGTGTTACTTTTGTATTATGGTATACATTTGAGATGCGTTCAGTAGCGCCTGGTTCAACTTCATCTAAAACTGTTGAAATTTCTTCAAAAGAAGCGACATAATTACGATCTCTTTCAAATAATTGATACGCTCGAGCAATACTCTTTGCTACACGCTCATTAGTCGTTTTGTAACGATTAGCATACTGCATCAGATCTTCTGCTAAGCGCGCTTGATCAACTAACTCATCTGTCGCATCTTTTAAACTAGAAACATCTTCTGTTGTAACTTCAACTAAATGATTGACACCATCAATATTAATTTTTACTTTATTCAACTCTTTAAATAAAGCTTGTACACGCTCTGATGTTGCAAAGAACTTGTCTAAATAAGCTTGTGGTAAACCAGGTAAGTTTCTCTTTTCAACATAACGTTTAAGTATACGGATATCTCTATCAAATGTGTCTGCTAAATCTTGCGCAGCTTTTTCTTGTTTGCGTAAATTTTGTAAGTCATTACTTATCTTCACTTGATTTTTTTCAATATCATCAAGTGTTGAAATAATCGTATCTACTTCTTTACCAAGTAAGCTATAAGGTTGTGCATTTTCTTTGATAACATCTAATAACTCAGTTGCACCCGCTTCAATCTGCTCTAATTCTTCTTGGAAACCGCGAACGATACCCATCTCATTACCTGTTAACACGTAAGCTTGAGAAACATGATCAATTTCTAATAATAAATTTTTATTATTAGTGCGTGTGTGCGAAATATAATCTTTAATGATTGTCGCATTATTTGCGACATCTCGTCTAGCTTTATACTCATCTTCAAAAATAGTATACAGATTATCTAAATTAAGTTGTACTTTTTCTAATTCGGCATCAGCACGATCTAATTCAAAGTTTTCAACAAAACGTTCAGTCTGTGCTAAATTATCTTGAATTTCTTCCAATCGATTATCAACATTCACCGATTCTGGTAACTTGAACCCTTGCTCTATAAACTCTTTGTAACCATCAGTTAATTTGTCAAGCTCTTGTGGATATTTTTCTTTAAGATCAACCACAATAGCAGGGATACGTTCAGCGATTGCTCCCAAAGCAATCGTATGTTCTTCTGCTGTCTCTAAAACTTCAGAAGCTTCTATCGGATCACCTGTTGAATTAAGTTGAACAAATTGCGAGAACTCAGTTTCAATGTTATCTAACTGTGTTTCAAGTTCTGTAATTGCGACACCATATTTATCAGCGTTATCAGTTATTTCAGCTCTAAGTGTATCATACAAATCTAATGAATCTTGAATTTTAGCTGAATTAATCGTTTCTTGTTTCGTTAATTCAGTAATACCATCACGGATAGACTGAACATCTTCTTCCATTAACTTAATTTGCTCTTCTGATGCTTCCACTGCTGTACGAGCACTCATAAATTTGAAAGAATCATTTAATTCTTCTGCTTCAAAAATGTGATTTTCTAAGTCCGCAAAAGAATTTGCTGAAAGATCAATCCATTTTTGGTTCCATTCTCTAAAGAGCGTTTGGCTTTGACCAACTAAATGCAATTTTTTTACAGCATCTACTTCTTCTTGTACAGGCAAATCAAATAAATCTTCTTTGCGCTCTTCAAGTGCAATAATCCGATTTTCAGTTTTTTTGCGTAGTATCATCGCTATCACATAAAACATCACGACGATCACTAGCAATATCACTATTGCAATTACGATACTTTTTGGCATTCTTATTTACTCTCCATCACTGATTTTTTTATCTATCAATAGCTACTATTCAAATTATAAATTCCGTGTTTCATTATACCACATTTAGGCAAAAAAATACACCGCAAGTTAACTTTCGGTGTATTTGCTTATCCTCATCTTTCGGTATCTAATAAACAAACTTGTTTATTAGATAATGAAAAACCACTTTTTACTTAAGTCTTCGGAATGTTTGACTTTAGACAAGTTGACTAAAGCATTAATTTTCAAGTGCTGCTGCCATTGTAGCTTGTACCTCAGCTTCAAAGTTATTTGCAGCTTTTTCGATACCTTCGCCCACTTCAAAACGTGCAAATGATACAACTGATGCATCAACTGACGCAAGATATTGTTCTACAGTTTTGCTGTCATCCATAACATAAACTTGAGCTAACAAAGTATAAGCTTGGTCAACTTTTGTGTTATCAAGCATGAAACGTTCCATCTTACCTGGAATGATTTTATCCCAGATTTTTTCTGGTTTACCTTCAGCAGCAAGCTCTTCTTTAATCGCTGCTTCAGCTGCTGAAATGATTTCATCAGTAAGTTGTGCTTTAGAACCATAAGTAAGGAAAGCTAATGCTGGTTTGTCAACCATAGCACGGCTTTCGTTATCTTGTTCAATTACGTGATTAAGTTGTGCTAATTCGTCTTTAACAAATTGAGCATCTAATTCTGTATAAGATAATACAGTTGGTTTCATCGCAGCGATGTGCATAGAAACTTGTTTAGCAAGCGCAGCATCTCCGCCTTCTACAACAGTGATAACACCAATGCGACCACCATTATGTTGGTAAGCACCAAAATGTTGTGCATCTGTTTTTTCAATCAATGCAAAACGACGGAAAGAGATTTTTTCACCAATTGTTGATGTTGCTTCAACATATGCATCTGCCAATGTTTTTCCAGATGACATTTGGATAGCAAGTGCAGCGTCGTTATCAGCAGGTTTGTTTTTTGCAATCAATTCTGCTGTTTCGTTTACTAATGTTACAAATTGTTCATTTTTAGCAACGAAGTCTGTTTCTGAGTTAACCTCAACAAGCGCAGCAACATTCCCATCAACGTAAACACCTGTTAAACCTTCAGCAGCTACACGGTCAACTTTTTTAGCCGCTTTAGCCATTCCTTTTTCACGAAGTAGCTCAGTTGCTTTTGCAATATCACCATCAGTTTCAACTAATGCTTTTTTAGCGTCCATAACGCCTGCACCAGTTTTTTCACGCAATTCTTTTACTTGAGCTGCAGTAATTGCCATTTTATTTTCTCCTTTTTAATTCTGATTGTCATGCTTAACGCACAACTTTAAGCAAACAACCAACGAGTTGATATGTTATAAAAAAGAGGTACGAGGCGTAGGCCCCGCCCTCTTTTAATTTTCATTTATTAACTAACTAGATTATTGTTGACAATTATCTAGTCAATTCAAAAGAAGCTTAGGCTTCTTTGTTGTCGTAACATGAATGTTACTGATTGGTCAATTCAAAAGAAGCTTAGGCTTCTTTTGAACCTTCCACAACTTCTACCAATTCTTCGATTGATTCAGCTGATGCTGGTTCTGATACGTTTGCATCTTCAGCTTCAACTGCATCTTCGCCTTGACGACCTTCGATGATTGCGTCAGCCATTTTACCAGTGATCAATTTAACCGCACGAATGGCATCGTCATTGGCAGGGATGATTACGTCAATTGGATCAGGATCCGCATTTGTATCAACCATGGCAACGATTGGAATGTTCAATTTAGTTGCTTCTTGAACAGCGATTTGCTCTTTATGTGGATCCACGATGTAGATAAGATCAGGAATACGTGGCATATCAGCGATACCGCCCAAGAATTTTTCTAAGCGATCGCGTTGTTTGTTAAGCAAAACAACTTCTTTTTTAGGAAGAACTGAGAAAGTACCATCTTCTTCCATTTGGTTGATTTCTTTCAAACGTGCGATACGTTTTTGAATTGTACCCCAGTTAGTCAAAGTACCACCCAACCAACGGTGGTTGATGTAGTATTGACCAGCACGAGTCGCTTCTTCTTTAACAGCTTCAGCAGCTTGTTTTTTAGTTCCTACGAAGAGAACAACAGCACCGTTTGCTGCAGCTTCGCGGACGTAGTTGTAAGCGTCGTCAGCAAGTTTAACTGTTTTTTGTAAGTCGATAACGTGAATACCGTTACGTTCTGTAAAGATGAACGGTTTCATTTTTGGGTTCCAACGGCGTGTTTGGTGACCGAAGTGAACACCCGCTTCGAGTAGTTGTTTCATTGAAATGACTGCCATGAGCTAGTCTCCTTTTAAAATAGTTTTTCCTCTTTCAAGTATCACTTATCACCGCAACTATCACTAGCACTACGATGATATCTACTTAAAATGTGGTTTATATTGCACGATGTTTTCGCGACAACCATTTAATTATACACGGTTTCACTTTAATTTGCAACCCTTATACACAATAACCTTTCACGTTTTCAGGTCGCAAAAAATGATAAGACTTTAAGATTATGATAAAATATAGAAGTTTAAAGGAGAAATTATAATGAATAAATCAAGATTAGAAGCTTTTACTGATGCTGTTATTGCAATTATTATGACCATTTTAGTATTAGAATTAGCTAGACCTGACTCTGACACTTGGGAAAGTCTTACGAAAATATTACCTCATTTGGGTGTCTACTTCATCAGCTTCATCATGCTAGCTGTCTATTGGGTTAATCACCATCACTTATTACAAAGCATCAACAAAATAAATGGCAAAGTCCTGTGGATTAATATGTTTTTTATTTTTGTACTTTCTTTGATGCCGTTTGTATCAAGCTGGGTATCAGAATATCCCCACTCTTTTATTCCAGAATTCAGCTATGCTTTACTACTTACACTTGCTAATTTGACTTATTATCTTTTGACCAAAGAATTACTTAACATTAACAAAAGTAAAGTGTTAGGGACCTCTACTATTATCAAAAACAGAATCAGTTTGCTATTGAATCTGTTAAGTATTGTCCTAGGCTACTTTATCGCTCCTATTATCATGTTATTGATGTCTATTTTTATCTTTTCATTATGGGTAGTTCCAGATAAAAATGTTGAAGAAATTGTGGACTAACTGTTGGTCAGAATTTTTCTGTAAAAGGTCGGCTTAACATGTCATTTGAAGATAGACTTATATTTTTTGCTCAAATGTACTTACAAATTGACTTGTTGTCTGGATATCTGCAACCAATGTTAACTCTGAAATGATATCAGCTTGCACTTGATTCGCTGGGATGTTAAAACCAGCTCGGTTTAGATCCTTCGTCGCTGTCGCATCAGCTATCAATATAGGGTAATAACCCAAATCTGCAGCAACTGGTGTTGTTGCACGAATACACATATGTGTCATCATACCACAAATAACAAGCTGATCAATTTGATGTTTTTTTAGAACTTCTGCTAATGTAGTCTTTAAAAAACTATTCGGAAAGTGTTTTTCTATAACGATGGAACCAGCGTCAATTTTTAGTTTAGGATGCAATTCAGCCCCACTCGTACCTTGCTCAAAGAAATCAGCATTTTTTTGATGTTTGATGTGTTGAATGTAGATAATAGGTAATTTTGCAGCAATAAATTGCATTTCTAATAGATTAGTATTGCGAAGGGCTTCATCAGCACCAGTCAGCACCATTTTCCCACCTGTAAAATAGTCATTTTGCACGTCAATCACTAAAAGTCCTTGTTTCATAAGCTACCTCTTTTCTATAAAATAAAGTATAATTGTTTTTAACATGCTCGTAAATAAGCTATTGAAAGCATATTAAGGTAGTTGTTTTCAACATGAAAGGAAAACAAATAATGGATACTGTTGACCAACAGATTATTGACTATTTAAAAAAAGATTCCCAACTAACACATAAAAAAATCGGAGAAATGATTCACATGACAGGGCAAGCTGTCGGTAGTAGAATCAATAAATTGATTGATTGTGGATATATAAAGCACTATACAATTTGTATCAAACATGATCACCAACAGTTTATTCGCATCTTCATGGACAACAATGACTATAGTCATTTTGAGTCAACTGTAAATAACTTTACAGAGGTAGAACACTTTTATAAAGTATCGGGACAAGCATGCTATATGATTGTAAGCCATTTTTCTACTGATAACTTAAAACCGTTTATAGCAACTATATCTAAATGGGGCCGTTATACTATTGAAACAGTTATGGCAGACAAAAAATCACCTGATGATGATGTGTTTTGCAACATGTAGCAGTCAGTCAACTCTAAACTGCTTTAACATATTCGATGATCTCTAAACCTATCCACAACAAAAAAACCATCTCACGATGGTCTTTTTTTATGACTTAAGCTTTGTAATCATAAGCAGTTTCGATAATCTCTTTCAATTCAGAAATTAATGGTTCTTTTGGATTAGCAGTTGTACATTGATCTTCATATGCTTTTTCAGCAAGATGGTCAATTTCTGCATCCATTTGTTTTTTAGTCAATCCTTGAGATTGCCAATTCATCTCGATGCCAGTGGCTATACCAAGATTGTATACAGCACTCGCAAGTGCTTCCACTAATTCAGCAGTTGTATTACCTTTTAAGCCTAAGAAACGAGCGATATCAGCGTAATCACTATCAGCGCGGAAGAAATCATATTTAGGGAACATCGCATGTTTTTGAGGATCTTTTGCATTATAGCGAATGACATGTGGTAACAAGATAGCATTTGTACGCCCATGAGGGATACCCCAAGCACCACCAACTTTATGAGCAATGGAATGAGAAATACCTAAGAAAGCATTGGCAAATGCCATACCTGCCATTGTAGACGCGTTATGCATTTTTTCACGAGACTCAGCATCACCAGTCTTAACTGATTTTTCCAAATATTCAAATACAATCTTGATAGCTTGTAATGATAGACCACGTGTATAATCAGAAGCCATAACTGAAACATATGATTCAATCGCATGAGTCAACACATCCATACCTGTATCAGCAGTAACACTTGCCGGTACTGACATAACAAGTTGTGGGTCAATAATTGCAACATCTGGTGTCAAGGCATAATCAGCTAATGGATACTTAGTATGGTCATCTGAATCTGTGATAACCGCAAACGGTGTTACTTCTGATCCAGTACCTGATGTTGTAGGGATACAGATAAATGTCGCTTTTTCCGCATATTCAATTTTGTAAGCACGTTTACGAATATCCAAGAATTTTTGTTTAGCACCAAAGAAACTTGTATCTGGGTGTTCAAAGAACATCCACATGCCTTTAGCGGCATCCATAGCTGAACCACCACCTAGTGCAATGACAACATCTGGTTGGAAATTATTGAAAATTTCTAACCCTTTGTAAACAGTATTTGTAGAAGGATTAGGTTCAACATCTGAGAATACTTCAATACGTGGGTCGTTCGGGTTCTTCTCAAGTTGTTTACGAACAAGATCAGCATATCCAAATTGAACCATACCTGGATCACAGACTAACATGACACGTTTTGCTTTAATTTGTTGTAAGTAAGTGATTGAATTTTTTTCAAAATAAACTTTTGGTGGTAATTTAAACCATTGCATATTATTTCTCCGTTTCGCAAGTGTTTTAACATTGATCAAATCAACTGCTGATACATTATGTGAAATTGAGTTATGACCATATGATCCACAACCAAGCGTTAACGATGGCAACATTTCGTTGTAGATATTACCAATACCACCTTCAGCTGCTGGCGTATTTACCAAGATGCGACAAGCTTTCATGCGAATACCAAATTCAATCTGTAATGCTTCATCTTCAGTATGAATAACGGCTGTATGACCTAGACCGCCAAGATCCAACATCGCTTCACACAAGTCTAGTCCTTCTTCAGTCGAATTTGCTTTGATCATCGCTAATACTGGTGATAATTTTTCACGTGATAACGGATATTCTGGACCAACACCAGCGATTTCAGCGATAAGCAATTTCGTTTCAGCTGGTACCTTGATGCCTGCCAACTCTGCAATATGTTTTGCTGAGTAACCAACAATTTTAGGATTAACCGCATGACCATCAGGTAACATAACAGCTGCTTCAAGTTTAGCTAATTCTGATTTAGAAGAGACGATATATGCATTGTGAGCTAAAAATTCTTCTTTAACGTCATTAAAGACTTCGTTATCGACGATAATCGCTTGTTCTGATGCACAAATCATCCCATTATCAAACGTTTTTGATAAGAACAAATCGTTTACTGCACGTTTAATTTTTGCTTCTTTAGTGATATAAGCAGGCGTATTACCAGGACCCACACCAAGTGCTGGTTTACCAGTCGAATAAGCTGATTTTACCATAGCAGAACCACCCGTTGCTAGCACAGTTGCAATGATAGGATGATTCATCAAGAGACCAGTTGCTTCGATTGACGGTTTTGTTACCCATTGGATACAATCTACAGGTGCTCCTGCTGCTACGGCTGCATCAAGTACAATTTTTGCTGCTGCTGCTGACGATTGTTGCGCAGATGGATGGAATGCAAAGATAATCGGATTACGTGTTTTGATCGCAATCATTGCTTTAAAGATAGTTGTTGAAGTTGGGTTAGTTGTTGGTGTAACACCACAAATAACACCGACTGGTTCAGCAATCTCAACAATACCAGCTTCTTTATCTTCGTTGATTACACCAACCGTTTTGTTATCTTTAATCGCATGCCAAATATATTCAGAGGCATACATATTTTTGATTGCTTTATCTTCATAGATACCACGGCCAGTTTCCTCAACTGCCATTTTTGCAAGCATCATGTGCTTGTCAAGAGCTGCCATACTCATTTCATGGACGATATGGTCAATTTGTTCTTGATTTAATTTTTCAAGCCCTTTAAGTGCTTGTGCGCCTTTAATAGCTAGCTCATCAATCATGCCAGCAACGTCAAATGTTTCAATTTTTTCTACTGTTTTTGTAGCCATCTTTTTTCTCCTTAAAAATGGTAAGTTTAGGGCATCTCATCAAGTTAGTGAATTCACTAACTTGATTTATGAGTTTATTATACCACTTTGTAAGCGTTTGTAAATAGTAAAATAAAAATATTTTTTGTAAAACCTCCTTACTTTGTGAAATATTTAACTTTTTGTTTTAGAACACGTATTATGATTAACTGTGTGTTTCACAAACTAAAAAAAAAAATGAAGCAAGCTTCACTTTAATTCTTTTCCAGATAACTAATCGCATCTTCAACTGTTTTAACAGGTACGATTTTCATTTTTGTTTTTAATTTTTTAGCAGCAGCCAGTGCCTCTTGATAATTTGATTCAATATGTTTATCATACTTTTTCATCTCTGGTGTTATTTCATCATCAGGTGCTAAAAAGATACTTGCGCCACTTTGACTAGCTGTAGCCACCTTTTTATCAATGCCACCGATGCGCCCGACCTTCCCATCGACTTCAATTGTACCGGTACCAGCTATATTTCTCCCTTGTGTTAAATCTTTACCTACTAATTGTGAATAGAGTTCTAGTGTAAACATCATACCTGCTGATGGTCCGCCAATATCCCCTGCATCAATTTTGACAGCAGGTGTACTTGTAACATCCGTGTGATCTACAAGAGTGATGCCAATACCTGCTTTACCATCTTGTAACTTAATCGTTTTTCCATCAGTTGATTTTTTTTCACCTTTATCATTCGTATATTGTATTGATATATTTTCGCCTATTTTTAGGGATTTAATATAGGCCATTAACTCTTGGGAAGAGTTAAATGTCTTTCCATCAGCTCCTATCACTGTATCAGCAATTTGAAGGACATTTTTAAAATACGATTTTGGTAAGACATCTAATACGTAAACGCCTTTATAATTTAGATTAAAGGGTTTATTTGCCAGTTTAAATGCAGAATAAATTGCAACATTTTGAGCACTTTCCATATAAAACTTATTCATCCGATTATAATCACTATCAGATTGATCACCCATCATATCTTTTTTACTATAGACATCAGTAAAATTTGTTACTGCAGCATAAATAAGCCCAGCACCTGTTGCTTGCATCACAGAAACTGTGGTTAGATTCAATGATCCCTTATCGACAACTGGCGTTTTCTCAACATGTATCATATTGCTAACATTTTCTGTTGATCCAGGCATTTCAATATAATATGGCAAGGGAACTAAAGTCCCTAACAATATAAGTATACTCAGAAAAATAACAACAAACCATCGTTTTTTAATAAAAAAATTTTTATTTTCTGTCAAGCTTTTTCTCCAATTCATCACTAACTAATTCTGGCACCCATTTCGATATATCCATTCCCATTGCTGCCAATTCTTTGATACGTGAACTACTGATATATTGTAATTCTGGATTAGCTAATAATACAACAGTTTCAATACCGGTCATCTGCTGATTAAAAAAACACATTTCAGATTCATAAGCTAAATCTTGCACATTTCTAATACTTCTAACTAGAGCTGAAGCACCTAACGTTTCTGCAACATGAACTGTTAATTCTGACTCATGAACTATAACTTTAGCATTTCCATATTGACTAATAAGCTTTGTCAGCATATCTTGCCGTTCAACCAGAGAAAATAAAGGATTTTTCTTAGCATTATCAAAAATCCCTACATATAAAATATCAAAAAGTTTAGCACTACGAGCAATAATATCCAAATGACCATTTGTTACCACATCAAATGTTCCTGTATATAACCCAATTCGTTTACCCATTAGACCCTCTTTCATAGATCGTCACCTTTGAAATGCCATAATTTTTTTCTTTTATAACCTTAAGACCAGCAATTTCAGATGGCAAACTTACAGATGTTTCAGTCTCACAAACAATTAAGGCTTGATCAGCTAATAAATTTAACCTTACAATTTTTTTTATATCTTCAACTATAGATGCTTTAGCATAAGGTGGATCTAAAAATACTAAATCAAAATGTTCCGACAAACTTTGTAACGCACGATGTGCATCCATTTTTAGTAACGAAAACTTATTAGCTTCTTTTGTCATTTTAATATTATCAAGTATAACAGCTTGAGCTTGATAATCCCGTTCAACTAATATAGCGCTTGATATGCCTCGAGAAACAGCTTCTATGGCAAGACCTCCACTACCAGCATATAAATCAAGAACTTGACCACCATCAAAAAAAGGCCCAATCATAGAAAACATGGCAGCTCTTACTTTATCACCTGTAGGTCGAGTTGTTTTCCCACCCAATGTTTTTAAGTTTCTTCCACCAAAATCTCCTGCAATAACCCTCATGGCCTCTCCTTACGTTAACTTGTCGATTTACTTCATGTTACATTATATCAAAATACTAGACAAAAATTCTTTAAAAACAAAAAAACGACTATTACAGTCGTCAATATCGGGAAGACAGGATTCGAACCTGCGACACCTTGGTCCCAAACCAAGTACTCT
>JAKDQI010000130.1 GCA_030454995.1 Pseudolactococcus plantarum | reverse complement strand
CCGATACAGGTTTATCTGGGTGGCTAACTTGGACTTGCAATTTGCCATTAATTTTTAAGGTTAATTTTGATGGTCCTTTGTTTTATTGCTAATATGTTTTGGATGGCAACAATGATACTCCGAATATAGGGGTTATCCTATTTTTGCTGTATGTAAATGAGCATCATAGCCTAGCTTAAAAAGAGATGTAAGATGTGAAAATAACTAGTTTTATTTGTTAAAGGTTATGCTAAAGTTGCGCATAATTGCCAGCTATTTAATAGCGTTCATTAAATAGATTAGTATAAGTATTGGAAAGTGTTACACGGTGATTGAACCTATATTTGAAAAACATGGCTTAGAAAAATTATGATATAATATGTACGTTAAAGTAGCAGTTTTGGTCTCGTTTAGAGATCTTTTCAACTTACTCGACTATCTTGAAAATAGGAGAAAACAATTTGAAACAAGGTGAATTAAAACGTCCTGAAGTGTTAGCGCCAGCAGGGACTTTAGAAAAATTAAAAGTAGCGATCAGCTATGGCGCAGATGCAGTGTATATTGGTGGAGATGCTTATGGTCTACGTTCTAGAGCTGGGAATTTTAGCTTTGACGAGATGCGCGAAGGGATTGCCTTTGCAAAACGACATGGAGCAAAAGTATACGTGGCAGCTAATATGGTGACACATGAAGGAAATGAGGCTGGAGCCGGTGAGTGGTTTCGGACTTTAAGAGACATTGGTATCGCTGCAGTGATTGTTAGTGATCCTGCCTTAATTGCGATAGCCGCTAGTGAAGCACCAGGCTTACCGATTCATTTGTCTACACAAGCTAGTGCAACCAATTATGAAACGTTAGAGTTTTGGAAAAAACTTGGTCTAGAACGGGTCGTTTTGGCGAGAGAAGTGTCGATGGCAGAGTTGGCAGAAATCAGAAAACATACTGATGTTGAGATTGAAGCCTTTGTGCATGGAGCGATGTGTATCTCGTATTCTGGTCGTTGTGTTTTATCTAACTATATGAGTAAACGAGATGCCAACCGTGGCGGATGCTCTCAATCCTGCCGATGGAAATATGATCTTTACGATATGCCCTATGGTGCTGAACGTCGCTCTGTCCAAGGAGAAATTCCTGAAGATTTTTCAATGAGTGCTGTTGATATGAGTATGATTGAACATGTACCCGATTTAATCGAAAATGGTGTTGATTCCTTTAAAATAGAAGGCAGAATGAAGTCAATTCACTATGTGTCTACTGTAAGCAACGTCTACAAGAGAGCCGTTGATGCCTATCTTGAAAGTCCGGAAGCATTTGAGGCTATTAAGCCAGCCCTTGTAGATGAGTTATGGAAAGTAGCCCAACGTGAACTAGCAACAGGCTTTTATTATCAAACACCTAGTGAAAATGAGCAATTATTTGGTGCACGTCGAAAAATTCCACAGTATAAATTTGTGGGTGAGGTTGTTAGTTTTGATGAAGCAACGATGACTGCGACGGTCCGACAAAGAAATGTGATCACGACTGGTGATGAGATCGAATTTTATGGACCTGGCTTCCGTCATTTTACAGCAATCGTAGAGAATCTCTGTAACGAGGAAGGTGAGCGTATTGATCGTGCACCAAATCCGATGGAACTACTCACGATGACCGTTCCTGAACGTGTTGAACCAGGAGATATGATCCGTAAAAATGGCTCAGGTTTGATTAACTTGTATGAGGAAAATGGTGTGGCAAAAACTGTCCGAGCCTAGTAGAATTGTCAGATATTAAGAAAAACCGTATGAGATAGCTATTGCAAAATGCCAATCATGCGGTTTTATATTGTAATGATATAACTACTGGTCTATAAGAACATTGGCTGGTTAGGGTCACTTATGATATACTTTATGGAGTAAGTTTAAAAATAATGGTAAGCATTACACGGTTGATAAAACTATCAGCCAATAAGAAATGAAAGTACAGGACAATGATTAATTTTATTTTACATATAGATGATTATATTTATGCAATGGCGCAATCAGTGGGTGGATGGACTTATCTCTTACTATTTTTGGTGATATTTATAGAGACAGCTGCTATCATTATGCCATTTTTACCAGGTGATAGTTTATTGTTTGCGGCGGGTGCTATGGCAGCAAATCCTAAGATGGGCTTTAATGTTGGGCTGTTTTTGGTGCTCTTCTTTTTAGCGGCTTTCCTAGGCGATACCTGTAATTTTTTAATCGGTCATACGATTGGTCATAAATTAATCACTAATCGACATTTTGGCAAACTTATCAAGAAAAAACATCTTGATGATGCTGAAAAATACTTTGAAAAAAATGGGTCACTTGCGATTATATTAGGAAGATATATGCCGATTATTAGAACATTTGTCCCTTTTGTCGCAGGAATTAGCCAATTTCCGCTACAAGATTTTGTAAAACGTGCCTTCATAGCAGCTTTATCATGGTCTTTAATTGCGACAGGATCTGGTTATCTCTTCGGCAATATTCCATTTGTAAAAGAACATTTTTCTGCGATCATTTTAGGTATTATCGTCGTAACGTTGCTACCTAGTGTCATTGGTTTTCTAAAATCTATCAAAAAAGAAAGCCCTCGTGTCAATTAGTACTATACGCCTACACAAAATCGTATAAAGGATAGCTTATGCAGACAAATAATATTTCAAAAGGAAAATTATCGGGAAAAAAAATTGGTGTTTACTTTGGGACATTTGCGCCACTTCATACAGGACATCAGCAGCAAATCTATAAAACTTCTGCACTAAATGAAGGTGTTTTACTAGTTGTCTCGGGTTATGAGGGGGATAGAGGATCCAAAGTAGGGCTACATCTGGATAAAAGATTTCGCTATCTACGCGAAGCGTTTAACGATGAGGCAGAGATTAAAGTTGTCAAACTGGATGAGACTGGCATGCCTGAGATGCCGCATGGCTGGGATGAATGGGCAAACCGATTATTTAATTTGATTCAAGAGAATACAGAGTCAGAGACTATAGCAGTTACATTTTATGTTGGCGAAGTTGAGTACGCGACAGAGCTTGAAAAACGTTTTCCAACAGATGATGGGAATAGCTATCACGTTGAGATTGCGGATCGACAAGATATTAAAATCTCGGCTACGATGATACGTGAACATCCTCAAACTTATTGGCAAGACATTAACCGTGTCTTTCGACGTCAGTTTTCAAAAGTTGTGACGATTATGGGGTCGGCTTCCACCGGTAAAACAACACTGGTGAGACGACTTGCAAGATCCATCAACGCGCCTTTTTCAGAAGAATATGCTAGAAGTTATGAAGAATATTCAAACATTAACGACGATGAACTTGAGATGGCAGACTATGCACGCTTGATAACCGGACAGTATGATGTTAATTCTAAAGAAATTAACTCACCTGCTAATCAAGGGATCGTCTTTCTCGATACAGATGCGATAGTGACACGGGTATATGCAAAACTTTATCTAGGAAAAGCCGAACAAGAGCAGTTAGAGCCACTGTTTCAAAAGACGATTCGTGATGAACAGATGGATCTGATTTTAGTTATTCCACCAATTACACAGTATATCGATGATGGCTTTAGAAATATGGCGTGGGAATCGTCAAGACAAGTATTTCATGAAGAATTGATGCGTCAACTAGCTGAATTTAACTTAATGGATAAGGTTGTCCTACTTGATGACGAGGGAGATGCGCGTGATAAAGAAGGGTATCTCAGCAGATATCACCACGCTATCGATGCAGTTAAACAAAAAACTGGGGTCGAAATAAAACGCCTAGACTATTAAGGCTAGGCGTTTAGTTTATCGATAGGTGTTGTATGAGATTGTTCGGGTACAAAACTTACTTGTTGGATTTTTGTAAGGAGTATAATACGAATCTGATGTGATGTCACATCTTTGACTACAACTTGACGTTCTGTGATGCTAATGATCGTAGCAATAAAACTTGCGATACCACCAGTTTTATGTTTAAAGGTGATATTGATCGCATGGTTAAAGGCAAGCGCAAGCTCCAGATTAGCTAGAATATCTGTATTTAGGGGTTGCTTTGTATGGGTATGTGCTTTCGAAAAAAAATGACGTATAAAAGTTAAGATTTTTTTCATAAAAAAATTATAACATATATTGTGATAAAATGCAGTTTAATGCGTAAGAATAGTGATGAGACGAAGCAGTATGAATGGAGTGAGAGCGATATGAGTGAATTTAAGTTTGAAATTGAAGAACATTTGATAGTCCTTTCTGAGAATGAGAAGGGCTGGAAAAAAGAATTGACACGTGTGTCTTGGAACGGTGCATCAGCAAAATTTGATATCCGCCAGTGGTCCCCCGATTATAGTAAAATGGGAAAAGGGGTCACGCTAACCAACGAAGAGTTTCAAAAACTAGTTGAAGAGTTAAAAAAATAACTGTAGTACATTAAAAAAGAGATCAGCCTAACAGCCAATCTCTTTTTTAATGTAAAGATGATGACTAGCAGATATGAGATAACAAATAAAATTAAAATGTTTGACAAATACAAC
>JAKDQI010000023.1 GCA_030454995.1 Pseudolactococcus plantarum | reverse complement strand
TGATATGAGTATGCTTATAGTAATCTTGATGTACCATCAAGATTACTATATAAAACTGATAAAAAAATCTATACAAGATAAACCTCTTGAATAGATTTTTGATTTTTATGCCTGTCCAATTTTTGTCAGAATAGCATTGATAAATTTCGCATCTTTTTCATCATTGAAAGCTTTGGCAAGTTCAATCGCTTCATTGATTGAGACAACACGTGGTGTTTCATTAAAGAGAATTTCAAATGTACCTAATCTTAGAATCACACGATTAATTGGTGATAATCGTTTAATAGACCAATTTTTTGCTAAATATTGGCTGATTTCTTCATCGATACTATCTTTTTTAGCACGGACACCGTAAACCAATGACATCAAAAATTCTAAGTTAGTTTTATGTACATCATCAAACTTATCAGTTAAAACAGTGGTCTCAACAGGTAAATCTACTGGTGTAACTAGGTCTATAGCATCATCAGAAGTCTCTTGTTTTTTCGTTACACCGCCTTCGCGGTTAGGCGTAAATGAAAAAATATTACCAGTTTTTTTAGATTTTTTTTCAACTGGTAACGCAGACGCTACATCTATTTCTTGACTAGATAATCTAGCATCATTTGTTAAAGCAAATAGCATCGCGTTCTCAACAGATTCTTCTGGTGCCATCTCTAACAAATAAAGCGCCTGTACTGCGCGTATTCTGATTTCATGCTGAGTTAATGGCTTAGTCGACATCTAAGAAATCCTCATCAAATAAATCTTTAAAATCAGGTTTAGGTGTCTTTTCAGGCACAACACCAGCAACATGAATATTAACTTCGTCGATTACGATGTTGCTCATATCAAGTACGTTTTCTTTGACAACACTTTGCATCGTCATTGCAACACTCGGTACAGATACACCATAAGTTAGATAAACATAGATATCTACGATAATTCTATCTTCATCTTGGCGTACATAGACGCCACGACCATCTGCTTTTTTACCGATAAGATCTGCAAAGTGCTTATTTCTTAAACTATAAACACCATCAATTTTAGCAGCGGCAATCGCAACAATTGTTTCAATCACTTGTGGTGCAATGACGATTTCACCAAGTGCTTCAGAGTTTGTAATAATATTAGTATCTGTCATATTTTCATCTTCCCGTCTTTTTAGGATGGTTGAGCAAGTAGGATTAAGCACGTTTCAAGTAAGCACTTGTTTCAGTATTAATTTCAAGTTTTTGGCCTACTTCGATAAAATCTGGTACGTTGACAACTAAACCTGTTTCCATTATAGCAGGTTTTCCAGATCCAGTTACTGTCGCGCCTTTGATAGAAGGTTGTGTTTCTGCAACTTCTAACACAACAGTAGTCGGCACTTGTACACCAATCACTTCACTACCAAAGAATTGGATTTTCACTTCTGCATTTTCAAGGATAAATTTCAGCTCATTTTCAACATTTGCAACTGGAATTTCATACTGGTCATATGTTTCGTTATCCATAAAATACGCTGTATCATCCATTTTATATAAATATTGCGCATTATGCGTTTCGATGATAGCTTGATCGAATTTTTCCTCTGGACGATAAGATGTATCAAATGTAGATCCAGAACGAACATCGCGTAATTTCATACGCATAATTGTATTTCCTTTACCTGGCTTATGATGGCTCGCCTCTAAAACGCGTAAAAGTTTACCATCTGTTTCAAAAGTCATACCTGCCTTCAGTTCGTTTGCTGCTACCATGGATTATAATCTCACTTTCATTTTCTTCATTTTGTACGTTCTCTCCATTTTACCATATTTCCAATTTTTTCGCTAGATTTATAGTACAATAAGTTCCTTCGGCGCTAAAGTTAACACCTCTACACCTTGTTTAGTAATTAGTAAATCATCTTCAATACGAATACCACCCACACCAGTTAAATAAATGCCTGGTTCATCTGTGATGACCATGTTTTCAAGTAATGGACTGTTTGACACTTTAGAAAAATAAGGTAATTCATGAACATCTAGTCCTAGCCCATGTCCAATACCATGAGTAAAAGCTTCGGCATAACCGGCTTTATCAATGATTGCTCGTGCATTACGATCATATTCTCCATAAGTTAGCCCTGCAATACTTTTTTCTATCACTGCTTCTTGAGCAGATTGAACGACACGATACATCTCTTTTAGTTTAGGATTGGCGTCTCCTACAAAAAATGTCCTGGTCATATCACTAGCATAGTGATTATAATAACAGCCAAAGTCAACAGTAACCACATCACCAAAATCAATTGGCTTATGCGTGGCTCTACCATGAGGTAAAGCACTTCTTATACCTGAGGCAACAATCGTATCAAAACTAGTACCTGATGCACCAAACTCACGCATTTTAAAATCTAAGAAGTTAGCAACTTCTATCTCAGTCTTGCCTGGTTCTACAAATTTCAATAAATCTTGAAAGGCTTGATCTGAAATTTGACAAGCTTTTTTGATCGTTGCAATCTCAGATTCAGATTTGACTTGTCTTTGAAGTTCTACAAAATCAGTTAAAGGTTTCAACTCAGCTACTGTCAGTATTGTCTGCAACCGTTTAACTGCTGCAAAGGATAAGGTGTCTTCAAATCCAACCTGACGAATCACTTCCTTCTTCAAGAGTTGGTTAAGTTGCTCAGATGTGTCAGTGGTCTCAATAATCTCAAAATCAGTAGCCAGATCTCTTGCTTCACTACTATATCTAGCATCTGTCAGCAGATATTGTGTTTTTTGCGTGAGTAAGAGTGTTGCAGCGGTTCCCCAAAATCCACTCAAATAATAGATGTTTTTCAAATTAGTCACGATGATCGCATCTAAATTTTCACTAAGTAATCGTTTCCTGATTGTTAATAATCTCGACATTTTTTTCCTCAGCTTCTATGATTTTTTGATTATCTTGTAATAATAACGCTAACATGACAAATGAAATATTGGCATTATGAGAATATGCTGTATATCTTGGTTCCCAAGACGTGACATATTTTTTCTTATAGTTACGCAAACCTTCAAAATTATAAAGTGAATCCCCAAACTGATAAATCAAATTAGCGATACGTTCTGAAACAAATGACCGCCGTGATACACCGACATTAGCCAGTGGTGTCATACCCAAATCAAATTTTTCAATACCTTGTGCTTGAAAGTACTCGAATAATTTTATGAAAAGAAAATCCATAACACCATTTGGCGCATCATTTGTATGACGCATTAAATCTATAGTCACAAATTCTTTTGTATAGGTTGGCATAATATTTGCAAACGCAACGATTTTTTCATCCGAACAGACAATCGCTATAGGCGCTTTACTTAGATATGTTTCATCAAAATAACCCAGTGAGAAGCCTTTTTCTTTTCGTTTGCCCAACCACTCATCTGAGATTTCACGAAATCTGACAAAATCATCCGATGTTAAGGCATCACTTTCGATAATTTCAAGACGATAGCCTGCTTTTTCAACTTGATTAACTGCTTGGCGCTTACTCTTATTTTTTGTGCCAGATAACGTGAAATCACCTAGTTTAACATGTCCTTCTTCACCTTGTTTGATAAAGTGATAGCCCAATTCATGCAAGATGAGCGTTGTCTTTTCATCAATTTCGTAAAATACTGGTCGATAGCCAAGACGATCTGATGCTTCTATAAAGGCTAATAATGCGTCATAGAGACAACTCATATCGCCAGATGGTGTTCCCATAACAAGAATCTTGTCTTGACGTATGGCAAATTGGATTAATAATCGGTCCTCATATACCCACATCCTTTTATCGCCCATAAACACAAGCTGACTTTGAGTATTGCCACCATACGTTGTTAAAATATCTAAAGCTACTGCTTCATCAAGCTCTGTCCCGATGACCTGTTTTTTGCCTTGCAAATAATGGAGATACAGCATCCATATGGCAGCAACAATAAAAATACCTATCAAGCCACTAATCCATAGTTTTTCAGATGGGAATAAGAGAAAGTCAGTCACTTTATGATGCAAATGATAAGCCGGTCTTGACAGGGTACCAACCACTATATATAGCAACATCAAGAAAACAATTACAAAACTATCCACGATAATGGATTCATAACTCAAGACTAACTGTTCTCTATAGAGTTCGCTTCTTGTAAATAAAGTTAGTAAAAACAAAACAACCATCAGGACAATAGAGTACCATGAAAAGTCATCTAAAAAGATGTAAACAATTGCAGCTAATTCGAGAATCAAGGTCGGTACATATGCTCTTGATACACGATTTTTCAAAGCTCTACTAGTAATGATCAAGAGAAAACCTAATATAATTTTTGGTGATTCAGCTATCAAATTCGCATTCCATGGTGAGATACGTCGTAGCCAGTCAAATCGATTGAAAACCTCAGGTACAGTTGCCGTCAACACGAGAAAACCACCTGTTATACCAATGAGTAAGGAAGTAATTTTGTGCAATACCTCTTTACTCAAATTAATAGGGATGCCATTAAATCGTTTGTCAAATTCTTGACCAGTCGTAAACAACCAGCTTAATATACCAATGAGTAATGGTATTAAATAATAAGATAAACGATAGAGTAATAACCAGATAAAAGCAATCTCTTGTGAGACACCTAAACGAATCAACCCTAGCATCATCATCACATCAAATGATCCTAAACCACCAGGAATCATCGAAATAATCCCAATGACAGAACTTGCTGTAACTAAAACAATCAAGGTAGATATGGATAAATCAACGCCTAACACCTGACCGATGACGATGAAAGTGAGCATAACCCCACTCCACTCAAGAAAACTTGTGACTAATAACTCAGCTTGTAGCCTTCTTTTCAGGCCACCCAAATTTTTCCTGGTGAATAAGACTACAGCAACAAAATAAACCGCTGCACCAATCAACCACGGACTATACTCTGAGATGAACGCATCAACGTAGCCCATCTTAATCAAGATAAATCCAATCAAACCATAGACAGATAAGCCGGATAGTGCAAAAAAGAATACTTTTGAGATATTAGCTAATAAGTTTTCTTTATTTTCTTTGCCATAATATTGACTACGTAAAGCAACCGACACCGCACCGCCAAATCCTGCGATATTATTAATGGTATTGATTAACCATGACACTTTGATCAACTGAGGCAGTGGAAAATTATTGCCAGATAAGCGATTAAGGATTCTATCATAATTCAACATTGGGACAATACTAATCATCCCCACAATGACTATAATGACTAAATCCACAAAATTTAAACGCTCAAAAATCAATGCAATTTTATCTGGCTGAACTTGTTTGAGGATACCAGCAATCTGACTTAGTGCAATAAAAGTGACTGCTATCATGAAAGTTAATTTTATATACTTTTTATTTTTTTTGAAAAAGTTGAACATATGCCTATCTTTCTTAATTTACTTGTAAAAATTGTGTCACAATTTGATTAAATAATTTAGGTCTTGCCTGAGAGGCTTTATGAAACGCCTTAGGAATGACAACAAAATCGCCATGACAGTATCTTGCTATTTTTTTAGATGAAGATTTTTTTATGAGATCATACTGCCCAACAATCACTAAAACTGGCATATTGAATTTATTTAAATCTGATTTTTTGACCCCAACATTTTTGACTAATAGTTCCGTCACTGGTGTATTAAAGAAGAAATTTTGAAGTATTGACGTGATTTTAGATAACAATCTTAAATCTGAAAATTTCAAATTACCGGAATTTAATATTAACTTGTTCACTCGATGTGGATAGTTCTTAGCAAAAACCATTGCCAGATTAGCACCATCAGAAAACCCTAGAATATCTGCCTTTTGGATATGAAGTGCGTTTAGGACATCTAAGACGTCATGTGCCATCAATTTAAAATTCAACTCTTGCGTACTACTTGATTTCCCATGATTTCTTGAATCAATCGCAATAGTATCAAAAGGTAAATCCATCTGAGGCTTAAAATAAGCCGCACTTTGTCCATTACCGTGCAGTAATATTAAAGGCGTCCCATTTCCTTTTCTGATGTAGTGAATTTCTTCGTGATCTTGTGTCGTGACATACCCTGATGTCTGTGTGTCGGCTTTAACTTGCATCGTCGTAAATGTAACTCCTATTGCTATCAGCATCACTATCAGTGTATATTTCATAGTTATATTTTACACCTTTTTATTTTATAAATGTTATCTAACTATCTGCCAAGTCACATTATCTTTGGTCTTGACGTACAAATAGATAACTTTTACGAAAAAAACTTTGAGATTATATGACTGATAAACTCAAAATTTTTTTACTTGTACTGATTCACAAAGTTTAAAGTTTGTTCATAACACTGTTTAGCTTCCTCAGTTTTATAATCAAACTGATATTCATGAGTTATCTGTTTCTTTTCATTTTTATAAAATAGACCAGTTACGGGAACTTTCAGTGCTTTTAGTCTATCTGCTAATGCAATACCTTGATCTTCAAATGAGAATGCATTCCCATCTGTAATATACGTAGGTGGAAAATCAGCTGTTACTTGATTAACCAAGCTAGCTTGAACCAATTCATCACTTGATTGCCAATTTTTTGTACCAATTAAGGACCAAGCCACTGTCTTAACAAAAAATTTCATTGTTTTGTCTGATACAGATTTATCAGCCATTTGTATCAAATCTACTGGACCACAATAGGAGATTGCCCCTTTAACGACCTTATCATCCAAAATTTTAGGAATCCCTACTTTTTCGCCGTAAGCTTTATTGGTTTGCGTGGTTACAAACTGTAAGGCGATTTGACTGCCTGCACTATCGCCACCAATCATAATTTTAGATAAATCTAGGTGCTTATCTTGTTTCTTTTTCAGTGTCTGCATCATATTTGCCACTTGCACAACTTGATTAGGATACTTCAAACCTGGTGCAACACCATAATTCATCGATACAACAGCAATGTTAGCATCAGATGATAATCTGGTTGCAAATTCTTTTGCACCTTCTTTATCTCCTCCGACATAACCACCACCATGCACCCATAATAATACTGGAACTGATGTTGTGCTATGTTTAGGATAGTAGACATCATAAGTATTATCCTTAAACTTCGACTGATAAGTTTGATCCAAGGTAACGGATACATTATTTTTAGCTATATCATATGCTTTTTGATCTGATATCTTCACTTCACCATTAAACAATCTAGCAATGATCATAGCGCTAGGCTTAGGAGAAACTTGGAAAGCAATCCAAATTCCTAATAATAGGCTTATCACGATACCAACTATCCAGGCAATCACTTTCAATATTTTTTTCTTCATCTTTTTGTAACCTTTCTAAGTTATGCAATATCTATCATCTATTTTATCATGCATGATTAATGTTACGTCATTATTTATAATTTTTTGACCTAATTACGACCCCAAATGTCCCCATTTTTTTAAACCTATATATATTTATGTGAATAATTCAAAACAAAAACCGCACTGTTATGCGGTTTTCTTCTTTGTATAAACACATATAAAGTGTTATGAAAGGCGGTAGACGGATTTGAACCGACGATCAAGCTTTTGCAGAGCCATGCCTTACCACTTGGCTATACCGCCACAACTATTCTATTATATAATAGAATGGCTGTTTTTGTCAAGATTGTTTTTTGAATAGATGAATTAATTAGTAAGTGTCAGCTCATTACCAACTTTTTTAATCCCATCAGGCATCGTCCAATCAGGGTTATTGGTAGTAGATGCTAGATAAGTCATCATTTCTCTATAAACATCTAAAGCTAGATAAAGTTTAGCGCCCCATACTGGCGTCATCTGGTTCGTATAACCACTCCATACTGCCATCGAATATTTTGGTGTATAGCCAACAAAGTTTTCATCAGGTGCGAGTGAGCTACCATCATATGGGCCATCTATATTAGCCATTGCTTGTTGGTAGGCATTGTCATCATAGTTAGATGTACCTGTTTTCCCTGCTTGATTTAAGCCTGGTATGTAGCCATTGCGCATCGTCCCATTTGTGATAACGCCTTTAAGCATATCTGTAACGACATAAGCTGTTGTTTCTTTCATCGCACGACTTCTTACTGGTTTTAAGACAGTTTCTTTACCTTCCGAATCGACAATTTTATTCACATAGTAAGGTTCTGTATAGACCCCACCAGCACCTAAAGCAGCATAGGCAGCAGCCATTTTTTCAGAACTTGCCCCATAGCTTTGTGCTTTAGGGTCATTGTCATCTGGCTTATTATTACTTGAAATCGCATTAGAATATTGCATATTCGGATAATGAATTCCTAACCCTTCAAGGAATTTTTGAGAGTTATCTAGTCCAACAGCAGCGAGTGTTTTTACAGCTGGGATATTTCTAGATCCCCAAATTGCTGACCTCACTGTGATATTACCTTGGTACAACTTATCCCAGTCATAAACAGGTATATTAGTACCCGGGTAGACATACCAATTATCACCGATAATATCACCCGTTGATTTGTAAACACCATCTTCATAAGCGGGAGCGTAATCTGTTATCGGCTTCATCGTAGAACCCCAATCCCGATTAGTCTGAACTGCTTGGTTAAGTCCAAACGTCACATCTGTTGGTTGTTTACGTCCACCAAGTTGCGCGATAACCGCACCCGAGTTAACATCAACAATCGTTGAAGCAACCTGGAATAAATCATCTGGGAAGTGAACATACTGATCGGTATTAAAAATGTCCCACAATTTTTGTTGAGCAGCGTTATCTAATGGTGTATAAATCTTAAGGCCAGCTGTAGCTACATCTAATCCTGTTTTATCTTGGACTTCATGCATCACTTGCTTGATGTAATTATCGAGATAACTTGGAATGGATTTATTATCTGATTTAGGCTGTAACCCATCAGTAATCGGCTTAGCAATTGCGTCATCCATCTGTTTTTTAGTGATTGTCTTATAACGATACATCGCTCTTAAGACCATATCACGCCGATCCTTAGCCGCTTCTGGATGTGCATAGGGATCATAAGAATTCGGTGCTTGCGGCATACCAGCTAGCAAAGCAATTTGGGATAGATCTAATTCTGAGAGTTCTTTACCAAAATAACTTTTTGATGCCGTTAACATCCCATAGTAACCGTTGCCTAAGTATGTTTTATTAATATAATAAGTAATAATTTCTTCTTTAGTTTTTTGGCGTTCTAGATTAACTGCCATCCACGCTTCTTGTGCTTTACGCTCAATCGTGGCATCTTTTGTCTTTGTAGAGAAAAAAGATAACTTAATTAATTGTTGCGTGAGTGTTGACCCACCTTGTGTACTATCATTTTGCGTGTTGTGAACAACCGATGATATAATCCTAATCGGATCAACCCCTCGATGTTTAAAAAACCTATGATCCTCAATGGAAGTAATCGCGTTAACTAAAGTTAATGGAATATCTTTAGTAGATGCAAGTTCTCTTTTTTCAACTCCCAAATCAGCTAACACTTGTCCATCTTTATCATAAAAAACTGAAGATGGTTTAGATATAAGTTTAGATTCCTCTAAAGGTGGTGCATCTTTAGCGTAATACACAAATAGCGCCACACCACCTAAAAAAGCTAAGATGATTGCCGTGAATACTGAAATCAATAGCCACTTAATCACCCTTATAATACGAAGATTAGAATTTTGTTTTAGATTTGAAATGTGAGTTACCTCCTAAAAGTGTCTGAATACAATCAAGATAAGGAATACTTGGCAATTTATTTTTTGCAATTTCTATTCCTTTATCTTCTATAAAAGCTATAGGGATAGACTTTTGTCCTTGTTTTTCTTGGTAAAATGGTATCAGGTCTGTCGCTTTCAACAAAAATGTTCTAGACAGAACTGTAAAGTGTAAAAGCACAAAAGATATCCCATTTTGTTTGACGACACTCTCCATATGGGTGATCTGATGATCGTGAAAATTTTTCAAAGGAAAACTTGTTTTATTTTGTGTTTCTTTTGCCTCAAAATCAATATAGTGTCCTTGATAAACACCCGAATAATCCGTAGTGGATGCCTGACGAAAATAAGCTTCTGTAATCTTTGCTCGGCTACGCTGAGGATAATCTACTTTTACAATCTGGACTGGTGTTGGTTTTTTATGTATAACTGCAAGCCCATGAGATAAATAATAAGCATTTGTCGCATTTATTTCAGCTTCAAAGTCCATCCCACGTTTGCCAAAGTTTATCGTTTTCGGTTGTCTGGATGTTAGGTTTTTAGACTTTAACATCCCAGCAGGATAGTTAACCATATTTTCCCTTTCATTTTATATTAAAATAACCCGTTAAACTACTATTGCAAAAGCATCATACTAACATCAGCTACTAAATTTAAGACGCATTATCTTGCAATATCAGCAAATCTTTCATATACTGTTTAGTAGTTTTTTATTACCTTATTTTAATAAAATACAGTTATAATAAGTATATAGGTTTATGCCAAAATGTGCAAGTATGACCTTACAAATCATGACATTAATTAGATAATTTTTCTATATTAAGAAAAAGATTAAAAATAGCACCATAATTGAAAAAGGATATTAACAATGAGTATGAAGACACTGTTAGTTACAGGTTATAATGCCTTTGATTTAGGCATTTTTGATGAGAAAGATTTGAAGTTAACCATTATCAAAACAGCTATTCGAAAAAAGTTAGAGCAGTTTGCCTCTGAAGGACTACAATGGCTTATCTTCACTGGTAACTTAGGATTCGAGTACTGGGTACTAGAAATAGCTATTGAGATGCAAGCAGATTACGGCTTTAAACTTGCCACAATCTTCCCATTTAAAACTCACGGTCAAAATTGGAACGAGGGTAACCAAACAAAACTTGAGCTTTTCAAAAAATCTGATTTTGTACAGTATGCCTACGATACATATCAGAACGGCAGCCAATTTCGTGAATATAATGAGTTTCTCATCCAAAACGCTGATGGTGCTTGGGTATTTTATGATGAAGAAAATGAAACAAAACTTAGCTATTTGATTACCAAATTTAAGCAGACAGCTGACTTTCCTGTTTACTTTCTAAGATTTGATGCGTTACAAGATATCGCTGATGAGCTAAATTCTTACGACTAAATAACTTGTTTCTCAAATAAAAAACTGGCTAATGTAATCGTTGATCAACTAGCCAGTTTTTTTAAGACAATGATAATAGATAGTCATACATGTGCCATCCACTAGCTCATTTTTGAGATAGCCGGCTAGATAACTTTTTACTAGAAACCCCTACGACTAATTAATATAAATTAGACCATATCACCTTGCCAAAGTGCCACGCCACCCTTAACATTTGTCACATCGTATCCTTCTTGACTCAGAAATTCACATGCACTAACTGAACGAACACCCGCATGACAAATCACATAATAAGACTGATCTTTAGCCAATTGTTCATAGTCTAAAACAAGACTACTTAAAGGCATATTTTTACTCCCCTCGATATGCTCATCTTCAAACTCGTGTGGTTCTCTAACGTCGATAATTGTTAGAGATTCTTTTTGTGATTTCTGAAAGAACACATCATTTTCCATCGATTTATACATTTTTGAATATCTCCTATTTAATATACTAAACCATATATTAAACACTATCACTATCACAAAGTCAACTCATTTAGCTTGGTTAACTCGTCTAATTTATCTTTAGCGTTTTAACGCCCAACTCAAGCATCCTTTAGAGATAATTTTATAAAGTTAAGTCAAATAAGTAGCTTATCTCTTACGATAAAGCCAACAGCTATAAAAAAACAGCTACTCTTTCAGTAACTGTTTAATGTTTTTTAAAATATTAGGTGATTTGAATCACTTGCTGCGAGAGTTGTTCAAAGGATAATTTAGATTGTTTCATCACTTTAAGTTTATAGGGCATTGCTTTTATCTTAGTTTGTCCAATCAACAAACATAAGGCATTATCTTTTGTTTTTAAACAATACATCCCTTTTGCTAGCTCATCAATCCGATAAGTTCCTGTCGCATCTGGTAATAAGACAACATTTTGACCTTGACGCTTCAAGGCTCTTTTACCCGTTCGATCATAGAGATGTAAAGCTTGTGCATAAGGAGATTGATCTGAGGTGATAATCTGTAAAACAAGCGACATAGTTTGCTTGGTTAGCAAATATTGGTGGATAATACGATAAAGTATCCAGAGCATTAGGCAAACTAATAAGGTAAATAAGACTAGTAAAGCAAGTTGGATTAGCTTACGCTTATGGTCATTTTGCGCTAATAATTTATCTACTTTTGCCGTATAAGGCACACGACTACCTGTCACCAGTAACCGATGAGAGTTGATCATATAAGGTGTACAAGTCAATAATGTCACCAAATCTTGACCTGGTTCTATCTTTAAAACTTGTGTTTCTTCTGGTTTCACAACAACAATCGTCTTCACCTCATAGGCTAACTTATGGCCTAATACTTCTAAAACAAAGATATCTCCTTTTTGTAGTTTTGGCAAATCGGTAAATAATGCACGGTCTGGTAAACCACGATGTGCCGAAATGACAGCATGGGTATTTTGACCACCTAATGGATAGGATGTGCCATTTAAAGTTGTTGCACCAATTTCTAAAAGTTCACTGTTAGTCGTATCAAATAGTGGAATTTTAATATTGATCTTAGGAATATCAACTGTCCCTAGCAGGTGTTTTTTATAATAATCTTCAGAAATACCACTTGTTTCACCCTCTTTAAAAGGATCTGCAGATGGCGTCAAGCCTTGTTTGGCTAACTTTTCATTGGCTGCTTTTAACTGCTTTTCTTGTGCTTCATGAGCTTTTTGTAAACTATCTTTGTATAATGACACGCGAACATTATCTAAGTAGTCATTTAAGGCACTGATATAAAACGGGTATAGCATGATTAAGATACCAATCAAGAATAAACTATAAACCATCAAATTAATCAAAAATCGCTTGCCTATACTTTTTTTTCGCTTAGCTTGCGGCTTTTTTTATTTCGCATGACGCCCCCTATCAATGATATAGTCACGGTGGTGTTGCTTACCGATTCTTTTTACGCGTGCACCACGAGACTTAAGCGTAAAGTGTTGATCATGTAACAGTCGCACAAACCCAGATACTTTTGGAAAATCGGTTTGTTGCTCTGGATTGGCAACATAGCGGCCACCTGGAATAGCTTCAAACAGTACCCGTCCATCTTTATCACTGACTGCTTTAAGTCGTTCCCCATCTCTTAGTACTGATATTTTCCCTTTTTTCTCTACCAGATAAAAGACTAAATTAGCTATTCCTTGTCCATCAGCTACAGCATAGAATACAAAATCATAGCGATGTTTGATACACAGATAATAGACAAACTTGCGCCATATAAAATATGCAAATAATAAACAGAAAATCGGAATACCGACTGCAAAAGCGAGTAGTCTATTCTGATGATAGGCTTGTGCTTTTTTGATTTGCTTGGTCATCTTTTGTTCGACAAAAGGAACACGTTCTCCCGTGACTAATAAACGATGCGTATTAACCATATAAGGGGTACAAGTCACTAAAGTGACTAAATCTTTGCCATCTACTATCTTTAAACTCTCTAGTTGTGTTGGTAATACCGTTTTAAAGTTAACTGCACGATAAGCTAATTTCTCACCCAATACTTCAATATAAAATAAGTCACCTTTTTTCAGTTTATCCAAATCCGTAAAGAGTTTTTTATCTGGTAGACCACTGTGCCCAGTCAAAACTGAATGTGTACTGATACCACCTATCGGATAAGAAGTCCCCTGTAATACTGTAGCGCCTTTTTCTAGTAAGTCGTCGTTAGTTTCATTAAAAATAGGTAAACTAACATGGATAGAAGGAATAAAAACGGCACCTATCATATGAGATTGCAAATAAGCTTTGCTTGGTGTCACATTATTTTTTAGTGCACTTTCAAACGGATCTTCAACTAAGCCCATGCCAGGAATATTTGTCGTATGCTCTTGTTTGAGCAGGACTTCATTTTCTGCTTTCATCTGGGCTAATTGTTTTTTTTGTTGCGCTTTATGTGCTGTTTGATATTGGGTTTGATAATTATCAATGACACGTTGATCATAAAAATTATTGATTGTGTCGACTATGAAAGGGTAGGAAAATACCATTGCACCGACAAAAAACAAAAGTGCCATCAAAACCTTAAGCCCTAAATTGATTCTTTCATTTTTTAGTTTATCTTGCTCCGGGGTTTGTTTTTTCAATGATCATTCACCTTCCTTTCATAAACACAACAAGGCTGGGAAAGTTCCCCAGCCTTGTTAACGTTAACCTTTAAATTCAGGAAAACACCTGTTAGTCTAAAGACTTAAACTTCTGCTTGTTGTCTTGATTTTTTAAACCAAATGTATGCACCAATCATCATAGCTGCACCAATAATGATGAAGGCGTAGATACCAGCACCACCTGTTGATGGTAATAACCCTTTAGGTGTATTGTTAACATCTAAGTTTGATGTGCCATATTTTCCATGTTCAACTGTAAATGTGATTGTACCATCCTTTAAGAGAACATAGTTAGCTGATGGTGCTTTTGTTTCATTTAAAACATAGTCACCATTTACAAAACCAATGACTCTGATAGACCCGTTGTCATCTGACACGACTTTAGTCGCATCATCTTTTGAATCTACCCAGCTTGCAAATACATTATCACCATTTGCATTTTTAGTGAAAGTTGCAAATTTTGTTTGATCTTTGTTTGTGACAACGAATTCAGCACTTTTTAAAACCTTACCAGTTTGGGCATCTTTTTTCGTGAATTTGTAACCACCAGTTCCTACTGGTGTAGGCGGTGTGATTTGTTGCTCAGTATCATTGTTAATTTGAACACTTGCTTTGTTACTTTGTAAAGCATCTGGGTCAACAGTCGCTGTTAGCTTCATGTCATAAGTTAATTGAAGTTTTTGACCTGCCAAAGCTTTAACAGCAGCACTACCCAATGTAAAATCAACTGTGAAGCCACCATCATGTTCAGTGATTTTATAATCAGTACCTGCTACTAGGTTACCTACTTTAACTGTACCAGATACTAAAGCTAGGCCAGCTGATGGTTTATCGTTGACTTTGTAACTTGTTACGGCATTGGCATCACCGATATTGGCAGGGATATTTACAGTTAATTTATAGTTTAATGTATCACCAGTTGTAACATTTGCAAATGTTGTACCATTTACAGTAACTTGATTGAATTGTCCTAAGTTACTAAATTCTTTAGTATCTTTAGCTGTTTCGTTTTTAGGATATAATTGAATATCTGTATTCGGCGTATCAGTTGGTTTTAGATTTGCATCTAATTTGTAGATCGGCATTGCAACTACCATCGGAACAGCACGTTTTGTAACTGTCACATTGTTAGGTGTTTTTGTTTCTACAAAAAGATATACATTGTATTGACCATTTGAATTTTTTAGTGGCAAGTTAGCAAATGTTGCTTGACCTTGACCAGCTGTTATTTTGGCATCTACTTTAGTTGCATAAGTTGGTGCCACACTAGCAGCATCTTGTTGAATTTTGGCGATAGCCGTATTTTGGTCACTTCCTTTAATCAAGTTGTAATATTGACCAGTCACATCATAAACTGTGAATTCTGAACCATTTAAAGGTTGACCACCAAAGTCACTCATCACATCACCTGTATTTTGTTTATCAGCAGGTGTTTGACCTTCATCGAAGATACGTTTGTTAATCGTGATATTCGTATTTTTCACATCTATATTATCATCAGCTGACACGATATGGTGATTTGATACAAGAGCGGTTGTTAACAACAGAATTGTTGCTAAAATCACTTGTAGGAATTTGTTTGTTTTCATATTTTTCTCCAAAATTTTCTATTTAAGCCTTGCTATAGTTGACGAAGACTTTAGCTTATGAGAGCCTGTTCTTACGTCGTTTATACCAAAAACTAACGGCTATGATTACGGCAGTACTACCCAGAACAACCATTGCCGACTTAACTTCACCTGTATCAGGTAAAAATGGGAAATGAGGTGGTTTCGGATTTACCGGGTTTACTGGTGGGATAACTGGTACTTTGATTGCTGTATTTTTAGGATACAGATGAATCGTTGTCAAAAATGATGTTTTATCAATCGGATTCTCTACTGGTAAGATAACCAACATAGGCGTTGCTGTCATATTGACTTGACCAGCATCTTTATCAGAGATTTGCTTCTCCAGTATCAGATAAGCACTATTTTGAGAAGTGGGATGAACAGTAAAGCTTGCTACACCATCTTCTCCATTACTTGAAGCCGTCACAACTTCTTGACTTGTTGGCTGATACGGCTTTATTTCTGCCAATAGGTCCGCCTTATCAGTATTTGTGACGTGTTTCAATAATGCCTCTTTAGATGTATTTTTTAAGGCATTTGACACATAGCTAGTGACATCATATACATCGAATATGACACCATTCAATCCATAGGTTTTATCTGAATCAATCACACTTGCATTTTGATCATTAGGTGTGATCACTAATCCATTATCTTTAATTGTTTTTAGGTCTCCACTATCTTTAAAGACACGTTTATGTAAGATAAAGGTAATTGGTTGTTCATCTGCTGCTATTGTCTGAGCATTTGTAAAGCTTATCCCAATAGATGTGGTTAACAGCAACAGTAACAGATGACTTTTGTTAACTGAACCTTTAAGTAGTTGATGATGACGTGTACGTCTATTACGATAGTAGAAGATACCACCGATAATCGCAACTAATCCCATAAAGATAAGACTCGCTATAAAATAGCCTGTCCGACCAGAGCCACCTGTACTAGGGAGAATACCTTTTATCGTATTCGTTACATCAAGCTTAATGATATTACCAGTTGTGGTAATTGGTTGATCAGGTAATGGCTGTCCATCAATAGTGACTTTACCATCATCCCCAATCAAAATGATCACATCTTGTTTGAGACCAACATATTTCCCTGGAGTTTTAGTCTCAGTTAATGTATACTTGCCTGGTTTTAACCCTTGAAAAGTAAATACATTTCCATTAGTAGTATCAGATTCTTGTTCCTTATTATAATTATTTGGACCAACAAGTTTAAATTTAACTCCAGATACCGCATTGCCATTATTATCTTTTTTAGTGATAATTAATTTGAAATCATCTAATATATTTTTAACCTTATTACCAGTTGGCAAACCTGAAATAACAAGCTGTCCATTTTGAGCAGTTACCGAAATACTAATATCAGAAGCTTTGACATAACCAAGTGGTGTTTTAGTTTCTTTGATTAAGTATTTCCCAATTGGCACTTGTTGATCAAATTTAACTAGGCCATTTTTATCAGACGTGACTGGCGATCCAATTTGTGTTTTTCCATCAGAGGTATAAAGGGTAAACTCAGCTCCTGCTAAAGGAGTCTGATTATCATTACCTACTTTTGTAAAACTGATAACTGTTTTTAATAATGTATTTGTTACAGCTAACGGCTTGTCTTTAGACACGTTACCATTAACTATATCTGTATATGTTATTTCCCTTGGCGTTGAATAACTTGGTGTAGCATAACCATTAACTGCTTGCTCAGTATTCCCAAACAACTCAACAAATCGATATTTAATTGGTTGATTTGCACCATCCTTGGATGGAATACCAGAAATAACACCTTTGAGTTGATCATCTGTCGCACTTGCCTTAATGGCAAATGTCTTACCAGATACATTTTGCCATGTATTGTTCACAAAAGATTGTAGTTGTAAGATAATATCTTGTCTCGTTTGGTACTGGTTATTTTGATCATCCCAATTTTTTTGAACTGGTAGATTAAAAGTATCATACTTAATAGATGGAACTGCAAAATGAAGATATTGAGCTGGTGATAACTTATTATTTTGTAAATAGGTTGTGCCGTTAGCTGGATGGAACTGTCCATCCCAATATTGTTGTTTTAAGGAGACTGTATACTCTACACGTACTCCTTCATTTTTACCAATACTTAAATTATCAATAGAGATTTGGTTATTATCAGTTTTAACACTACGATTTGAGCCTGTCGCTGCTATACTATTACTATCAACTTTCAAATCATATGTCTGAATGCTGTTCGTATTTAACATAACATACTGACTCATAGGATCAATCAATGAGCCTTTTTGAATAGACTTACTAATCGACGTCCTAATCTTATCTAAGGCATCCATTAGACCTTGCTGATCTGAAGCTTCAAAGGTCCCATCTGGACCGAGTGCTTTTAAGACTGATTTTATCCCACTATCATTTATGGTAGAAAGACCTATCGAATATTTCGATATTCCTTGATTAGCATTAGCTCTTTGATTGACAAAATTTATTGTATTAGTATTAGATGTTTCATAGTACGTTCCATTACCATCATAACCAGAAGTTTTGTAATAATCATAACTGCTAGTTGACTTACCATTATCTTTATTAAACCCTGTACTATAGGTAATAGGCCAGAATGTAGGCTGTCCATCTGTCAAAATAATCAGAACCTTTACAGAATCAGAACGTGCACCATAATTTGATGTGTCTGTCAGCATCCTATAGCCCGCATCTACACCTAAAAATGTCGGTGTGCCAGAGACAGATGGTGCTGAGCTAGAATTGTATATACTTGATCCTAGTAACTGATTATAGTTAGAGGTAAAAGATGCATTAGAAGAAAATTTCCCAATTTTTGAAAATGGAACATTATACCCACTTTCAACAGCAGATCCAAAACTTGTAAAGCCAATTCTTACATTATCATTATTATTTGAAGATGGACCAATTAATTGATTTGCAAAGTAAGCAACCGAATCTTTCATAGTCTGCCATCTAGACTTCTCATTTCTACCTGGTGCATTGTCGTCTTGCATTCTAAAATTCATAGAACTTGAAGCATCTAATACCATAGCGATGTCAACAGGTTTGGTTGTTTTTAACTCCTCACCTATCATATCTAAACGGACTTTAAATTGGGTGGGATCATTAGTAGGCATAACTATTTTCTTAACGTAACCATCATTTTGATAATAATGATAGCCATTATCAAAATTAAGTGTACCACTTCCGAAAATATTCTTTATGCTAGACTGACCTTCACTACTTGATTTTGAAAAGTCATAGTTAACAATATCTTCATCTGTTTTGCCATTTTGATAAGTCGATGTGCCTTGCGTTGGATAAACCACATCACCATTTTTTACATAACTAAATGGATCTGCAGTAGTCGGATTACCTGAAGTTAGAGAATTTGATGAAACTGCTGAAGATGAATTAATACCTCGTGTCATCTCAGTTTTAGTGCTACTTGATTCACTTGCTGCCCTTGCTTGAGTTTGGGAATTCGCTACTGAATTTGATGTAGTTGAAACTGCACTAGAGGTTGAAGCTGAAATTGCACTAGAACTAGATGCGGTTGAAGCACTTGATGTACTAGCTACTGTATTTTCTGGTGGGGTTAACGCATAAGTTTTACCTAAGTCTTTAGATAAAATATCTGATTGCAGTTTGCCAGACTTATCTTGTGCGTCAGCTTGAATATTTAAAGATACTTTAGGAATACTGCTATCAGTTGCCAATCTGACATAACCTTCATCTTGTGCTCTAAAGGTACCAAGTAATTGGTTATCTTTTGTAACCGTCCAATCTTTTTCTGGCACAACACTAATAGGTTGTCCTTGGGAATCTAAAAACTGAAATTTCAAGCGTCGTTTCTCACCGTCTTCAACCGCATGGTAGCGATAATGAATTACCCAAGCATTGCCTGTTTGAGTAGGTGTTACTTTATAACTGACTAATAAGTCATCATCTTGTATTAACATAGTTTCATCAGTTGCTAATGAATCTGCTAATACAGTGTATCCTTGGCTAATATTTGCTACTATACTTAAGCATAGCACCAAAAGGCTGAGCCAAGTCGCCCACTTTTTTTTCATACTTTACCCCCCTTTCTTTAAAGAATATATATGTAAGCAAATCTTGACACCTATCAAAGATTTGAAAACAGCTTAATCAGGTTGGAAACTCAAAACATATGTTAATCTTAACTTTTAAATTTGTAACATCTAGGTTTATCACAATATCAATGACATACCTTTTTAATTTTTCTTATATTAATTTTATGGAATAATTATCATTCTTTATACCATCTGATTTAATGTGCTATCTATTAGCATAATTTGACAAGATATACTTTCTCAT
>JAKDQI010000129.1 GCA_030454995.1 Pseudolactococcus plantarum | reverse complement strand
ATTTTTTTATCATCTATTATCAGTTTAATTTTAAGATTATAAAGTGTTTCATTTTTGTAAAACTTTTCTCCAGATGGAATCTCTGACCATCTTAACAATCCTGTTAAACTATCTTGCTTTTCAACGTAAAGATGACCTAAACTTAATAGGTCATCTTCTGATATTTCTGATGTAGCTATTGTGATAAACACACCAAAACGGGAAACATTTTTCACATGACCAATCATTTTTTATCTGTAACCCCACCATCAGATAACTCAGAGATAGGAAATACCTTCTCGCCATCTTTTGAGTACAAATATTTTGCTCTTGCATATTTTTCAATAAACGAAGGATCTTGTAATTTATCAATATTTGCTTTTTTAATAGCAAGTTGACGATCTAGTTGAGTAGACTGTTTTTCAGATTTTATTTTTAAAGTACGACGACTTTGCAAAACTTGATATGATTTTATTAGATTAATCGTTGGTAACATCATAACTAAGATGATCACAATCAAAATCATCGCTAAATAACGTCGTCTGGGATTTTTATGGGTCACTTCTTGCATCTGATTTAATTGCTGAGTTGTAAACTCATTATTTAATCTGACTATTTTTTTATTAGCGATAACTACTCTCCTTTTCATCATAGTAATTGTAATTTGATAATAACTGCTATCAGTAAGGTTATGATTCTACACGAGTCTCTGATAAAATTTCATACATCTTATCAGCATCTTCTTTTTTTGTAGAGTCTTTCATGTCCAATACGCGAACTTCCAAGACTTTATTACCAAAAGTAATCGTTACGACGTCATTGTATTTAACATCAGATGAACTTTTAGCTAACAGTCCATTTAGTTTGATACGTCCTTTATCAGCTACCTCTTTAGCAACCGTTCTTCTTTTTATAATTCTCGAAACTTTTAAATATTTGTCTAATCTCATAGCATACATTATAGCATATCTTGACCTAAATTGTACAATCAGATAATTGAAAAAACCTTTGTTTATATGACTTATTGTCATTCATCAAGTAAGTCAGTACCTGTCTATCTGTTGAATTAAGTATTGCCAAACCTCACTTACACAAATTAGTTAACCTACTTTTTTTGCATCATTCTTTACTCACATCGTATCATGTTAATCGTTAAAACGACTAACAATAAGATCACCAAGCTTTGCACGAGTTGTCTTTTTATCAGTATTTTGTTAAAATATAATGAAAATGTTTCAGGCTTACGGAGGAACTAATGTACAATTTAGGTGATTTTGTTGAAATGAAAAAACCTCATGCTTGTCTAGTTAAAACAACTGGAAAAAAAGCTAACCATTGGGAAATACTACGTTTGGGTGCAGATATTAAAATACGTTGTACTAACTGTGACCACCTTGTCATGATGCCAAGAAATGAGTTTAACAAAAAATTAAAAAAAGTTTTGAATTAAGAAAGGAGTTTATATCTATATATTACTTTTAAATATAGATATAACAACTATACTATGGCTTTAACAGCAGGAATTGTCGGACTACCTAACGTAGGTAAATCTACACTATTTAACGCAATCACACAAGCAGGGGCAGAAGCAGCTAATTACCCATTTGCAACAATTGATCCAAATGTCGGTACAGTTGAAGTGCCAGATAAACGTTTAGATAAAATTACAGAACTGATCAAACCCAAAAAGACTATCCCAACTACTTTTGAATTTACAGATATTGCTGGGATTGTTAAAGGTGCCTCAAAAGGTGAAGGACTTGGTAATAAATTTCTAGCAAATATTCGTGAAGTAGATGCGATAATCCACGTAGTACGTGCGTTTGATGATGAAAATGTGATGAGAGAACAAGGTCGTGAAAGTGATTTTGTCGATCCGCTAGCAGATATTGATACTATTAATCTAGAATTAATTTTAGCAGATTTAGATTCTATCAATAAACGCTATGCGCGTGTTGAAAAGATTGCCCGTACACAAAAAGATAAAGATGCTGTTTTAGAGTTTAAAGTCTTAGAAAAAATCAAACCTGTACTCGAAGCAGGTAAATCTGCTAGAACAGTTGACTTTGAGGATGATGAGTTAAAAGTTGTAAAATCACTCTTTCTACTCACCACTAAACCTGTTTTATACGTTGCAAACGTATCAGAAGATGCTGTCGGAGATCCTGAAAACATTGCTTATGTCAAGCAGATTCGTGATTTTGCAACGACAGAAAATGCAGATACCGTAGTAATATCTGCGCGTGTTGAAGAAGAAATTGCAGAACTAGATCAAGATGAAAAATTAGAATTTCTGGAAGCTATCGGACTTACTGAATCTGGTATTGATAAGTTGACACAAGTTTCCTATCATTTACTCGGACTTGGTACTTACTTTACAGCAGGAGAAAAAGAAGTCCGTGCTTGGACTTTCAAGCGTGGCATTAAAGCACCAGGTGCTGCTGGTATTATCCATAGTGATTTTGAAAAAGGGTTTATCCGTGCAGTTACCATGTCTTATGACGATTTAGTTAAGTATGGCTCTGAAAAGGCAGTTAAAGAAGCTGGTCGTCTAAGAGAAGAAGGTAAAGAATATATCGTCCAAGATGGTGACATCTTGGAATTCCGTTTTAATGTGTAAACATCAATAAAGCTGAAATATTTATTTCAGTCTTTTTTGACGTTTACAAAATATACAAAACAGTAAATATGCTGTAAAGGAGATTGTAAACTTGACAAAACTAATCGTAGGACTCGGTAATCCAGGTGACAAATACACACATACAAAACACAACATTGGCTTTGATGTTTTAGATACAATTGCAGCTCAATTAAATATTTCATTTAAAAGAGATAAAACATTCATGGCAGATGTAGCTAGCACTTTTTTTGATGGCGAGAAAATTATTCTAGTAAAGCCTGTTACATTTATGAACGATTCAGGAAAAGCTGTTAAACCCATTTTAGCTTACAATGGATTGGCAGCTGAAGATATGACTGTTGTTTATGATGACTTAGATATGCCTGTAGGTAAACTAAGATTGCGTCAAAAAGGTTCTGCAGGTGGACACAACGGCATCAAATCTATCTCACAACATCTCAATACCCAAGAGTTTAATCGCATAAAAATTGGTATCGGTAGACCTAAAAATGGCATGACTGTTGTCAATCATGTACTTAGTAGATTTGATAAAGAAGACAAAGACACGGCCGAACTAGGTATCATGCGGGCGACAGATGCATTACAAGCATTTATTAAAACCAATGATTTTAATCAGACAGGAAACCAATTTAACGGATGAGACTTACAGATTTGTTTGATACCAACCAATTACTAACCAATTGGTATCGTAACCTTAACAAAACATCACGTACGCTTTTCACAGGTATACAAGGCACAATAAAATCATTTATCATGGCTAGCGCCTTTGACAATAATCCTGATAAAATAATTGTCATTACAGATAACCAATACCATGCAAGTGAATTATATAATGACTTATCAGAATTTACAGGTGAAGAAAATGTATTCCAATATTTTTCTGATGATAATATTTTTGCAGAGTATGCGATTGCTAGTAAAGAGAGAATTGCTTATCGTCTAGACGCACTTGCTTTTCTGCAAGATGACTCAGCGACTGGGTTTTTAATTATACCAATTTTTGCATTACGTAACTTATTACCGGATCCTAATTACTTTAATTCATGCAACATTACTTTTACTATTGGTCAAGAATGTGACATCACTGATATTTCAACTCAGTTATCAACGCTATCTTTTGAGGCAGTACAACGCGTCATGAGTCCTGGAGAATTTTCTAAAAGAGGAGATATTTTAGATATCTACCCATTAAATGCAGAGAATCCTATCCGAATTGAGTTCTTCGGTGATGAGATTGATGGCATCCGTTTTTTTGATATTGACTCACAACGCTCTTTACAAGAGATTGACACGATAATAGTTACACCCGCTTCTGACTTTATATTGAGTCAGCTTGATTTTGAACGAGGTATAAACAAATTATCAAGTATCACATACGAGAATGACAAGCAAAAATCATACTTTGAAGAATTAATCTCAGCTGCAAAACACCATTATTATCATCCTGATTTAAGAAAATTCAGTGAGTTTTTTTATGAGGAACAATGGACCTTATTAGATTATATTCCGAATCATACACAACTATTTATTGATGATTTTCAAAAAATTACTGAAATGAATCATAAAACAGCGCAAGAAACCGCTGAATTCGGGCTATCAGAAAAAATATTGGATCGTTCGATTGACGGTATGACATACCAATTCGATGTAATCCACCAGTTAAGACAATACAAACCTGCCACTTTCTTTTCTAATTTTCAAAAAGGTCTTGGTAATTTAAAATTTGATCAGTTGCATAACTTTAATCAACATACGATGCAATCTTTTTTTGGTCAGCTATCTTTGTTAAAAATTGAACTAGAACATCTCACAAAACTCAATTATACGGTTATTTTGACCATCTCTCACGATAAACAACATAAATTGACAGATGGTTTACTAGAAATTGACACACCGTTTACGTTATCTAGTGGATCAACTATCCAAAAATTCAAAGTTAATATTGTCAACATGAACTTGACAAATGGGTTTAATCTGTTAGATGAAAAAATTGTATTTATCACAGAAAAAGAAATTTTTGGTAAAAATAAAAAAAGACGTACTAAAAGA
>JAKDQI010000128.1 GCA_030454995.1 Pseudolactococcus plantarum | reverse complement strand
GAATCCCCTTCTATGTTATTTAGTATATACTAATATAACTATATGTACAAGTTATATCATACTAAAAATGTTATAATTTATAATTGAGAAGGGGAGTTTTAAAAAGCACGTTCATCTCTCTAAAGTTATCGCAGTATAACACAATATATTAAGCTAATTAAAGGAGTAATATGACGATTACAAGCATTTCAAATCAACAATTACAGGTTGAAATTAACACGTTTGGTGCAGAATTACAGTCTGTAAAAAGAGATGGTATTGAGTATTTATGGCAAGGTGATGCAAAATTTTGGGGAAGACAAGCACCAGTATTATTCCCGATAGTTGGTAAATTAAAAGACGGTCATTTTGTATATAATGATGAGACATACATATTAGGTGGTCATGGATTTGCTCGTGATAAAGCTTTTGAAATCATAGATAGTAGTGAACATGAAGTTGTTTACGAATTGAGAGCTGATAAAGAAACGTTACAAGTCTATCCTTTTGATTTTAGATTGAGAATCAAATATAAATTAGCTGGTAATCAATTATCAGTTAAGTGGGAGGTTAAAAATCAAGGCCAGGATGAGATGTTATTTGGCATTGGTGCTCATCCAGCGTTTAATGTGCCTTTGGAAAATGCGACATTTGAAGATTATCAGCTAACCATCAGTCCTGAAAAATCTAGAACGTTTATACCGATCAATGTGGCAACAGGCACACTTGAATTAAGTAAAAAATATCATCGAGATGACAACGTATTTAAGGTCTCGCGTGAATTGTTTAAATCAGATGCTTTGATTTTTGAGACCGATGGGAAAACAGAAGTTCTATTAAGTAATACAATCAACGAGCGTTCTGTAAAAGTTTCATGGGAGGATATGCCATTTGTTGGATTATGGAGTACATATCCTAACGATGCACCTTTTGTTTGTATTGAGCCATGGTGTGGTATCGCTGATGATATGAACACTGATGGTGATTTAACAACAAAATTTGGGATTAATAGTTTAGCTGCCAAGAAAAAATTTAGTGCAACATATATGATAACGATTAACTGAAGAAGCCGACTTAGGTCGCTTCTTTTTTGTTTAGAACCAGTCATAAAAAATACAAATGGTTAAGATCAAAAAAAAGTGATGTGATCGTGTGGTTTCATCTGTTAAAGTGTTATTATAGTAATAATTATAAACAAAACGAGGTGAAACATGCATAATCAAACAGACAACAAAACGCCTAAACTCGATACGATTCTCTCACATATCGGTATAAACCATGATGAAGCAACTGGTGCTTTAATTTCACCAATTCATTTTTCGACAACATACCAACATCCTGAATTTGGACAATCAACTGGCTATGATTATACGAGAACTAAGAATCCAACTAGGACAAATCTTGAGGAGGCATTAGCAAGTATTGAAAGTGGTGAGTTTGCTATTGCGACGAGTTCTGGGATGGCGGCTATTGTTTTAGCACTTGATATTTTTCCTGTCGGTGCTAAAATTGTTGCGTCAAGAGACTTATATGGTGGCTCTTTTCGCTGGTTTAATGATCAAGAAAAACGTGGTAGATTTTTCTTTGATTATGCTGTGACAGAACAAGACATGTTAGGTGCTATCTCAAAAGAGACTGATGTTGTCTATATTGAAACCCCAACAAATCCACTGATGATTGAGGTAGATATTGCTAAGGTAGCTCAAAAAGCGCATGAGAACGGTGCCACTGTTATCGTTGATAATACATTTTATACACCTATCTATCAACAACCACTCACGTTGGGTGCTGACATTGTGATACATTCTGCGACAAAATATTTATCTGGTCATAATGATGTGTTGGCGGGTGCTGTGATTGTAAAAGATACCGCATTATATGAGCAGCTACTTTATAATCTGAATACAACTGGACCTGTCTTATCTCCGTTTGATAGCTACTTAGTTATGCGAGGGTTGAAGACGTTATCTTTACGGATGCAGCGTGCGACGCAAAATGCGACTGAGATTGTTAACTTTTTACGTCAACATGATGCGGTAAAAGAAGTGCTTTATACTGGTTTAGGCGGCATGATCTCATTTAAAGTTAAAGATCAATCTAAAATTCCAACAATTATCAACAGTCTACGTGTGATTACCTTTGCCGAAAGCTTAGGGGGAGTAGAGTCGTTGATTACTTATCCGACAACACAGACACATGCTGATATTCCACAAGAGGTGCGTGCTAGCTATGGATTGACGGATGATTTATTAAGACTGTCTATTGGGATTGAAGATGTTAGTGATCTAATTGATGATTTAAAACTAGCATTAGCAGAAGGAGGAAAAAATGACTGAATATAATTTTACAAGCGCTCCAAATCGCTTAAAGAATCATTCTGTAAAATGGCAGGCAACTGAAAGAGATCCAGAAGTTTTACCGATGTGGATAGCTGATATGGACTTTGAAACTTTTCCAGAAATGTCACAAGCAGTGAAAAAATTTGCAGACTATGGCGTATACGGGTATGGTTATCCGCCAAAAACATTATATGATGCAATTATTTCTTGGGAAAAACAAGAACATCATTATGAGATTAAACAAGAAGATATTATTTTAATTAGTGGGGTAGTACCAGCAATCACAGTTGGTATTCAAGCCTTTACTAAACCTGGTGATGCTGTCCTAATTAATACGCCACTTTATCCTCCTTTTGCGAGAACAATCAAATTAAATAATCGACAACTCGTCACAAATTCACTTGTTGAAGTGAATGGTCGTTTCGAAATTGATTTTGAGCAATTAGAAAAGGATATCGTTGAAAACGACGTTAAGCTTTATGCGTTTTGTAGCCCACATAATCCAGGAGGTCGTGTTTGGGAAAAAGCTGAACTAATCAAGATAGCCGAGCTTTGTAAACAATATGATGTGCTTTTAATATCTGATGAAATTCATCAGGATTTGACTTTGTTTAATAACCAACATCATAGTTTCAACACAGTTGGCGATTATGCATCATTTGCAATTATTTTGAGTAGTGCAACCAAGACATTTAATATCGCAGGAACTGGTACAGCATTTGTCTTGATTGAAGATGAACGACTCAAAAAGAAATTTAAAACCCAACAACTCGCTAATAATCAACATGAAGTGACAACGTTAGGATTACTTGCGACTGAAACTGCTTTGACTTATGGTAAACCATGGTTGGTTGAGCTGAAAAAAGTATTAGTAGAAAATCTTTCATATTTGGTCACTTATTTTGAACAACATGCGCCACGTGTGAAAGTTATGAAACCTGAAGGTACTTATTTAATCTGGGTAGATTTTTCTGATTATGGTCTAAGTGACGATGTACTATATTCATTATTTAGAGATGAAGCAAAAGTAATCTTAAATAATGGGACTAGCTTTGGTGTTGAAGGAAAAGGACATGTTAGGGTTAACATTGCAGCGCCCCTTGAACATGTCAAACAAGCAGTACAGAGAATTGTTGCTGTTTTGCCAAAAGATTAACGATTCATATAATAGGTAAATGGACTTCTGATTGGTCGCAAAAGAAGTTAGCTAATAAACAATTTTTTTGATATAATACTAAAAGAATAGATAATTTCAGAAAGTTGGTTTATTAAAATGGGAAAATTTCAAGTTGTCACACATCCACTAATTCAGCATAAACTCACAATTTTACGTCAAACTTCAACAGGAACAAAGGCCTTTCGCGATCTTGTTAATGAGATTGCTATGCTTTTAGGCTATGAAATTTCGCGTGATTTACCACTAGAAGATATCGAAATTGAAACACCCATCACTAAATCAATCCAAAAAACGTTAGCAGGAAAAAAATTAGCGATTGTACCGATTTTGCGTGCAGGTATTGGTATGGTTGACGGGATTTTATCTCTAGTCCCTGCTGCTAAGGTGGGCCATATTGGGATGTACCGAGATGAAGAAACGTTACAACCAGTTGAATACTTGGTGAAATTACCTGAAGATATTGACCAACGTCAGATTTTTGTTGTAGATCCAATGCTTGCAACAGGTGGTTCTGCTATTTTAGCGATTGAATCACTAAAAAAACGAGGTGCCGGAGCAGCTAATATCAAGTTTGTCTGTCTTGTAGCAGCACCAGAAGGTGTAAAAGCTTTACAGGAAGCGCATCCTGATATTGATATCTATACTGCTGCATTGGACGAAAAATTAAACGAACACGGCTACATTGTGCCAGGTTTAGGAGATGCTGGCGATCGTCTTTTTGGGACTAAATAATTATGATAGATAAACTTGATTCTGTTTTAGCACAGTTTAATGAAGAAAGAGTTTACCATAATGGCGAGTATTATCGGTTAAAAAAGTTTGACGATGATACTTATGAACTAGAAGTGTCAATCTCTGGTGCTTGTGGTACTTTTGAAAGTCATCCAGCTATTAAGTTTAAGATCATACCAGAATCAAATCAAGTGCTATTTTTAAGCTATCGAGATGTAGTGGTTAATCCTATGAAACACTTTAAACCTGAAAGCGAAGCAGAGCTCGACTTTGTGAAATTAGCCTTTGAACAACTACTTGATAAATGTGATCAAGTCAAGTCGTCATGCTGACACCGATTCTCTATCGGTGTTTTTGTATATAAAAGCATATTTAGACTTTTATTTGCTATTATTTGATGATATAATTAAGAATTAAATGATAAAAATAGATGATCATCAATCA
>JAKDQI010000127.1 GCA_030454995.1 Pseudolactococcus plantarum | reverse complement strand
TAAGCACGAAGTAGTAAATCATAGTGTCATTATTTCAGATACTGAAATACTCAAAGTGGTTTTTTATTTGGTGTACCAGCTTTACGAGGATACTTTTTGGGTGTTTCTTTTTTCTTTTCAACTAAGACAAGATGTCTTTCGTCACCATTTGGCAAAGTATAATCGAGTGGCACACCCAGTTTACCACCTAAAATAGCAATTGCTTGTTTAGCCTCAGTCATTTCATCTAACATCTGACTAGCTTTAAGTGAGAGCAGTTTTCCATTCTTTTTCAAAAAAGGGAGTGTTAATTCAGATAAGACGTTTAATCTCGCGACAGCTCTAGCAGTCACAAAATCAAATTTACCTCTATAGTTTGTATCTTGTCCAAAATCTTCAGCACGACCATGTAATAAGGTAACTGAATTTCTATCAAAGCCCAGTTTATCAACCAGTGCATCTAAAAATTTAATTCGTTTATTTAAAGAATCGATGATGGTTACTTGTAAGTTTGGAAATATGATCTTCATAGGAAAGCTAGGGAAACCAGCGCCTGCACCTATATCTAGTAACTGAAGTGATGTGTTATCGATAAGGCCATATAAAAGTGGTGCGATTGAATCATAAAAATGTTTGAGATAAACATCTTCTTGATCTGTGATTGCAGTGAGATTAATTTTTTCGTTTTCAACGACTAAAAATTTAAAATATGTCTCAAATTGTTCTTTTTGGATATCGGTTAACGTGATATTAAAGCTTTCAAGTGTTTTATAAAATACTTCAGGTGTCATAGCTGTCTTTCTAGTAAGGTTTTTGTGATGTGATAGATATCAGATTTAACTGCTTTATCTGGTAATCTTTTAATCAGTTTTAAGGCTATATTGGTGTGTTTCTGTGCTAACTGAAATGTCTTGTCCAGTGCATGACTTTCTTCTATAATCATCAAAACTTTTGTATAATCTTTTGATTTGAGTAGGGATTCAACCCGCTTATCCGCAGCAATAGCAAATAAGACAGGTGCAGCGTAGATACCTTGTTTTATATCTGCTAATACAGGTTTACCAAAGGTCTTACTGTCACTTGTGTAATCAAGATAGTCATCCATGACTTGAAAAGCGATACCGATATGTAAGCCAATCTCGTAAGCTAGTTTTGCGAGTAGTGGTTTTTTGTCGGCAATTAATGGAATCGCACAGGCTTGTGCAAATAATTCTGCTGTTTTACCAGAAATCGTTGCGATATAATCTTTAATTGTTTGCGTTGTATTATATCGTAAATCCATCTGAGCAAGTTCACCATTAAGTACAGTTTCCATTGCAGAGATACGATTTGACAAATGTGACATGTCGAGTGCATGGTTAACCATTAATTTGAACACACAAATAAACAAATAATCACCTGCATAGACAGCTACATCAGTGCCATAAAGGTGTGATATGGTTGGTACACCACGACGTGTTTTAGCCTGATCAATAACATCATCATGAATTAAGGTTGCAGTGTGAAGTAGTTCGATTGAGCTAGCTAATGCAATCCGTTTATCTTGATCAAGTGAGCTAAATTCTGAGAATAATAATAGATAGGCAGGACGTAGCATTTTACCACCAGAAGTGATTAAAGATAAAATAGCTTGTTGTGTTTGATCATTTTTAATGTTAATTGTACGAGACATGGTATCTTGTACGGCATTAAGCTGATCTGCCAGAGTGGGATACGAGGTCCAAAAAGTCATAGGTCAGTCATCCAAATTTTATTTTGTTTCATAAATAAGTCATTAATCGGTTTAATTTTATATAGCAGTGAATTACCTGCTATACCAATAAATAATCCAGCTAAAATACCAAAAAAAGCTAACCATGGTAGATAGAGAAGTACTGTTGGTGTTTGAGAAATAAAAGTGGCCATTAGCAGCTGTCCAACATTGTGAAAAAACCCACCGGCTACAGAAATGCCAATCACACTGACTAGTTTAGGTCCCAATAACTTGATGAGATACATCGCTAGCAGTGAGAGTAGACCTCCTGATAGGCTATATAAAAACACTGAAAAGCCTGTAAATAGGCCAGTAAGCAACAATTTTATAGTTACTAAGACAAAGACATCAGATTTTTTTAGGGTAAAAATAGCTACGAGTACGATGAGATTACTAAAGCCAAATTTGGCACCAGGAGCAAAGGCAAAAGGAGAGGGTAATGAAGATTCTACGATACCCAGTATGGTAGCGACAGCAGTTAATAAAGCAATATATATGTTTTTTTGTAAAGTATATTGTTTCATCAATAATCCACTATTCTATCTTTATCCTTATTTTGTTCTTTATTTGTCGTCATAATTTCAATGACAAGCCGATGTGGCAAGCATACAATAGTCTGACCTGCTTTGCCGATGAATCCTTTTCTAACACAAATCTGGTCAGCACAATTTGCGTCGACGATGGCAATTTGTCCATCACGAACTGCTATCTTATTACGATCGCCATCAAGCTTATCAACGTAGGTGAACACTTGATCTTCACTGAGTTTAAACTCTTTGATGAGTTTATTGTTAACTCTTAGCTGAGCAACTTGTCCAGTAGTATGCCTGTTAACAAAAAATAGTAAAGGAAAAAAGCTTGCGATCATCAAAGAAATGATAAGGATGAAATCAAGTGGTTTCATCTTTAGTTTGTTAAAGTGTTTGGTGTAGTTCCTGAAAGAATTCATTACTCTATTTTATCATTTTTTATGATTTTCTGCCTAACATTGATTGACAGCATCATTGGGCAAAAACAGCTGCTTATCAAAAAATGTTCTATTATCATCATAATAGAACATTTTTATTAAGTCGTTTTTTTATCAGATTTATCTAATGCTGTAAGCTCTTTCGCTTTTTTGATGATATAGTCATGCAAAGCCTCTTTTATTTGAGGATGTGTCAGACCATACTCAATAGTTGTTTCGACAAATCCAAACTTATCACCAACATCATAGCGTTTGCCAGTAAATTCTCGAGCAAAAACACGTTGGGTTTTATTTAGACGTTCAATAGCATCTGTTAGCTGAATTTCATTTCCAGCACCAGGTTTTTGTGTATCTAAAATATCAAAGATTTCTGGCGTTAACAGGTAACGGCCAATGATAGCCAAATCACTAGGTGCATTTTCGATAGCAGGTTTTTCAACAAAATTTGCAACGTTGAAAAGACCTTTTTCGGTTTCGCCACTAGGTGCGATAACACCATATTTATCAACTTCTTGATGAGGGACTTTCATGACAGCAATTGTTGAGGCATGTGTTTTTTCATAATCATTAATGAGTTGTTTTGTTAATGGAATTTCTGATTCCATCAAATCATCACCCAACATGACAACGAAAGGCTCATCACCAATAAATGCTTTTGCTTGTAATACAGCGTGTCCTAAACCTTTAGGGTGACTTTGACGGATAAAGTGAAGATTGATGTCCGTTGTTTCTTCAACTAATTTAAGTAAGTCATCTTTACCTTTTTCTTTAAGAGACATCTCAAGCTCAATATTTGAGTCAAAATGATCTTCTATAGGTCTCTTAGCTTTTCCTGTAACAATTAAAATGTCTTCTATACCTGATTTGAGAGCTTCCTCAACGATAAATTGGATAGTTGGTTTGTCAACAATCGGTAACATTTCTTTAGCAATCGCTTTAGTTGCGGGTAAAAATCGTGTCCCAAGACCAGCTGCAGGGATGACTGCTTTACGTACTTTTTGATTTTGGATTTGAACTGTCATTTTAATTTTTTCCTTTGACTTCAATAATATATTCATTTTCAGGACGGCCTTCACGACGCATGAGTTGGATGATGCTGTCTTTGATATCAGCACCTTCATAGATGACACTATAAATAGCACTGACAATTGGCATATCGATATCTAGCATTTTAGATAATTCATAAGCGACTTTGGTTGTAGAAACACCCTCAATGACCATGCCCATATTTTTCTGGATATCTTCAATTTTTTCGCCGCGTCCAAGTGCATCACCAGCACGCCAGTTTCTTGAGTGAATAGATGTACCAGTGACGATTAAATCCCCAACACCAGATAACCCAATGTAAGTCATCGGATTTGCACCCATTGCAACACCAAGTCTAGTAATTTCGGCTAAGCCTCGTGTGATGATTGCTGCTTTAGCGTTATCACCAAAGCCTAAGCCATGAAGGGCACCAGCACCCACGGCAATCACATTTTTAAGCGCAGCAGCTGTTTCTACACCGATCACATCATCAGTGGTATAGAGACGGAAATAATCATTACTAAAAAGTGCTTGCACATATTTAGCAGCCTCATGATTTTTAGAAGCAGCAGTGATTAAGGTAAGATCACGGACGATTGTTTCCTCAGCATGAGAAGGACCAGACACAACAACAATCTCCGAACGAAGTGTCTCAGGAATTTCTTCTTCTAAAATAGTGGAAATACGTTCGTGTGTGCCTTGTTCGAGTCCTTTTGAAGCGTGCATGATAATGACTTTATGGTCAAGGGTATCAGCAACTTGTTTGGCAACCAAGCGTGTGACACTGGTAGGGACAACAAATAATACAGCATCCACATCTTTTAATGCTAGTGCTAAATCATCATAAGCTTTTATTTTATTATCTAAAATAATATCATCAAAGTACAATGAGTTTGTGTGTTTTTCATTAAGTTCAGCGATTTGTTGAGGGTTATTTCCCCAAATACGCACGTCATGCTGGTTATCATTCAGCACTTGTGATAGTGCAGTTCCCCATGAACCTGGTCCAAGGACTGCGATTTTTTTCTGAGCCATAATTCCTCCAATTGTATACTAGTTTATTTTAACATATTATGATT
>JAKDQI010000126.1 GCA_030454995.1 Pseudolactococcus plantarum | reverse complement strand
ATATGTAATATTAATTTTTCTATTTAAACTAATTATAACATTTTTGTTAAATTATGTCTAATTGATGATCATGCGTAAACGGAATCAATTTCATATATACCAATACTCTATGCCTATTTATCTTAACTTGTACTGACACATATTGAATATAATCATTAGTTTTTCGAATGTGATACTTTAATAATTATTAGACCTTTGTTATTTTCAATGCAATTTAATTAAAAGTGATAGGGCATTATTCACATAGTAATCAACAGCTGTAATTAATGTTTCATCTTTCACAGTCATATTTGAAAAATGGAGTCCAGGGCTGCCAGGGGCGTTGCTACCAATGAATGAAAATACACCTGGTATCTGGTCTTGATAAATTGCAAAATCTTCTCCTGCATTTGAAGGTGTAGGCACCACGACATCTTCATGCCAAGTTTGCATCTCATGATACAAAAAGTCGGTTAATTCTGGGTCATTATAGGTCACGTTGGCCCCAAATATCCAATTAATATCAACAGATACACCATAAGCTGTAGCGACATTTTCGACCACCTCATAAAAACGTTTCTTAGCAATTGCTCTATCCGCTTCATCAAATGTCCTAATCGTGCCTTCAAAAATAGCTGTATCTGGTAGTACATTCCAAGTATTTCCTGCCTCAACATGCGTGACTGATAAGACTACCGGCTGTTGAGGATCGATATTTCTGGATACAATTTGCTGTAAACTTGATATGATAGCTGACGTTGCTACAATACTATCACGCCCTGATTGTGGGTAAGCTGCATGAGATCCAATGCCTGTTACAGTCACATAAAACTGATCAACTGCTGCCATAATTCCCTTTTGTCGCACACCAATCTGGCCAACAGGTAAATCTGGCATATTGTGGTAGCCAATAATCACTTCTACATCTGATAATACACCCGTATCTAAAATCTCACGAGCACCATGATGTGTTTCTTCTGCTTGTTGAAAAATTAGCTTAATGGTTCCCGTGAGTCCTGATTCCTTTTGTTTTAAGATTTTTGCAGCTCCTAATAAACTTGTTTGGTGTAGGTCATGTCCACATGCATGCATCACACCTTCTATTTTAGAAGCAAAAGATAATCCTGTATTTTCAATAATCGGTAGTGCATCTATATCTGCTCGTAAAGCAATAACAGGTTGACCACTACCTATTTGAGCAACAACTCCTGTTTTGAGTCCCGTATTTAAAATCTTGATATCTAGCGCTGTTAAATAATCACTTATAAACCGCGTTGTTTCATATTCTTGTCCTGATAATTCAGGATTTTCGTGGATATAGCGGCGAATGGCAACTAATTCATCGTAATGTTCTTGTGAAAGTGGCATAATTTTCCTCCTCGTATGCTATGTTAATCGGCTTATATTTATAGTATTACAATAATTCTCTAATCTTACAATAATAAAGTAAGCTACCTAGATGACTAATGGTTTAACTATATCTCGAATAGACTCAATATGATGATCATATTATTCCTAGTCTATGATTATTTTATCTTAAGTATAAAAAAATAGTGATACCAAAGGGTAATCACTATATACGATTATTTTATACCCGATAAACGAATTAGTACCATATCCATCAAAAACGCTTTATCTGCTTGTCCTGATTTTATTTTAAAGTCGGTATCTATGAGAAATTGCAAGGCATGTGCCAAAAACTGCTTATCTCTATTTTTCGCCGGTCCCACTAAAAATTTTAATCTATACGGATTAATTTTTAAATACGTTATCATCTGACTTTCAGTATACCGTTTATCTAATAATAATTTTATTTGGTAATATAATCGAAAGTTATTTGTCAGTATTGCCAATAATTTGATTTCATCTTCACCTTGTAAGACTAAATCCGCCACTAACTCCCTCGCATCAGCAGTTTCTCTTTTTAAGATAAGATCAGTTAAATCAAAGATATTATCTGCTAATGATTTAGGTACCGCTAGCTCAACATCATTACTTGTCACCTCTCTACCTTCTGCAAATGTCTTAACTAAGACTATATTTTGACGAATCACAGCAAAACTATGATTAGATTTTTCAATGATAAGATTAACAATATCCGCTTTCATATTAGCGTTTTTTTGAAAATATTGGCTTAATTCGTTCTGTTTTAATGGTGTTGCAATCAAATTTAATGCGACTTGTTTTAACTTTTTCACAATACGGCGTTTACCATCAAGTTTGCCATGACAGATGATCACTAAACGCGTTGACGCCAAAGGATTATCTATAAATGAATCTAGTCGCTCAAGTTGTTTTTCTGAAAACACTGCTTTTTTAGCGGTCGTCACGTCCCATAGATTTTCAAATACAACGAGCATCTCGTCACCAAAAAAAGGTAAACTTTCTAATTCTTCGATTGCCAAATCAGGATCAGTTTCTGTCAGATCGAAATAAGACTGTGACAAATCTGTGGGATCAAAGTTTAGTCTAGCCATTAATTGGGTTTTTAACTCGCCAATGATATCCTCATCTTCACCAGATATGACGATAAATTGAGGCATATTTGTCGTAGATAGTCGTGCTAAGTCATCAAATACTGTCATCCAAATCTCCAGTTGTTTGCGTATTAGTTGGATCATCTAAATGAGCAACTAACACCTTTCTTGGTTTAGTACCTTCCGCAGGTCCGATAATACCTGCTGCTTCTAATTCTTCCATAATTCTAGTTGCTCGATTAAACCCTGTTGATAATCGACGTTGTAACATTGAAGCAGAGGCTTTTTGATACTCTACAACAAGTTGTTTAGCTTGCTCAAACAAAGGATCTCCAGAATCGTTTTCTGAGGACGACATATTGCCATCAAAAGCGCGTGCATCATCATCAGCTCCTTCACCAGGATCAAACGTATCGTCATAATCTGCACTAGCTTGATTTTTGATGAAGTTCACAACACTTGCGACGTCATCATCAGATAAGAAAGCACCCTGTAATCTCAGTGCATGATTCTCATCAATTGGTTTGAAGAGCATATCACCACGACCCAATAATTTTTCAGCGCCATTCGCATCTAATATCGTACGTGAATCTGTTCCAGAAGATACAGCAAAGGCAACGCGACTTGGTACATTTGCTTTGATTAAGCCACTGATAACATCAACAGAAGGTCTTTGTGTCGCAAGTATCATATGGATACCAGCTGCCCTTGCTTTTTGACCAATTCTAATAATTGCATCTTCTACTTCTTTTGATGCAACCATCATCAAGTCTGCAAGTTCATCCACGATGACGACGATAAATGGTAAAGTCTGTTGTTTTTCTACATTCTCAGCATTATATTTTTCAACTTTTGCATTATATCCTTCTATATTGCGTGAACCAACGCGACGAAAGAGTTCATAGCGATTCTCCATCTCATCTACAATTTTTTGTAGCGCACGTGCTGCTTTACGCGGATTGGTCACCACAGGAATTAAAAGATGGGGAATATCATTATAGACATCTAACTCTACCATTTTTGGATCAATCATCAAGAGTTTGACCTGACTAGGTAAGGCTTTCATTAAGATACTGGTAATAATACCATTAACAGCAACAGATTTACCTGATCCAGTTGAACCGGCGACTAAGATATGTGGCATTTTAGCTAAGTTAAACGTTTTAATTGAGCCATCAACCGCTTTACCTAAAGGTACCTCTAATAATTGGCGAGGATCTGTCTTGGCACTCTCCCACATCTCACGAAATCCTACCATGGCAACTTCTGCGTTCGGAATTTCGATACCGACTAGTGATTTACCAGGTATAGGTGCTTCTATCCGGACATCCTTAGCTGCTAATGCAAGTGCTAAATCATCTTGAAGATTTAAAATCCGACTGACTTTAACACCTGTTGCTAACTTAATCTCATACTTTGAAACAGATGGACCAACAACTGCTGATTCAACTGTCGCTTGTATGCCAAAACTGCTAAAGGTCATCTCTAATATTTTGATGTTAGTTTGCACATTGCTGCGTTCATTAGCCTGATTTTTAACAGGTGTTGGTGCAAGTAATGCCACATCAGGTAACTGATAATGTGACAACGTTTGTGCTTGTGAAAATGTGATTGGTTGTTCCTCAGTTAACACATCATCTGTCATTTCTGGCGTTATAATCTCACCTGTCTCCTGATCATAATCGTATTCTGGCATCACGATCTCTGGTTGATTCGCTGTAATAAAATCATATGGTACAGGTGGTTCTATCAAAGAGGGGGCGACAGCAGGGTCATCCAACATGTCATCTTGAGCTTTTGTGGCATCTCGCTTCTCTTGTTTGGCAATTTTTCGAGCTTTACGATCTGCATGGTACTGCTGAACTTTATCTGCTATTGATTTGAAAAAAGATTGCCAAAAATTAGGCGCTAAGAAATATAGACCCAAAAGTAGACATAGTCCTGAAATCAAGTAAACTCCTATCACCGATACCAACACCTTAATCGGTGCATAAAGTAAATGCCCCAACATACCAGCACCAGCGAACTCCGTCACTTTCATTTTTAAAAATTGACTAGAGACAATCTGCCAAGTATGACTAGTCCCAAATACTTTATCAAAATAGGCTTGAAAACTTAAAACCAATGACAAAAAGATTAAAACAGCTCCTACAATCGGTCTACCAGATTTATCTGACTTATCTTTTTTAAAGAAAGTAGCTAACATGACGCCAACTAGTCCAAAAATAAACACATAAGCCAAACTCCCCACTATAATACGGTTAAAATTATATAACGTGATACCGATAACGCCTAATTTTGTTGCAGAAAATAAGAGTAAAAAAAGTACAACAAAAAAAGCAATTTTTTTGTTTCTTTCTGCTAATGCTGCTTGTGCTTTTTGGGATATTTTTCTATTTTTTTTAGTTGATGTTTTTCTTTGTGTTTTTTTAGCCATAATTGGTTATATTATACCACAATTCCTTCTTAGTTTATACGCTTATA
>JAKDQI010000125.1 GCA_030454995.1 Pseudolactococcus plantarum | reverse complement strand
TTATTGGTATCAATCAATCAGTGCTAGCCTATACTAAAAAGTCAGCCATGAAAGTTAGAGTTACTGTGTAACTGCTTCTTGTGAGGCATTACTTTGTTCTTCCTTCAATAGTTTTGTATCGTAAAATTTGATAAATGGATAGTAGATGGCAAAAGCAACAAAGAAAGTAAGCAAAGCTAAGATCACTGCACGGAAATCACCTGCTGTACCGATGAATGCACCTAAACCGATTGGGCTTGGCCATGGCACTTGTGCAATGATTGGGTTAACAAACTCTAACTTGATAGCCCAATAAGCAATAGAACCAGCACAAATTGGTGCTAAAAAGAATGGAATTGCTAGATATGGGTTATAAACAATTGGTATCCCGAAAACAAGGGGTTCATTGATGTTGAAAATACTTGGGACGATAGATGCTTTTCCGAGTATTTTGAGTTGATCAGATTTTGCCAAGAAAACAAGATAGAGACACAGACCTAACGTTGCACCAGATCCTCCCATGATGACAAATGAATTGTTAAATTCACCTGCAAAAGGAATATGACCACCAGTGATATTTGTTTCAAGGTTTGCAAGTGTAATTGGTGTGATAAAAGGACTGATGATATTAGCACCATGAATCCCTACAATCCAAAGCGCATGGATTAAAAATAGAATGACACATACACCAAGCCATGAATTTGTTAAATTAGTAACGAAACCAAAGGGAATCGCAATCATCTTAAATATATCAGTACCCAAAGCAACGAGTACACCATTGATAATCAAAGTAGCAAATGTAATGACAAAAGCAGGAATGAGTGCTGTAAAGGCACGACTAACACCTGGTGGTACAGCATCAGGCATCTTAACGATGAGGTTCTTTTTGACACAAAATACATATAGATTAACTGCAAGAGCCCCCATGATGATCGCTGTGAATATACCAGAAGTACCTAGTCGATCAAGACTTGAGCCACCTATACGCCAGCCTCCAACAACACTTTCTGTTTTTGTAAGGCTTTGTACAAGGACAAATTTACCATTTTCATGGACCAATTCAGGGATACACATGAAGAAAGCAGCGACTGAAAGTAGTGCACCATTTAGCGGATTAACGCCAACCCCCTCTTCTTCATATATTTTTGTGTATTCATAGCCGATAACAATAGAGAAGTACAAAGATAAAATACCCATTGTACATTTGTTTACCAGCATATAGAGATCACTAAATTTAAAAAATGTGGCATTAAAGAAGTTCTCAAGACCTGAAAAAGTCAAAGGTAAAATATTGAACACTAAGAACATAGAACCAACGATAGTAAATGGTATACTGGCAAGGCCAGCGCCCATGATGGCACGTACGAAACGAAATGATGCTAGTTTGCCCATTGGACCCATTAGATATTTTTCTAAGATAGCAAATCCTTTATTCATGTTTTCCTCTTTTCTAAAAAGTGATTTGAAAATAAACTAGCTGAACATGTGGTTGACGTAGCTTAACTTTTACATGGTTGGCTAGCTCGAAACATTTCACCTTGATATGATTAGTATTGTAGTGAGTGCTCATATTGTTGGATACGTTTATACTGTCTATCCTTACTGAGTGATATTTTTTTTAGTTTGACTAACATGGCTAAACAAATACCTACTAAACATAGACTACTGATTGCGATAATCAATCTACTTGATAGTGTTACAGTTAAAAATGGGAAGGCCAGACTAAATAACGGTGTCATACACGTAAGGCATACGCCAATCAACATGGCTACCTGTAAGATGAAGAACACTTTTGTAAAGATGATATGACTAGTTGGTGTACTGTAGAGTTTAATTTGTTCCCATACGGCAGGAAGTTGTGCCAAGATAAGCACCAGTGGTATGGAAAATAGGTATGATTGACTCACAATGTAGAAAAGACTAGCATATAAGTTGATGAAAAATAGAAAGGCACAAACATAACGAATCAGTAGAAAGCGATTATACCTCATAATTTTTAATGTATTTTGTTGCTGCTCAGTTTTGATCTGCTGTGTCACAGTTTGGCTCATAAATACCTCCTTTCAAAATTGATAGCTTAACTAGTACGTTGATAAAGTAATTTCATACGTTCAGCTACTTCTTTTAACGTCATGGTTGTCATTAAGTGATCTTGTGCATGTACCATGATAATTTCTATAATAATTTCTTCACCTTTCGCATAATCTTGTAACAAAGTAGTTTGAACGCGATGGGCGAGTATTAACTCATCGTTGGCTGCTAATAATTTCTGCTCAGCAGCAGTAAACTCATTGTTTTCCATTAAATCATATGCTTCGTGGATAAGTGTGCGGGCGTTGCCACTGTGTAAGATGAGTTCAAAAGCAGTGACTTGGAGTGCTTCTTTATTTTGCTCCATGAGTACCTCTTTTCTAATATTGAGTTATATAAGCGATAAGAATAAATCTAAAAAGTCATCAAAGTTTTCTACTTTCAGTAATCTTGATTGAATATCAGGTAACTCAAGTAGTGCAACGATAGCCTTTGTTGCGATTGTTAGATGCGGATTCTCTATTTTTGAAGGTGATAATAGGAATATAAAATGGACTGCATCAGTATCAGCGTCCCACTTAATACCTTGTTCTGAAATGGCAACAGCTATTTTTGCGGTGCTCCCTTGTGGTACAACTGGATGTGGTACGACGATACTGTCGCTAAAAATGATAGAACTTAGTTGTTCTCGTGCTTTAAGCTGTTCGGACATTTTTGTTAGATAAGTATCATCTTCGTTTTGTGCTAGTTGCTCTAGTAATGAATCTATTACCTTAGATTTTTGTGTTTCTGATGTTTTAAAGAAACAATCAGAGGAGAATAACTGTTGGCAAATCTGGCGCTTTTGACTAAGTGTCAGTGATGAAGTTGCTTCAGCATTATGCGGATTTGCATGAGGTCTCAAATTATCAAATATATCAGTTACTTTTTTGATATCATCATCATCTAAAAAGATGCTAACGTGAACCGTTGGGACCGTAAAAACGAGGTGGTCCAAGTCAATTGATGAGATGATCACATCGACATCTTTAATCACAGCTTGACTCAAGTCAAAGTAACCATGTAGTCCTACGATTTCTATTGTTTTACCAAATGTTTTTTCAATACGTGTTTTTAAAAGCTGAGCACTACCAATACCTGTTGCACAGACCACCAGGACTCGGATGGGTTGCTTATCTTTTGCCTTTTCAATCGCTACCATAAAATGTAGTGTCAAATAGGCCCACTCATCTTCTGAAATTGGTTTAGCTGATAGATGAGGCATGCTACTTAGAATATCTTGCGTGAGTTGGAATACTGCACTGAAATCTGATTTGACTTTATCTAATAAAGGATTAACCAATACCATGCCATTTGTAATGCGTAATTGCATGGCAATGATATGTGCGACAAGTGCGCTGATCAACTCAGTATCCTCAGAAAAATGATAAGATGCATACTGCTCAGATGATGCTAAGCAGTTTCTAATCTCAGCTTCTAGTATTAGTGGGGGCATTTCTTGTGCAGCAGTAGCAGTAGATGAGTTAGAGACCAGATGTAGTGCTAAAAATGCCACTTCCTGCTGCGGAAATTGGATGGCTTGTAGTGCTTCTACACGGGTGATAATGCCTTGTGCGACTTGATAAGCCTGTGTTGCATGTGACACGTGTCTGATTTCATTAGTTGATAAACTGATTGCTTTTTGAAGTCTATTGATACTTAAAGCTAAATGTAATACTAAATTTTGAATGATAAAATCTTGTATGTTAAGCTGTGCTTTACGACATTCTTCAATAATAATCAAAGTGATGGCTTCCAGTTGAATACCGGCGAAGAAATGTGTGTCACCTAGGTATTCTTGGACAAATTCTACATAGTTTTGCCCAAAGAAGTAAGCCATAATAAATCGGCGTTTATCTCGTTCTGAACCACTAATATAAACCCCTTTTCCAGCACGTGATTGAATGGTAAGTTTATAGGGTAACAGCTGTTGCTTTAGTTTCCGAAATACCTTAGATAAGGTTGAACGACTAATAAATAATTCAGACATCAAAGTGTCAAATAAAACAGATGAATCGTTTAGGAGTAAGCGTGTTAATAGATAGTTTTCACGATTTTCAATTAGCACCTTAGGGGATATTAACTTGTTTGAGATTATTTGTGTCTGATAATATTGTTCAAATTTGTCAGCTTGAGAAACCTCGAGTTTAAAGCCCATACCTCGTTTAGCGATAATCCCTGCACCATATCCACTCAATTTTTCGTTAACTTGTTGGATATAAGTTCTCACAGTCCGTTCTGACATACCTATCGTTGTAGCAATATCGGAAGCAGTTAGAAAGTCATTTTTGTTTTGATAGAGGGTCTGAAGTAAGTTGCTTTCTTTTTTAAGCATATCCTGACACCTCCCAAACTAATTGTTCTAAACTATCCATCAGTTAGGCATGTTATCTGTAATCAATTGGGCCATTTTTTCAATACCTGGTGGAATTGGGATATAAGCTTGAAAAGGAATTTCGACAACTGGTTTTCCTACCCGTGCACCTGCCTCTGCAAATTGTTTAAAGTACATCTTTGTTTGTGGGCTAATAATAAAGAGATCAAAATCACTCGTCTCAATCGCTTTGGTACCTTCTGTGGCAGTTGTTGCGTCGACAACAATATCAATACCTTTTTGTTTGAAATAGTCTGTTGTTTTTTGAGCCATCACAGAAGATGACATGCCTGCTGCGCAGATAATAAGTGTTTTTTTCATGATGTTGTTACCTTTCTTTTTGTATGTAATTACCTGTATTAGTGTTTGTCTATTTCTAAAAGATGATAAAATATCTATTTTGTTTGTGACTATAACAAAATAATAATGCCCATTTTTATCTCCCTTCCCTATAATGATATAGTACTATAAATCATGGTCTACTACCATTTCTATTTTTTCCGCTATGAAACGGCAAAAATAGAACTTATTTGATTGTTTACCAAGATTAATTAATAAGGTATTAATTAAACATTAGATT
>JAKDQI010000124.1 GCA_030454995.1 Pseudolactococcus plantarum | reverse complement strand
AAAAAATGATTTATACCTTTTTATATAAACCTTAAATAGAACTGAGTATACGGTTGCACAGCATCTAAAAGTATCATATCTTCCTGACAAATACACCCTACTTTATTCACTCGATCATCTTTCGGCCGATCTTTTAACGCAATTTGTACCTCACCTTTATATTGTCCATATGTTTCGTTAAGAATCAACACATCTCCTCTTTTAATTGGAAACGATTCTGTTTTCTTAGGGATGGCTGTTGTATAGTAAGTAAATCTGGGCATAGAGGATCTAATCATATACTCCGAACGGTCGCCTCTATAAGTATGTGCTGTTTTTTCGATAATTTCTGTTTCTAACTCTGTAGTACCCATTGACTTGTCCACACTTAAAGTCAAACTATCTGCATAAAAAGCCTCACTCATTGCTCTAAGTTCATCTTCAGATGCGTAGGCGTTCCCAATAATGATATCATCTACCACATTCAAAAATTTTAAGTGCTTAACCTGACTACCAATAGGTAGTGAACGATGTGCTTCTAATGTACATAGCCCTTCGTGTAATGACCACGGACCAACCTCCCCAACTTGGGATGTGACAAAAGCTGCCGTATGTAAATTCCGGTGCAAAAATCTTTTTGAACAATGCACAAAATACTCAGTCGATAATCCTGTATAAGCCTGTGGAAAAAAGTTATGGCAGCCAACCAATTGATTCCGATTAGGATTATAATCAAAGATACGTTCCAAGTAATGATCATCATTACTCATATTTATCTCAATTTTCAACCCCATAGTATTTCGTGTCATTTCAGCTTCTTCTTTACCTGTAAATCCCATATCAAGACGAATACCTTCAACACCCATGTCAGCAAAAAATGCTAAATCTTTTGAGTCAACTTTGAGCGCTTTTAACGTGTAAGGATTTACATCGATAAAGGTATCAAACCCTAATTGATTCTCATAAGCTATGGTCTGACGTAACCTCTCTACTAACGGTGCTACGTTTTCAGCTTTAAATAGTAACAGATTCATGAATATTCTACTGAAACCATATTTTTTTGCTATGTCTAAATAAACTTTATCGTCTTGATAACTACTCTTTTCAGGGTATAAACTAATACCTAATGCTCCCATGTTTCCCTCTTTTCTTTTAATATAATAACCCAGTACAAGTTTACTGAGTTATTATATTATAGTTATTCAGTTACTGCATTATCCATCTCATTTTCTGCTAAGATTGCTTCTTCTTCAACAGCTTTTTTATCAGCCACTTTAAAAAATGGATACCAAATTATGACACTAATTAACACACAAATCAAACTCACTGCAAAAAGTTTTACACCGCCTTTAAATAGCATTGAAACAACTGCCGGTGTAGTCCAAGGAAAAGCAATCGTCGGATTATACTTTGTTAAATCAATTAAATTAGCCATTCCCCATGCAGATAATCCCATGACCAAAGGTCCTATCGCCATCGGAATAAAGAAGATTGGATTCAGAATAATTGGCATCCCAAAAATCAACGGTTCATTAATGTTAAAAATGGAAGGTACCGAAGTTAATTTGAACATTTCCTTATACCGCTGAGATTTTGCACGAATCATAGAAATGACTAATCCTATCGTAGCCCCTTGACCACCAAAACCGGTACCACAAGCAACGCCCACAATCGCAAACATCAAATATGGCAGTCCTTTACCAGATGTATAGGCAACAATATTTGCTGTAGAATTCGCGATAACAATAGGTGTAACAACACTGTAGACAACTTGAGGATGAATCCCAAAATACCAGAAAAGATTAGCTAAAGATAAAATCAGGATAAGAGATAGTGGTGAAGCGACAACATTTTGTAACGGCGTTTGAATTATCCCTGTAATAAAGGCAAAGATGTTCCCATAAGCAGATAAAAATGGTACAAACTTAAAGACTAAGCGAAGTAAGAATACTAAAATCATGATTGCCCCAGAAATAAATGTTGGACTTAAAGACTCCGAAACATTTGCAGGCACACTCTCAGGCAAATGGATAACAAAATGTTTTCTATTTAAAAAGATGTAGAGACGCGCCACAATATATCCAATGATAATTGCCACTAGAATCCCAGATGCACCAACATAATCAGTAGAGAATGCATGTAAATCTGTAGTCCCTTGCACTGTCCCTTTTACCGGAAATTTATCAGCTACACCACTTACTTGGTATAAAACATATTTTTGAGGAATCATTATCATAAAGCTCGCTAATGACAATAACCCTGCAACTAATGGGTTGTACTCCTTAGCATTTATTTTTACAAAAGAGTAGGCAAATGTAAACGCTAAAAATAAGCCCAGCGCATTGATAGTTGCATTTTGTACTGCTAAGAAATCCTCGTATATCCCGGTTGATAGAATAAATTTTTGCCATATTGGGATTGGAAAGAACCCTACAATCATTAACACTGAAGCACCTAATGTCAAAGGTGTCATTCTGATAAAGGCATCTGTTAACGATCTAAAAAACGGACTTTTATTCATATATTTTGCCATAGGGCCAAAGAACGTATCAATAAACTTTTCCATATTCTTCATTATTACTCTCCTTGTTCAATCAATTGATAGACGGCGCCAATCATGCCAGCTGTATTGCCTAAAACACAAGATTTTATCTCAGGAAAACCGAGTGCTGACATATCTGTGTATCTCTCAAGTAATCGATTCACTGCTGCTTTGATTCCTGCCATAATCGTCGTATTTTCAGATATCCCTCCTCCAATAACAATCAATTCCGGATCAACTATCACACTAATATTTAATAATAATACTGCTGCATTTTGATAGAACTCTATTAAGCTTTCTTGTGCTATTTTTTGACCAGACTCTGCTAAATCAATAATGACTTTAATATCACGTTCCCATGTAGCAAACTCTTTATTACCAAGTTTTAGATTATAAATGCGACACAGCCCTGCTACCGCACCGCAATAGAAACTAGCAGATTCATAACCAACCGGATCTTGTCTACCAAGACCCATCAGCATCATACCAAATTCTCCAGCAGAACCTGTTCTTCCTTTAACTAATTGACCATTCATAAAGATTGATCCACCAACGCCTGTCCCTAGAGGCAAACAAACAAAATTTTCACTATCTTTACCAGCACCCAACCACTTCTCAGCATAAGCAATCGCATTAGCATCGTTTATAAGAGCCACATGCGTTTGTGTTCTCTCAGCAAGAGTCTGACTCACATCAAGTTTATATAAATCTTGTAGTGCACCAGAAGTCAACATTTTGTTATCGCTATTGATGACACCTGGGATACTTATCCCAACCTTGTTGATACCATAATCTTGCTTTAATCGATCAATAATTTCGACCAATTTGTCAATCACAAGTTTTGAATTAGTACGATCAGTTGGGCATTTATCAGAAAACAATACTTCTCCAGTTTCTGTGACAATCCCATATTTAATGAATGAACCGCCAATATCTATCCCTGCATATTTTTTCATGCTAATCACCTACTCAGTCAAGCCATTATTTTTTATTACATTTTGGAACCAGTAAAAACTATCTTTTTTATGACGACTAAGATCTTTTAGATCGAAATCATCGCGATTGACATAAACAAAACCGTAACGTTTTCTGAATCCTTCATGTGTACTGATTAAATCAATCGCACTCCAAGGACAGTAACCTAAGAATTCCACACCATCTTCTATAGCTAGTCGCATTTGTTCAATGTGTGCTTCAAGATACTCAATCCGATATTGATCATGAATTTTACCATCTTCAGTCATTGTGTCTTCTTGACCGAGACCATTTTCTGTAATTAACACTGGTAAACGATATCGATCATAGATTTGATTTGCTGTTACACGTAAACCAACTGGATCAATTGGCCAATTTGCAAATTCAGTTGTTTTCAAGTGTTCATTTGTTTCTGATTTAAAGAATCCTTGAATTGAAAATCCTGACTGCTGATCTTTACTTTGCTCACTAGCTGTATCATCTGGGGCAGATACCGTCATCGAGTTGTAATAATTAAATGCAATAAAATCTGCTGTATTTTCTTTCATGATTATGCGATCTTCTTCTGTTATATCAGGTACCGCATCTATCGATTTCAAAATTTTCATTGCCATATGGTTATAAACACCATAGACAGCTGCATCCAAGAATAACCAGTTTCTAAAGGCACTCATGTATTCAGCAGCTAATACATCTTCTGGTTTTTCTGTTTTTGGATAAACGCAAGCGATATTTGGCGCTGGCCCGATTTTTCCACCATAGTTACCGTCGTGATAGACTTTCATCGCTTTAGCTTGGGCAACTAGCATATGATGGTTGCCTTGGAAAACACTCTTCCAACTCGTCTGTGCGCCGTCAAGTACTTTACCAGCAAATACGAGCATATTTTGTTCATTTATGGTTTGCCAATATTTCACACGGTCCCCATAACGATCAAACAATAATTTACAATAGTCAACAAATGCATCTATCGTATCTCGATTGCCCCAACCACCTTTTTTATGCAAAGATGCGGGTAAATCAAAATGGAAAACAGTTGGAATTGGTTCGATACCATTTGCGATTAATTCATCAATTAAATCATCATAGAATTTGAGACCTGCTTCATTCACTTTGCCATAAGGTAAAACTCTTGTCCAGGCGATAGAGAAGCGGTAAGCCTTTAATCCTAATTCTTTAAATAATTGGATATCTTCTTTATATCTATTATAATGATCAACAGATACTTTAAAGTCTGTGGTATTAGGAAATGGCGGTCTTATATCTTGAACTGATGGTTCTTTGCCATCTTGGTCCCAGCCACCTTCTACTTGGTAGGCACTTGTTGATGCGCCCCATAAAAAATCATTTGGAAATTTCTTCATAATACATCCTTTCTTTTGCTTATTATTATCTTAGCAATAGAAGCGCTTCCAATATATTATATTTTTTTGATTTATGATATATTTTTTAGAACAGTAGCGTTTTTTTGAAATAATTTCTTCATATTTGATGATAATTCGTTCAGA
>JAKDQI010000123.1 GCA_030454995.1 Pseudolactococcus plantarum | reverse complement strand
ATCGAAGATGGTCTTGACGAAAACGACTGGGAAGGTTGGAAAGAATTTACTAAAGCTCTTGGTAAGAAAATCCAATTGGTTGGTGATGACTTCTTCGTTACTAATACTGACTACCTTAAACGTGGTATCGCCGAAGGCGCTTCAAACTCTATCCTTATCAAAGTTAACCAAATCGGTACTTTGACTGAAACTTTTGAAGCTATCGAAATGGCTAAAGAAGCTGGTTTCACAGCTGTTGTTTCTCACCGTTCAGGTGAAACTGAAGATTCTACAATCGCAGATATCGCAGTTGCAACTAACGCTGGTCAAATCAAAACTGGTTCATTATCACGTACTGACCGTATTGCTAAATACAACCAATTACTTCGTATCGAAGATCAACTTGGTGAAGTTGCAGTATACAAAGGTCTTGATTCATTCTACAACATCAAAGATAAATCAAACTTCTAATTCGTTTAGAACTTTGTTTAAAAACACCGATCAGTCACTGATCGGTGTTTTTTTATTTAAACTTAAAAAGCCTAGTTAATCATCAGCTAGACTTTTTGTGATCGATAGTACTTTTTATCCCTCAATATAAGTCTTTAACTCATTGTCAGTCAGACCGCTATTAAGTGCGATGAGTAATTTTAGCCTGGCTTTTTGACTATTAACTTCTTTGACAAACATCACACCTGAGGCAGCTAAGTCAACGCCACCTCCTTCATACCCATAAACAGCTTCGGCGATACCATTAAAACATCTTGAAACAAGGAGAACTGGTATCCCGATAGCAGTGAGTTCTTTTATGTGGGTAAGTGTATCAGGTGGCAAGTTACCAGCACCTAGTGCCTCAATGACAATTCCATCAATATCTTGCGGATTGATCAGCTTTAATAATTCTTTACCCATCCCTGCATAGGCTTTTATTATCGGGATTGTACCAGATATACAAGTTAACTCAAACCTGACCCGTTCTTCAGGTATTTGAAAATATAAAATATCCTGTTTGGTTAAAAGTCCTAATGGGCCATGTGTCGGTGTTTGGAATGTTGAGACATTTTTTGTATGTGTTTTTGTGACATATTTTGCCGCATGAATCTCATCATTCATCACGACGACAACACCTTTTCCAATACTTTTATCATTAGCTACTACTCTAAGTGCACTTGAAAAATTATATAACCCATCACTACCAATTTCGTTTGAGCTTCGCATGGCACCTGTTAATGCGATAGGTTTATCTTTAGGTAGCTGCATCGTATCTAAAAAATAAGCTGTTTCTTCAAGTGTATCTGTGCCATGTGTAATAACAGCCCCATCAAAGTCGACTAATCTTATTTTGAGTTCTTGATAGAGAGTCAGCATATGATGTGGTGTTATGTGTGGACTAGGGAGATTAAATAAATCAACACTAGTCACTTGGACATCAGTATCAGTTGTTAATTGTATGTTATGCATAGGATTATGTGTATCAGGTATTATTTGCCCGTTTGCTTCATGCATGCTGATTGTACCACCGGTATGAATGACTAAGATATGTTTCATGCTTGCCTCCTTTTATCTAGTATAACAAATCAATCACGAATTTGTATCCGCCATAAACGATAGCCTCGATTATTGCCATATATGACGTAAAGTTAATCTAAACTGATAAGTTATTGCCTAGAGTTTGGATATATTTGTTATAATGATAGGTATGATTACAAATTATAATTTAGGAGACAACAAACTGGTTGCTGTAGACACTAAGGGTATGTTTACTTTAGTGAATAGACCTAGTCGAGAAGAAATAGGTCAACTTTCAGCTGCCTATGATTTTCCTTTTGATTATATCGGTGGGATTCTAGATGATGATGAGAATGCACGATTTGAAATTGATCAAAATCATAATATGTTATTGCTCTTACAGTATCCAGCTACTGAAAGCGATACAACGGAAGTTTATCCATTTTCTTTGATTGTGAATGCAAAACAAAATAGTGTAATTTTGGCATTAAACCATAATTGTGATTTGAGCAAGATGCTGGATAGGCACTATGATCAATCGGGCTTTCAACATGAGATTATTTTTCAAGTCATGAGCACATTAGGGAAATTTTTTCATGATTATTTATCACAGTACAAAGGTAAAATGAAGCACTTGGAAGCAGCATTAAAGGAATCTCAAGAGAATAAACAGATTATAGAAATCATTCATTCTCAAAAAAGTTTGATTTATTTTGAAGCAGCACTTAAAGAGAATATTAAAGTGTATCAAAAACTGAGAACTTATTTGAGCAGTAATGATGAAAATGGTTTTTCAGACCGCATATTTGACATCTACGTTGAAGCGAGTCAGGCATTGACAACGACAGAAATTCAGTTGAAATTGCTAGAAAATCTGCGTGATTTATTTTCAAATATGGTATCTAATAACCTAAATATTATTATGAAAATCATGACAAGTGCAACGTTTATTATGACAATTCCGGCCATTATTGCTGGCTTATATGGTATGAATGTCAAGTTGCCTTTTCAAAATATGGAGAATGCATTTTGGTTGATTATGATCAGTGCGACATTGATTTCATGGATCGTTTTTCGTATCATGATTCGAAAACGTATGTTCTGATGTTATTGTGAACTAATACACATATCCTAAAAAATAGTACAGAAAGACGATAATACACTTCTGTTACATAAAAGAAAGTCAGAAAACATTAATATATATCTTGTGTAACCGCTTTCTGTGTGATAAAATTAACATGTAAAGTAAAACAGGTGACCAATTGGTTCACCTCTCTAGTTGAAGTCAGGAGATGACATAACATGAAAACTGAAGTATGCGAAAACATTTTTGAAGAAGCTTGGGCAGGTTTTGAAGGAACCGATTGGAAAGAAAAAGCGAGTGTATCTCGTTTTGTAAAAGCAAATCATAAAAAGTATGATGGTGATGAGTCGTTTCTTGCTGGACCTACAGCACGTTCTTTAAAGATTAAAGAAATTGTTGAATCGACAAAAGATCATTACGAAGCAACTGAGTTTCCTATGGATTCAGATCGTGTAGCATCTATTGCTGATATTCCGGCAGGTTATATCGACAAAGAAAATGAATTGATTTACGGGTTACAAAATTCTGAGCTTTTCCGTCTATCATTTATGCCTCGTGGTGGTATTCGTATGGCTGAAACGGCATTAAAAGAGCATGGTTACACACCAGATCCAGCGATGCATGAAATCTATACAAAACATGTGACAACAGTTAATGATGGTATTTTCAGAGCTTATACATCTAATATTCGTAAAGCACGCCATGCACACACTGTTACCGGATTACCTGATGCTTACTCACGTGGTCGTATCATCGGTGTTTATACACGACTTGCACTTTATGGTGCAGATTTCTTGATGAAAGAAAAAGCAGCAGATTGGAATGCAATCGAAGAAATTGATGAAGCAAATATCCGTTTGCGTGAAGAAATTAATTTGCAATATCAAGCTATCGATCAAGTTGCTAAACTAGGTGATTTATATGGTTTGGATGTTCGCAGACCTGCGAAAAATGTTAAAGAAGCTATCCAATGGACTAACATCGCTTTCATGGCAGCTTGTCGTGTGATTAATGGTGCGGCCACATCACTTGGTCGTGTGCCGATTGTACTTGATATTTTTGCAGAACGTGATTTAGCGCGTGGTACGTTTACAGAATCAGAAATTCAAGAATTCGTTGATGACTTTGTCTTGAAATTACGTACAGTTAAATTTGCAAGAACAAAAGAATATGATGCACTTTATTCAGGAGATCCTACCTTCATCACAACATCGATGGCTGGTGTAGGTAATGATGGTCAACATCGTGTCACTAAGATGGATTATCGTTTCTTGAACACATTAGATAATATTGGTAATTCACCAGAACCAAACTTGACAGTCCTTTGGGCTAAAGAATTACCTTATGCTTTTAAACGGTATTGTATGAGTATGAGTCATAAACATTCATCAATTCAGTATGAAGGTGTGAAAACGATGGCAGAAGATGGCTATGGTGAAATGTCATGTATCTCATGTTGTGTCTCTCCGCTCGATCCTGAAAATGAAGATGGCCGTCATAATATTCAGTACTTTGGTGCCCGTGTTAATGTCTTAAAAGCACTTTTAACAGGTATTAATGGTGGATTCGATGATGTGCACCGTGATTACAAAGTATTTGATAATGAAGCGATTATGTCTGATGTCTTGAACTATAATGAAGTAGTAGCTAATTTTGAAAAATCATTAGATTGGTTAACTGACACATATGTTGATGCTTTAAATATAATCCATTATATGACGGATAAATATAATTATGAGGCAGTCCAAATGGCTTTCTTACCGTCAAGACAGCGTGCTAACATGGGATTTGGTATTTGTGGATTCGCCAATACAGTAGATACATTGTCAGCTATCAAATATGCAACAGTTAAACCGATTCGTGATGAAAATGGTTATATTTATGACTATGAAACAATTGGTGACTACCCACGTTATGGTGAAGATGATGATCGTGCTGATGATATCGCAAAATGGTTGATGGAACAATACCATACGCGTTTATCAAGTCATAAACTTTATAAAGATGCAGAAGCAACTGTTTCATTGTTGACGATTACATCTAATGTTGCTTATTCAAAACAAACTGGGAACTCACCAGTTCACCGTGGTGTCTTCTTAAATGAAGATGGTACTGCCAACCTCAGTGAAGTTGAATTCTTCTCACCAGGAGCTAATCCATCAAATAAAGCCAAAGGTGGTTGGTTACAAAACTTAAGAACACTTGAAAAACTTGAGTTTAAATATGGTAATGATGGTATCTCATTAACAACTCAAGTCTCTCCAAAAGCACTTGGTAAGACACGAGATGAACAAGTAGAAAATTTAGTTGATGTATTAGATGGCTATTTTGAAGATGGCGGACAACATGTCAACTTGAACGTAATGGACTTAGCTGATGTTAAAGATAAAATTCTAAATGGCGAAGACGTCATTGTCCGAATCTCTGGTTATTGTGTTAATACTAAATATTTAACACCAGAACAAAAACAAGAACTTACACATCGTGTTTTCCATGAAATCCTTTCTATGGATGTTTAAGTTACAGTTGGCTAACTTACTTTAGTATATGACTGAATCTAAAAAGCTTATCTTTTGATAAGCTTTTTAGATATGTAAAATCACAAACGGAATTAATGTAGAGATGTTTGAAATCAAAAAAAACTTATCATGATAAGTTTTTTCTTTTTAAGTGCGTAAAATTGGATATGAGATTTCTAACATTTTTGGTTCATCAATGATTGAAATATTTTTA